>NZ_NCSS01000006.1:1711979-2044503 GCF_002088935.1 Henriciella litoralis
ATGACCGATCACAATGACAGGACCTGTTTTCAGCCGTTCAACCAGCTGCGCAAAAGCTGCCACGTTCTGTCGAACGCGGTCGTCGAGGCCAGATGTGTCTATGCCACCTGAGTCTCCAAAACCGGCGCGCGAGGGCGCAATGACCCGCCATCCTTGATGGGCGAGCGCCTGAATGGCCGGCTCAGTCCAGCTTGGCCCATGATAGAGATGGTGAAAGAACAGAACAGGTCGGCCTGCCGGATCGCCCTGCTCTAGCCAGCTCAAGGTGCGCCCGTCCGGCAATGTCATCTGCGCCTTGCGGCGTTGCCGGTCCAGCTCGGTGATGGCTGGCGCATTTTCAGTGACAAACCGGGCGGCACTGACCGCCGCACCATAACCCGACAGCACACGGATAGCCTCGGTGACGCTCGGAACATCGAGTTTTGCGAGAATGCCGCGGATTTGTGTGCGGACGGTCGCCATTTTGGCGTTTCGATCATTGGCAATCTTCTCGGGCGTGTCGCCTTTCGCAAGACGTATGGCGACATCCGTTTCAGCCTCAGACAGACCGTGATTGTCCTGCAGGAGTGTACGCTCAACCGGCCCGATGTGAACATCCAGATGGGCGAGCAGGATGGCATCTTCAGGTGTCGCATCAGGTTGCGCGCGCAAAGCGGCCCGCGTCATCAGCGCGCGGACGGGGCGGTCGGAATTTCCAAGGCGCGTCCGCAGAAAGATGTAATCGTCTGACCGGTCGGGTCCGGCGTTGCGGCGAGCCCAGCTCCAGAAGCGCGCCTCGGCCGATTTGTCGAGTTTGAGGTCTTCGAGCCTTTGCGGCATTGACGCCCCAAAAAGTGAAGCGCAGGCTTGGTTTGCGCTCAGGACTTTACCCCCAGTCGACAAAAGAACGGCAGCGGCGGGCATATGATCAACCATCAGACGCGCCGCATCACCTTGCGCCTTCACGCGCCCCATTCGGTCGAGGATCGCCAAAGCGCGCTCGAAATGCGTGTTGATATCATCATCAATGCCAGAGCCGGATGAGGCCGCCTCGTCGGACTGACTGACATAGTCCAGCCACGCCGCGAGCAGATCTTCATAGCGCAGCGGATCAAGCGTCGCCGCATAGGTTTCGTCGACGAGCCTGCGGACTTTTTCAGATTTCGACGTGGCCACAGCGATGCTCCATAGGTCTTCGGACGATCTATCAAAGTATTGACCAGAATAGGAAAATATCTGCCCGATCATCAATATTGATGATGCGGCCAGAGCGAAGTCACCGCAATACTGAACGCTCCATTTTCGATGGACTGTACGCGGGACGCATGCGTGAGATGCAGGCAGTGATGGTTATTACCGTCACTGCCTGTTGCTTTTTCGCCAATGCCCGCCAGATATTGCCTTTGCTCTTCAAGCCAGTGGCGGCATTTCAATGAAACGCGAACCTTCCTTGGCGGCCCCGGCGGTGTCTCGCCCGGCCCTTCCCCTTCCCATTTGGGAATTCGTCGGCATGATTGCCGCGATGATGGCGCTGAATGCGCTGGCCATCGATACGATGCTGCCAGCGCTGCATGAAATTGCGACCTCCTATTCGCTTGAATCCCAGAACGACCAGCAATTGGTGATCTTTGCCTACGTGCTGGGGTTCGGCGCGCCACAGCTAGTTTTCGGCCCCGTCTCGGACAGCTTCGGCCGCAAGAAAGTCGTGCTCGGCTGCATCGTCGGCTACACGATCATGGGATTTGCCTGCATGGCAGCGACCAGCTTTACGATGTTGCTGGTCACGCGCTTCCTTCAGGGCATTGCTGCGTCCGGAATCCGCGTGATTGCTGTCTCGGTGGTAAGGGACCTGATGGGCGGGCGAGCGATGGCGCGCCTGATGTCGCTTGTCATGACGGTCTTCATGGTTGTCCCGATCCTCGCGCCCGTCATCGGACAAGGCGTGATGCTTTTTGCGCCCTGGCAGTGGACGTTCGGGATATTGGGGCTTGCCGGTCTGATCATGTTTGCCTGGATCTCGATCCGCCTGCCTGAGACATTGCCCGCTGATAATCGACCGAAGCTCAATTTCGCCGGATCGATGCGGGCCTATAAGCAAGTCATCATGACGCCTGTCACGCTCGGCTATATGTGCGCGAGCGGCGTCATCTTCGGCGCGCTCTTTTCATATGTCGCTTCATCCGAACAGGTCTTCCGCGATGTCTTTCACAAGGCAGACACCTTTGTGCTGTGGTTTGCCGGCATTGCGGCAGCACTTTCGGTTTCCAACTTCATGAATTCACGTGTGGTCGAGAAAATCGGCATGCGGCGAGTTAGCCACACCGTCCTTCTGGGGTTCATCGCGCTGGCCATTCTGAACACGGTTCTGATGTCGGTCTTCGGCGAGCACTTGTTGATATTTTACCCGCTCTTTGCGCTCACCTTTGCGTGCTTCGGCATGATAGGGGCCAACTTTTCCGCCCTCGCCATGGAGCCGCTGGCCAAGATCGCAGGAACCGGCAGCGCCGCGTACGGGTTTATGACGACCACAGTCGCGAGCTTTTTTGGCTGGCTGGTCGCGAGCCGCTTTGATGGGTCCGTCGTGCCGATCCTGGAAGGGTATGTCGGGCTGGGCATCGCATGTCTGGTCATTGTTCTGATAACCGAGCGAGGCAAGCTGTTCGGGACGGGTGACGAGGCGGACGCCGACGAAGGAATCTAACCGCTATGCACATATGGGACGGGAATTTCAAAACCCGTCCCATATGAGTCGCCCAGACACGCTGAGGTTGGCGCAGCCGGACCGCAGTATCGCTTTGCGTGCTTTATTTGAACGAATTGCTGCGCTATCCATTAGTCCATTATGAATCATACAGTCCGCAACGGCATGATTGCCAGCGTGACGATCCTCGCGGGACTGGGACTAACCCAGTGCTCTAACCGCACAGATACAGCAAATGTCTCAAAGGCAACGTCTGTTGAAGCCATACAGAATGATGGCGATCTGATCGTACTTACACTTGAAGGCCCAACAACCTATCGCGGTACCCGCGACGGCCCTGTCGGGTACGAAGCCGAGCTTGTTCAGCAATTTGCTGATACGCTTGGGGTCACCCCAAAATTCATCAAGATGAATAGCATCGACGAGTTGTTGAAAGCTATGGAGAAGGGCCGCGGCCACATTGCTGCGGCAGGTCTTACGATCACCGAAATGAGAGGATCACGCCTGACCTTTGGTCCGGCCTATAAGGAAGTTTCGGAAATAGTCGTCTGCGGACCGGGCGTTATCGCCCCTAAAACGGCAGAGGACCTGCTGGACGTAGATCTGACTATTCTTGCCAGTTCGTCCTATCAGGAAACGCTGGAGACGCTTCGCATCGACTATCCGCAGCTGGAATGGTCAACTCAGAATGCAGGTTCAGCCATGCCGATCATACGGCGCGTCGAGACCGGCGCTATCGATTGCACCGTCGCCGATTCCCATCTCGCCGAATATGCCCGTCGGCTATTCCCTGACCTCAAGGTCTCGATGTCGCTGACCAAGCCGAGACCGCTCGGCTGGGTCTACAACGAAAAGATAAATGGGATGGACCAGGCCCTCGCCGGTTGGTTCATCGAAGCCCACGCGAGCGGTTATCTCGCTGAGCTTGACGAGAGCTGGTTCGGCCATCTGGATGAGTTCGACTATATTGAGGTTCTACGCTTTGTAGAACGCGTCAATGAGCGCCTTCCGGAATTCAGGACCTACTTCGAAACCGCCGCCAGCGAGACAGAGTTCGATTGGCACCTACTTGCCGCGCAAGCCTATCAGGAATCCCATTGGGACCCTGATGCACGAAGCCCGACAGGCGTACGTGGTCTGATGATGCTGACGAACCGGACGGCCAGCGAAGTTGGCGTCACCAACAGGCTGGACCCTGCCCAGAGCGTCAAAGGCGGAGCAGAATATCTGCAGCGCATATATGATCGCCTGCCGGAGGATATCACAGGCAAGGACAGGACATGGTTTGCGCTCGCAGCCTATAATATCGGGCTTGGACACGTTTACGACGCGCGTAAGCTAGCCGTTCGCCAGGGCCTTGATCCTTCAAGCTGGGATGACATCGAACGGATGCTGCCTCTGCTCACGCGCGCCAAGTATTATCAGACCGTGAAGCACGGCTATGCGCGCGGCTATGAGCCAGTGCGCTACGTCGAACGCATCCGTGACTATTATGGCATGCTGCGGGCGAATGTGCCGGTCTGAGCGTCGAAAATCCTAAACCCTTTCAATGAGCGCAACTTTTCAGTTGCGTTTATTTTTCGGCCGATTAAAAATGCAACCAAGGAGTTGCGCATATGACCAACCAAATCGAAAAGACGGCTGAGTTCAAAGCATCCGTCGAAACTGTCTGGGACGCCATCACCGATCACGAGAAGTTTGGTGACTGGTTCAAGGTGAAACTGTACGACCCCTTTGTCGAAGGGGCAGTGACACGTGGGCAGATAACCTATCCAGGCTATGAGCACTTCAAATGGGAAAGCCGCACAACGGTCATCCGGCCAAAGGTGTATTTCGCGTTCATCTGGTATCACGATAACATCGAAGCCGAGCCGGGTGATGTCCGGCTTGAAACCCTCGTGGAATTCAAGCTGAAACCAACTGGGACGGGAACGCATCTGACTATCGTGGAGTCGGGCTTTGACAGCTTCCCGCCCGGCAAGGGCGAGCAAGCCCGGCTCAGCAATGAAGGCGGATGGGAAGAGCAGATGCACAATATCGGCGCGTTTGTTGATGGGTAACGCAACGCGTAAAATTCACACTGCTGAGGTGTTTGGCGCGTTGGGTGACGAGACGCGTTTGAAACTTGTGAGCACGCTTAGCGATGGACAAGGCAGATCGATTTCGGACCTCGCCTCAGGCTTTGGCATGTCCCGGCAGGCCGTGACCAAGCATCTCAAAGTACTCGAATCAGCCGGCCTCGTCTCGAATGACCGCGTCGGCCGGGAAAGCCGGTATCGACTCGATCCGCGCGCACTTGGAGACGCGCAACATTATCTGGACGCGATTTCGCGCCATTGGGATGAGGCGATTGAGCGGCTCAAGGCGTTTCTGGGCGAGGATCAGGCCCCGTGACGGTCGCCTCTGCCTTCATTGAAAGCCAGCGTTGAGCGTCAGACCTTCTCGAGCCAAGCGCCTTCGACGACATCGACCACATCTCCCATGATGTCGGTGATCTTGAAGTCTTTCGGCGTGTAGACGCGGCGAACGCCCATCTGTTTCAGGGCGCGCTCATCCTCAGGTGGGATAATCCCGCCGACGACGAGAGGGACGCCCTCCATGCCCGCCTTGCGGATCTCGGCGATCGTGTCCCGGACGAGGTCCAGATGGCTGCCCGACAGGATAGAAAGGCCGATGACGTGCGCGTCGGCCTCCTTGGCTTGCGCGACGATCTCGGACGGGGTGAACCGGATGCCCTCATAGATAACATCCATGCCGCACGCGCGGGCCCGGCTGGCGATCTGTTCGGCGCCGTTTGAATGGCCGTCGAGGCCGGGCTTGCCGAGGACATAGGTGAGGCGGCGGCCAAGGGCTTCCGAGACCTGATCGACACGTGCTTTGGTGGCTTCGATGTTTTCATCACCGCCAGAATCGACCACCACCGCAACGCCGGTCGGGCCGCGATACTCGCCGAACACTTCGCGCAGGGCCGTGCCCCACTCGCCGGTGGTTACGCCGGCTTTTGCGGCGGCGATGGATGGCTCCATGATATTCTCGCCCGAGCTTGCGGCCGCCTTCAGCGCAGCGATTGCCGCTTCTGCCGCAGCATTATCGCGCTTGGCGCGCCAGTCCCGAAGGGCGCGGACCTGCTCTGCCTCCAGCAGCGGATCGACCGTCTCGATAGTCTTCTCGCCTGCGCTGAGCGGGCTGTCAGCGCTTTCGAGGTACGCATTGACGCCAACGACCTTCTGCTCCCCGCGCTCAATGGCCTGGATGCGCTCTACATGCGCGCCAACGAGGCTTTCCTTCATATAGCCGACACTATCGACCGCCCCGCCCATATCGTCGATGCGGGCGAGCTCTTCACGAGCACCGGTTTTGAGCTCTTCGGTCTTCTTTTCGATGACGTGGCTACCATCGAACAGGTCTTCGTATTCGAGCAGGTCGGTCTCGTAGGCGAGGATCTGCTGCAGGCGTAGCGACCATTGCTGGTCCCACGGCCGGGGCAGCCCCATTGCCTCATTCCAGGCTGGAAGCTGGAGTGCACGGCACCGGGCGCGTTTCGACAGCGTGACGGCGAGCGCTTCAAGCAGGATACGGTAGACATTGTTTTCAGGCTGCTGCTCTGTCAGCCCCAGCGAGTTAACCTGAACGCCATATCGGAAGCGGAGGGATTTCGGGTCATCGACGCCATAGCGCTCGCGTCCGATCTCTTCCCAAAGGTCCACAAAGGCGCGCATCTTACAAAGTTCCGTAACGAAACGGACGCCGGCATTTACGAAGAAAGAAATACGGCCGAAAACGGTCGAGAAGTCCTCATCAGGGACCTGTCCGCCAGCTTTGACCGCGTCGAGAACCGCGCAGGCCGTCGCCAGCGCATAGGCGAGTTCCTGTTGGGGTGTCGCTCCAGCTTCCTGCAAATGGTAAGAGCAGACATTCAGCGGGTTCCATTTTGGAACCTCAGTGTAGCACCAGCTGACCATATCGGCGATCAGACGCATGCTGGGCTCTGGCGGGAAGACATAGGTGCCGCGCGACAGATATTCCTTGATGATGTCGTTCTGCGTCGTGCCGCGAAGTTTGGCGCGATCATCGCCGCGCTCATCGGCAAGCGCGACGTAGAGCGCCAGCATCCACGCGGCGGGCGCATTGATTGTCATCGAGGTGTTCATGTCCTCAAGCGGCAGCCCGTCAAACAGGGTGCGCATATCGCCGAGATGGCTGACTGGCACGCCGACTTTGCCGACTTCGCCCTTGGACAGGATATGGTCGCTGTCATAGGCGGTCTGGGTTGGCAGGTCGAAAGCGATGGAGAGGCCTGTCTGGCCGCGCGCAAGGTTCGAACGATAGAGGGCGTTCGACTTTTCCGCCGTGGAATGCCCCGCATAGGTGCGGAAAATCCACGGGCGATCCGCGTCATGCTGATAAGGCTTCTTTGTCATTATGCGACCTCCGTTGTTATTGCGCTGCAACATGGACTGAACCCTGGGGAAGGGCAAGTTTCCCCGCACGTCAGGCTGATACGAGCGCGTCAGCGCAATATCATTGCTTCAGTTTAGGCATGACGGAATGCGTTGCCTCATGTTAGGCGACGAGATCAGCCTGGAGACGCCTCATGCAAGACCTGATCGGCTCAATTGCGGCCATTCTGACCACGGCCTCCTTCCTGCCGCAGGCCATCCTCGTCTTGCGCACCCGCAACACCGAAAGCCTGTCGCTGATCATGTACGCGATGTTTACGGCGGGCGTTCTATGCTGGCTGATCTATGGGTTGATGATTTCAAGCACGCCGATGATCATTGCAAATTTAATCACGATTGTGCTGGCGACCATTATCCTCAGCATCAAGATCCACAATACGCTTCGCCGATATCGCGCCGGGAAGCCGCCGATCCTTTGAGCCACGGCGCCGCGGTTGGGAGATCAGCGCCTATCGCCTCGTAATAAAGCGCTTGGACACGCCGTGTCACGGGGCCCGGCTGGCCGTTGGAGATGTCGGTGCCGTCGAGACGTATGATGGGCAGGACAAGCGACGTTGCGGCCGTGGTGAATATTTCCGCTGCCGTGCGGGCCTCTTCGAGGGAGGCGGCCCGCTCTTCCACTTTCAGGCCGGCTTGCGACAGCTGTTTCAGGACCGACTGGCGCGTGACACCTGGCAGTATCTGATGGCCAAGATTTCGCGTGATGAGCGTGCCATCGGGCGTGACAATCCAGAGATTCGCGGAGGCAGCCTCAGTAATCCAGCCATCCTCATGCAAGATCGCCGAGGTGGCGCCCTCTTTCGCAGCCTGGCGATAGGCCAGTGTCTGGGACAAGAGCTGGGTCGTCTTGTAGTCACGCCGCTTCCAGCGCTGGTCTTCCACGGTGATGGAAACGACGCCATCACGCGCCTTCTCAGAAATGAGTTCACGTGCCTCACAAAACATGAAGAGGCCGGGGCTCAATACGTCGGGGCCCACGAAATCGCGCCCACCATAGGCCCCGCCGGTGACCTGCAGGTACACGAAGCCTTCGGTCACCTTGTTGCGTGACAGCAAGTCCAGATGCAGGCTTTCCAGAGCCTGCGCATCAATCGCTTCGGGAATGTCGATTCCGGCAAGCGTGCGTTGCAGGCGCGCCACGTGACCTTCGAAGTCAATCAGCTTGCCATTGTAGACAGCCGTCACTTCATAAGCGGCGTGCGCAAACAGAAAGCCCCGGTCAAAAGGCGACACGGCCGCGTCAGCCGCGGGGATGATTGCCCCGTTCAAATACACAAGATCAGCCGGTCCCAAGGTGATAAACCCCTCTAATTATGTTGCGCCGCAGCAAATTTTTACTTGCCTTGAGGTCAATGATTTGGTCAGTGTCCCGCCTAACAGGAGAGTTGTGAAGCAGAAGAATAATCTTGCTCACAATTGGCATTATCGGAGGCTCTGAAGAATGACGACGGCAACAAAGACGCGTGAGACGAAAGATATTTACGAAATGGGCGAGATCCCGCCCGAGTTTCACGTCCCGAAAATGATGTATGCGTGGGCGATTCGCCGCGAACGCCACGGCCGCCCCGCAACAGCGATGCAGATTGAGCAAGTCCCGGTGCCGGAAATCGATTCCGACGAGGTGCTGGTGCTCGTCATGGCTGCCGGCGTGAACTATAACGGCATCTGGGCCGGTCTCGGCGAACCGATCTCCCCTTTTGACATCCACAAGGCAGATTTTCATATCGCCGGGTCTGACGCAGCCGGCATTGTCTGGGCCGTTGGCCGGAAGGTCACCCGCGTTAAACCAGGCGACGAGGTTGTCATCCACTGTAACCAGGATGATGGCGACGACGAGGAATGTAATGGCGGCGACCCTATGAACTCGCCGAGCCAGCGCATCTGGGGCTATGAGACGCCGGATGGCAGCTTCGCGCAATTCTGCCGCGTTCAGGCGCGCCAGTGTATGCCGCGTCCAAAACACCTCACCTGGGAAGAAAGCGCCTGCTACACGCTGACGCTCGCGACCGCCTACCGCATGCTGTTCGGCCACCGCCCGCACATCGTGAAGCCGGGCAATAACGTCCTTGTCTGGGGCGCGTCTGGCGGCCTTGGCAGCTTTGGCGTCCAACTGTGCGCCGTCACCGGTGCCCATGCCATCGGTGTGGTCTCGGACCCGGAGAAGTTCGACTTCGTCTATTCGATGGGCGCCAAGGGCGTGCTCAACCGGAAAGACTTCAATTGCTGGGGTCAGCTGCCAAAAGTGAACGGGCCGGAATTCTCCGACTATATGCGTGAGAACCGCAAGTTCGGTAAGGCGATCTGGGAGATCACGGGCAAGAAGGATGTCGATATCGTCTTCGAACATCCGGGCGAAAGCACGTTCCCGGTTTCCGTCTTCGTCGTGAAACGCGGCGGCATGGTCGTCATCTGCGCCGGCACGACAGGCTTCAATCTGACTATGGATGCCCGCTTCCTCTGGATGCGCCAGAAACGCGTCCAGGGTTCGCACTTTGCAAACCTTGCGCAGGCATCTGCCGCAAACCAGCTGGTTATCGATCGACGCATTGATCCATGCATGTCGGAAGTCTTCTCATGGGAGGATATTCCAGCTGCACACGAGAAGATGCTCGATAACAAGCACCTTCCGGGCAACATGGCCGTGCTGGTGACCTCACCAAAGCCAGGCCTTCGCACGGTTGAAGATGTGCTGGCGGTCAGCGGACAAAGCTGATCCGCGAACCTACCAAGACAAGACTAAAGAAAAGCCCCGCGGCGCGAAGCTGTGGGGCTTTTTTTATGGAGCGGATCGAATCAAGAGCGATGAGCTCCTTTCATCTGGTCCTTCGCCATCATACTCGCGCGCATCAGGCATGGACCTCTTGCCCCGCACGACTGCGCGCCGCACAGTGGGTGATGAGAATTTTGAGGGAGATTCGCCATGAAAAAAGTACTGGGCGCAATTGGGGTATTGTTTCTTGGTCTTGTCGCCGTGCTGGTTGTCCGCGCGCTGAATTATGGCGGCACGCCGAGCGATGTTCAGACGGTTGAGCTGCCGGATGCACCGGACATTTCGGTCGAGCGGGCTGCAGAGCACCTTTCTGAAGCGATCAAGTTCCGCACGATTACCCTGCAAGGCGGTGACCCTCGCCCCGGTCAGGAAGGCCCCTGGCTCGAGCTTCAGGCGTGGCTCGAAACCACCTACCCAGCCTTTCATGCCGCCGCGAACAAGGAAACCGTCCCTGGCGGTTACACGCTTCTCTATACGTGGGAAGGCTCTGACCCCTCGCTCGACCCGATCCTGCTCATGGCGCACCAGGACGTTGTGCCCGTCAACATAGGCACTGAAGGTGACTGGACCGGCGCGCCCTTCGCTGGCGAGATTGTCGATGGCTACATCTATGGCCGCGGCGCGATGGACGACAAAGGCTCGCTCGTGGCGCTAATGGAAGCGCTCGATGCACTCGCGCGGGATGGATTTCAGCCGCGCAGGACAGTCCTGCTCCAGCTTGGTCATGATGAAGAAGTTTCAGGCTCAGGCGCAGAAGCCGGCATCGCCCTGCTCAAATCACGGGGCGTGACGCCCGTCATGGCGCTCGACGAAGGCTTTATGGTGATTGAGGATAATCCCGTCACCGGTGGCACGCTGGGTCTGATTGGCATTGCCGAGAAAGGCTATCTGACGGCGCGCATCACCGCCATCGCCGATGGAGGGCATTCCTCAGCGCCGCCTCGCGACAGTGCAACCGTTCGTCTCTCGCGGGCGCTGATTGCTCTCGATGAAAACCAGATGCCGGCAGACCTCGCCAAGGCGCCGACATCTGACATGATGAAGGTCATCTCCGCAGATCTTGGCTTTCCGGCGCGCCTCGCCATGGGCAATCAATGGTTACTCGGCGGATTGGTAGAGAGCCAGTTTTCAAGCTCGCCACAAGGCAATGCGATGATCCGCACAACCACAGCGCCGACCATGCTGTCCGGGTCTGCCAAGGAGAATGTGTTGGCACAGCGCGCGACGGCGATTGTAAATTTCCGTATCCATCCGAACAATACGGTCGATGAGGTGATGCAGCATATTCGCGATGTCACCGCGGATATTGAAGGGATCGAGGTCGCGCCGGTTGCGGACGGGATCGCGAGTGAAGCCTCTCCCGTCAGCGCTACCGATAATCGTGCCTTTGGTGTGCTTTACGCGGTGGCGAAGGAAGTTGGCGACGGCGCGCCGGTCGCGCCGGGTCTTGTGATTGGAGCAACGGATGCCCGGTATGCCAGCGCGATCACCAAGGATGTCTACCGGTTTGCGCCGTCATTGGTCGGCCCGGCAGATCTTGCTGGCTTTCATGGGACGAATGAGCGTCTCAGTGTTGAAAATATGGGACGGCTAGCGAGAGGCTACGCACAAATCGTGCTCGCCATGGATGCGCCTGAAACGGACTAGGTCCGGATCAGGCCGAGTGGTTTTCCTCAGCGTCTTGCTTGGCTTCAACTGCATCCATACGCTCCTCGAGCAGTTCCTCGCGTCGCTCAAGCTTGGCGTTCTCGCGCTCACGCAGCTCATCGGAGAAAGCGCTGGCGAAAACGCCCGCTGGCAGGGCGACCATGCCGATGCCTGCGATCGCAATCACCGACGCAAAGAAGCGCCCCAGCGGGGTAACCGGATAGACGTCGCCATAGCCGACCGTCGTCAGTGTTGCGATTGCCCACCAGATGGCGCGGGGAATGGACGCAAAGCTTTCCTGCTGCTGGCCGCCCACGCCCTCTACGAAATAAAGAACGACGGCGGAGATGTAGACGAGCGCCATTGCCATCGCGAGCGTGGTGAAAAGCTGCTGGCCCGCCCGGCTTAGCGTTGCGCCAAGCACATCGAAGGCCGGGATGAAGCGCGCGATCTTGGCGAGGCGCGCGAGACGAAGAACCCGCAGCACCATGATAACCTGCTGGCTGGCATGCTCTGGCGCAAAAACAAGCCAAAGAAGCTCTGGCAGGAAGGCGATAAGATCGGCCAACGCATAGCCGGAAAAAATGTAGCGGATGCGCCCGCGCACACCCCTATATTCGGGATTTTCGCCCGCGACCCATAACCGAAGCAGGTATTCAAAGGCGAAGATGATAATGATGGCGACGTTGAAGACCGCGATGGCCTCCATCCAGTCGGCATTCATCGTTGGCTCAGTTTCCAGCGCAAGCGCCAGGAAGCTAAGCAGGACCAAAATCACGATGAAGAGATTGAAGGGCGATAGACCCGACTTTTCCCGCGCATGCGGCTCCATCTGCCGATAGAGCCGATAGCGTAACCCCATCTGGGTCATCAATTGCTGAATAGCCATGCCCCTCCCCCCAAGCTGAGCCCTAGCTGGATACCCCGGCTAGCCGCGTAGCACACCTCCGGTGGCCTTGGCGACATTGTCAACGATAGACCCGGCGATCGCATCGATCTCCTTGTCTTTGAGCGTTTCGTTCGCCGGCTGGATCGTCACCTCAATGGCGATCGACTTCTGACCCGGCTCGATGCCCTTGCCCTGGTATACATCAAAGACCTGCACGTCGCTGATCAGCTTCTTGTCGGCCGCCATGGCCTGTTTGACAATATCTGCAGCCGGCACGCCTTCGTCCACGACGAAAGAAAAGTCGCGCCGGATGGGCGTCAGATCAGAGCGCTCAAGCACCGGTTTGGTCTTGTTGGCCCGCGCCTTCATCATCGGCAGCGCGTTGAGATTAAGCTCGAAGCCATAGACCGGCCCGTCAACATCGAGCGCTTTCAGAACGCGCGGATGAAGCGCACCGAAATGAGCAATCGTGACTTTCGGGCCGAGCTTCAGGCAGGCGGCCTGTCCTGGGTGCCAGTGGGTCTGACGTGGGGCCTCGACCTGGAAACGCGCTGGCGGCTGCTCCAGCTCTGCGAGCAGGGCGAACAGGTCAGCTTTGGCCGACATCGCATCATAAGGTGCAATCGCGCCGCTCCAATGGCGCTCCTGTGCCGGGCGCACGAGAGCTGCGACGACGTTGCGTTGATCCTTAGGCCCATCGCCAAGATAGACCGGACCGGCCTCAAAGAGGCGAAGGCCTTGCTCGCCGCGATCTGCGCCTTTCTGGGCGGCCTGAGCGAGGTTGGCGAGGATGCTGGGACGCATCTGGTTCAATTCGCTGGCCACAGGATTGGCGATCGTCAGCGCTGGCTGTCCGCCGCCAAACATCTCGGCAAACGCCTTTGGCATGAAGGACCATGTGACAGTCTCGAGGAAGCCACGCGATGCCATCACGCGCCGCGCCTTGCGGATCCGCGCCTGCGCCGGAGTAACGACCGTCTTGCGTCCCCCCTCGGGCATTGGAAGCGAGGTTGTGGGCAGCTGATCAAAGCCGACAAGGCGGGCGATCTCCTCAACGAGGTCAGCCGATTGCTCAATATCGAAACGCCAGCTCGGCACCTTGAGATACCAGCCTTCACCGGCGTCCTCGATTGAGAAGCCAAGATCCTTCAGCATCTTCTTCAGTTCGGCCGGTTTGATTTCGAGGCCTGTCAGGCGAGCAACGTCACGTCGGTCGAAGACAACTTTCTCACGCTGGGCCGGAGGCGCGCCAGCGACGCGCGCAACGGAAACCTCGCCGCCGCCATATTCCTTGATCAGGGCGAGCGCGAAATTCAGGCCATCGAGGCAGCTTTCTGGGTCCACACCGCGCTCAAAGCGGTAACGCGCATCGGAGATGATGCCGGTGGACCGGCCCGTGCGCGCGGTGCGCAGCGGCTCAAACCAGGCACTTTCGATGAAGACGTCCACAGTGTCTGCGCTGACGGCGGTGGACTGACCGCCCATAACGCCGCCGAGACCAATTGGCCCGCTATCATCTGCGATGACGCACATGTCTTCGGAGATTTCATAGGTCTTGCCATCAATGGCTTCGAGCTTCTCACCGGCAGCCCCAAGCCGAGCAACCACGGCGCCTTTCAGCTTGCCAGCGTCATAGGCATGCAGCGGGCGAGCACGGTCAAACGAGATGTAGTTCGTAATATCGACGAGTAGCGAGCGCGGGGTGATCCCAATGGCTTTCAGACGCGCCTGCATCCAGTCCGGTGACGGACCATTCTCGACACCGCGCACAAGCGCACCGGCGAACACCGGACAGGCCTCAGGCGCGTCCAGACGAATATCGACCGGGCATTCGAAGCTGCCTTCAACCTTGCGGATCGGGTTTTCGAGGAAGCGGCCTGTACCTGCGGCAGCTATGTCGCGCGCAATGCCCTGCACGCCGAGCCAGTCTGGCCGGTTGGGGGTCACCTCGAAGTCGATCACCTTGTCCGTCAGGCCAAGCGCCTCGGCGGCAGGCGTGCCGACTTTCCAGTCGCCCTCAAGGTCTGCGATGCCGTCACTGTCCTCGCCAGCTTCAATCTCCTTGGTGGAGCAAAGCATGCCGTAGCTTTCGATGCCGCGGATCTTGCGCGGCTTCTTGTCGAGCGCGAAATCAAGGCCGGGGATGTAGGTGCCGAGTGGTGCATAGATGGCGGTCATGCCCGCACGTGCATTCGGGGCGCCGCAGACGATCTGCTTGGTGCCATCCTTGGTCTCCACCGTGCAGACACGCAGGCGGTCAGCGTCCGGGTGCGGCTCGGCCGCGGTCACATGCGCGACGGTGAACTCGGCGAGTTTCGCGGCCGGGTCTTCGACATGCTCGACCTCAAGACCGGCCTTCAGCATCGTCGCGAGAATGTCTTCCAGCGGCGCCTTTGTGGCGAGGTAATCCTGCAGCCATGAGAGTGTGAACTTCATTGTCTATTCCACTTCCGGGGTCGGTTCGGGTTGAGGCGCGCGCACATCATTTGCGAGGTCCTCAAAGATATCTTTTTCGCTTCGTTCGCAGCGTTTGACCGGTTCTGCACGGCTCATACTGACGCCCATACCGAGGCCGCGGGCCGTCCAGCACCGGTTGAAGACAGAGCAGTAGCAAATCTCTACATCCAGCTCGCTCCAGGCTGCGGCGGCAACATTGCGCTGTTCGAGCGTGACTTCGCCCCGCGGCCAGTCGACACGCAGCGGGGTGATGGTATCGCCTGGCGCAACGGCTCGTCCGATCAGGCTTGACCAGGATTGCTGATAGCCGGGTGGAAACGCCGCCGCATATGGCGCAAGAGTTTCAACCGGCTCTCCGTCCTTGAGCATGTCGACCCGCTCGATCAATGCCGGCCCGACGCCGCTATTGGTGAGCCTGATGCCCATTGAAGACGTCTCTGCGGTCGCGGAAACAAAACCTTCGATCTGGACGACCGGAAAGACGGCACCATGCTGCTGGGCACGCATGACACGGCCCTGGTCCCAGGCAATGAAGACTGCAATCGCGCTGGTGAGCACCGCGCAAACCGCAATCAACATTTCGGCTTTGTTGCCGTTTCCCATGTCGTTGGCTCCCTAGCTCAGGCCACCAGAGACGCTGGGCGAAAGCCAGGGCCGGAAGCCATAATGACGGGTCCAGCCCGCATCGGCTTCGAAATAGGGGCGCAGGTCCGGCATGCCATATTTCAGCATGGCGAGACGGTCGATGCCCATACCGAAAGCGAAGCCCTGATACTCGTCGGGGTCGATCCCGCAATTACGCAGGACGTTCGGGTGCACCATGCCGGAGCCGAGGATTTCCATCCAGCTGTCACCTGCCCCGATCTCGATCGAGTCGCCAACCTTGGTGTATTTCACATCCATTTCGGCCGATGGCTCGGTGAACGGGAAGAAGTGCGGACGGAAGCGCGCCTCGACATTGTCGACCTCGAAGAAGTCGCGCACGAAATCGATGAGACAGCCTTTCAGGTGCCCCATATGGATGTTCTTCTCGATGACGAGGCCTTCGACCTGATGGAACATCGGGGTGTGGGTGGCGTCCCAGTCATTACGATAGACGCGGCCTGGCACCAGAATGCGGATTGGCGGCTTCTGGCTCTCCATGACACGCACCTGCACCGGGCTGGTATGCGTGCGCAGCACTTTAGGCAAAGCGCCCTGCTGAGGATTGAAGAAGAAGGTGTCGTGGGTCTCGCGCGCCGGGTGCCCCTCAGGGAAGTTCAGCGCGGTGAAATTGTGCCAGTCATCTTCGATGTCAGGGCCTTCAGCGACGGTGAAGCCCATATCTCCGAAGATCGATGCGACTTCCTCAAAAACCTGCATGACGGGGTGCAGACGGCCTTCAGGCGTCATGCGCGGGGGAAGCGACATGTCTATGCGCTCAGTCTGCAGCTGCTGCTCGAGCGCGGCTTCTTCCAGCTCCGCCTTGCGAGCGTCGACGGCGTCCTGCACGCGGTTGCGAAGGCCGTTGAGCGCGGGGCCCATGGTCTGACGCTCTTCCGGGCTCATGCCGCCCAGCGTCTTCATCAGACCGGATACGCGGCCTTTCTTGCCAAGCTCGGCCACACGAACCGCATCGAGCGCGGCAAGATCACCTGCCTGCTCGATCGCGCCTAGCGCCTCAGCTTCGATTTTTTCAATATCAGACATGCAAAAGCCCCGTTGGGGTTAGACCAAACGGGGCTCATCCGCCCCGCCTTGGCGGTCGGAATAGCGGAGAAAAGCGAAAAGCGATACGTGGCGTTTAAGCCAGCGCGCCTTTGGCCTTCTCCACCAGGGCGCCAAAAGCTTCTGGTTCGCGCACGGCGAGGTCAGCCATGACCTTACGGTCAACCTCGATGCCAGCCTTGTTCAGGCCATCGATGAAGCGCGAATAGGTGAGCTCTTCGTCATGGATGCGCACAGCCGCGTTGATCCGCTGGATCCAGAGCGAACGGAAGGTCCGCTTTTTCTGCTTACGGCCGATATAGGCATAAGTGCCTGCTTTCCACATCGCAGCATGCGCGGTGCGGAAGGTATTTTTCCGGCGGCCATAATAGCCTTTGGTCGCCTTGATAACTTTCTTGTGACGGGCGTGAGCCGGCGTCGAATTACGTGAACGGGGCATTTAGGCCTCCTGCAAAATAGGGTCGGTTCGAGTTCGTGTCAGATGCCAGGCAGCCTAGAGGCCGTAGGGCAGATACTTCTTCACGCGGGCCACATCGGCATCAGCAACGGGCTTGGTGCCGCGGTTCTGACGGATGTATTTCGCATTGTGACTCATCAGGCGGTGACGCTTGCCGGCAACGCCGTGCTTGAGCTTACCAGTCGCCGTGAACTTGAACCGCTTCGCAGCAGCCTTCTTGGTCTTCATCTTCGGCATTTCGATCTCCTGTCGGGGCCTCGAAGGACCCACTGTCTAGTCGTTCATGAGCCTGCAGGCATGCCGTTTTCGGCCCGCAGTACTCGAAAGAGGGCGCTTATGACGGAAAGGCGGGGTGAAATCAAGACCGCGAAGTGAGTCAGGATGCCGTAAATAGGCCTATCATTGCCGCACCGAAACACGCCTCTTCAACAGGCCTGCGAATGCTGCTCTAAATCGGTACGCCAATCGGGAGGTTTCACCATGCGTTTTTACGTGCGCCCCGTCCTGCTCGCGAGTCTTCTCTTAGCGGCCTGCAGCGAGCCCCTGACAAAAACAGAGCAGCTCGCCGAGGCCTGCTTCATGGACCAGATGGGCACACGGAAGATGTGCAACTGTATGGCCAGCGCCGCAAATCAACGCCTCGATCCGGAGGTGTTTGACATGTTCGTCACCATGGGCACCCACGCCCCGGACGACGACAGCGAAGAGATGCGCGAGGCTCGCGAAACGGCAGCAAGCATGACACCCGCACAGGAACAGCAGATGCAGGCCTTTATGGCTGCTGCTATCGATCTGTGCGGACTGCGCATGTGATCGCGCCAAGAGACCGTGCCGAATGGTGAGGCTTTCACCAAACATACGACGCTCTAAGGTCGCGAGACCTTAGCGAGGTGCCATCACCATGGTCATCTGGCGGCCTTCGAGTTTTGGCTCGAGCTCGACCTTCGCGACCTCGTCAAACTCTTCTTTCACCTTCTGAAGCAGTTCCATGCCGAGGTGTTGGTGGGCCATTTCGCGGCCGCGGAAGCGGAGCGTGACTTTGACCTTGTCGCCATCCTCAAAGAAGCGCGACATCGAGCGAGTTTTCACTTCATAATCGTGAACGTCGATGTTTGGCCGCATCTTGATCTCTTTGAGCTCAGACGTCTTCTGCTTCTTTTTAGCAGCGGCCTTCTTCTTCTGCTCTTCGTAACGAAGCTTGCCATAGTCAATGATCTTACAGACCGGGACTTCCTGGTTAGGCGAGACTTCGACAAGATCCAGTCCGGCTTCGGCAGCAGCATCCAGTGCTGCCATAAGGGGCATAACGCCCTGTTTTTCGCCTTCTGCATCGATCAGCAGAACCTTGTCTGCCTTGATGTCCCTGTTCAGGCGCGGCCCCTGATCTTTTTTGGATGGCGGTGCCGCATGCGGTCTACGTGCTATGGCTCTTCTCCTTTGAGCAATTAAATCAAGCGGTATATATGCCGTTTTCCGGCATGAAATTCAAGTTTATCCCGCTGCCGTGGCCCCGGGAATGACACCCAGCATGCGCACAGCCTGCCAGACATCGCGTACGCCGAGCTGATCGAGCGTGTCTGCCTGGCAGATAATAACCTGGGCGCCGCGCGGGGCGGCCCGGGCTGGATCACTCTCACTCGTTGCGAAAAGGGCAACGCCCGGACAGCCGGAAAGTGCCGCCATATGCATTGGACCGGTGTCGTTGCCAACGGCAAACAGCGCTTGCTCTGCCAGTGTAATGATCTGGAATAGGCTGGTGCGGGTCACGAGATTGCGGACACGCGGCTCCATCCGCAAAATCTCCGCAGCGAGCGACGACTCCGCCTTGCTGCCGATGATCACCGGAGTAACACCAGCATCCGCAATGTGACGCGCCAGCTCTCCATAACAATCGACCGGCCAGCGTTTGGCTTCGCGGTGGGCCGACGCGCCGGGAATGATGAGGCCGTAAGGGCCGTTGATGCTAAAGAATTGCGGGGTGAAGGAAGGTTTGTCGCCCTGTGAACGGCGTACGAACGACATATCAGCCATTGGCGGCCATGGCCCTTCAATGTCCTCTGGACCGATGCCAGCGACCTGCAATTGCTCAGCCAGCCGATCAATACTGTGCATCTCGCCGCGGGAGGGATTGTCATGGAAATAGGCCGAGCCCTGCGCATGTCCCGACCAGAGCGGAGGCTTGCGGAAAGGCAGGTTCAGCGCCTTGAAGTAATTGGCTGTGCGACCGGACGTCTGCAAATCATAGACGATATCGTATTTGGCCTCGCGGATGCGCTTGAGCAATTCGCGGGTGGCTTTCATGCCTTCCGGGCGCCCGTCGGTCTCAATCGCCTGAAACAGGCTGGTCGCCTTGGCCAGCTCAGCATAAGGCGGGGTCGTCAACAGGGTGATGGCGGCCTTGGGATGCTTGGCGCGGATCGCCTGCATTGCGCCGAGCGCCAACACAAAGTCGCCCAGGGCGCTCAGCTTGATGACGAGAACGCGTTGCGCGTTTTCACCGGGGTTTTCGGGGCGTGACATTTCAGCTGTCCTCGCGCTTTTCTAGAAGTTGATTGTAAACGTTGAGCGTTGCGGCTTGAAGGCCCTCTTTGGAAAACCGCGCGCGGACCCATTCTTGCCCCGCCTTGCCCATGCTTGCCCGGCCATCAGGGCCTAGTTGCAGCATGGCGCGAATGGCGCCGGCAAGTTCTGCCGCATTGCCGGGCGCAACTCTTGCGCCTGTTTCACCCTCAACGACGATCTCTCGCTGTCCGCCGTGATCTGCAACAATGACGGGCTTACCCATCGCAGACGCCTCAGCGGCGACACGGCCGAACGCTTCAGGGCGAGAGGATGGTGCAAGCACGATATCTGACGCAAGATACGCAGCCGGCATATCCTCGCAATGACCGACAATGCTAACCTGCTCGCCTAAGCCCTCAGCGTCGATCAGGGCTTCGAGGTCTTCGACATAGCTGGTGCGGCCTTGCGCATCTCCCGGGAGAACCAGGTGCAGCCCCTCGCGCTCTGGTCCAGTCAGTCTGGCGAGCGCTTCGATTGCTACGCGCTGACCTTTCCAGGCCGTCAGCCGCCCAGGAAGCGTCATGGTAAGACGCTTGTCATCTGCTGGAATGTTCCAACTGTCTCGCATAGCTTTTACACGCTCAGCGCTCACTCTTTCAGGGTCAAATTGTGCAAAATCCACGCCGCGCGGAATAGTGACGATCCGCTCGTTCGCAATTTCGTGTACGGATCTGACATGCGCGGCGGTCCACTCTGAGTTGGCGATCACGAGCTCGCCGCGCGCCATCACAGAGTTGTAGAATTTCTTCAAACCCGAAACACCCGAATAGGCGCCGTGATAGGTCGTTACGAATGGTGTTTGGGTGCGGCGGGCCGCCCAATAAGCGCTCCAGGCTGGCGCACGTGAGCGCGCATGGACCAAGTCGACTCCGCGCTGCTCGATGATTTTTGCGATCTTTCCGGCATTGGATAGAACCTTGAACGGGTTCTTGGTGCTCACGTTGAGCCTGATATTCTCGCCGCCGGCCGCTTCCAGCGCGTCCAGCATGCGTCCACCCTCGCTAATGACAAGCGCTGTGCCGCCCGCAGCAACAATTGCTTCGGCCATTTCCAGAGTCGTGCGTTCAGCGCCGCCGGCCGACAGGTCTGGGATGATCTGCAGGATCGTCTTGCCGCCAAGATCTGGCTGCGCGGGCTCACTCATACCTGGGTAATGTCCTTCATCGTCTAATGATCCGCTGGCGGACCGTTGGCCCTTCAGCATTGGCTGTAATGCCAGTCGGGCCGGTTCGCCAAGTCACTGGCTTGACATGGACTGCGTCCCGCGCGAGCGATTGCCCGCATGAGCATACAAGAATTCACCACACCGCAAGGGCGGACGATTGCGCACCGCGCCCATCAGGGACAGTCAGGCCTTACCTATGTCTGGCTGTCAGGTTTCAAGTCCGACATGAGCGGCACGAAAGTGACCGAGCTGGAAAGTTGGGCCAAGGAAGCCGGACATGGCTTCATGGCGTTTGATTATTCCGGGCACGGGGTTTCAGGCGGGCGGTTCGAGGATGGTACGATCAGCGCCTGGCGTGAGGATGCCCTGGCCGCGATTGAGACCTGCACGACCGGCGATCTTGTGCTGGTCGGCTCAAGCATGGGCGGCTGGATGGCGCTGCTCTCGATGCTTGCGCTGAAGCAACACGTAAAGGGCATGGTGCTGATCGCGCCTGCGCCGGACTTTACCGAGAAGCTGATGTGGCCGGAATTCGATGAGGCCGCGAAAAAGGAAATCATGGAAGACGGCGTGCATCTTCGCCCGTCAGACTATGGTGACCCCTACCCCATTACGCGCGCGCTCATCGAGGACGGCAAGAGATGGTCCATTCTCGATGGGCCTATCGTGTTCGACGGCCCGGTGCGCATTTTGCAGGGGATGGAGGATGCAGATGTGCCGTGGCAACATGCGGAGCGGCTGGTGTCAGCGATGACCACATCTGATCTGGTTTTCCAGCTGATCAAGGATGGTGACCACAGGCTGTCACGCCCTCAGGATATCGCGCGGCTTAAAGAGACCTGCGCTGAGATTTCGCTGGCAATTCAGGCCTAGTTCGGGCGGTGGGCGTCGTCGCCCGTCATCCCGTCCCAGAACTTCTTCACGCGGCCAAGAAAGCCCTCGCTTTCCGGGTTGCAGTCAGCGCAGGAGAGCTCGCAGAACTCTCTCAATAGCTCTTTCTGCCGGGCGGAAAGGTTGCGCGGGGTTTCCACGATCATCTCAACGAAGAGGTCACCTGACTGGTTGGACCCGCGCAAGGACGGCATGCCCTTGCCGCGCAGACGCAGCTTGCGGCCTGTCTGAGCGCCTTCCGGCACAGTGACCTTGGCCCGGCCGCCATCAATGGTCGGAATTTCGATTTCACCGCCAAGCGCTGCTGTGACCATGGGCACCGGTGCTGGGCAATAGAGGTTTGGTCCATCGCGTTCGAAAATATCGTGCTCGGCGACGGAGACGAAGATATAGAGGTCACCCTTCGGGCCACCATTCATGCCCGGCTCGCCCTCACCTGAGAGGCGAATGCGCATGCCGCTTTCAACGCCTGCCGGAATCTTGACCTGAAGATTGCGCTCTTCGCGCACCTGGCCAGCGCCATGACAGTTTTTACAAGGCTTTGAGATGACCGTGCCACGGCCTGAGCAACGCGTGCAGGTGCGCTCCATGGTGAAGAAACCCTGCGAGGCGCGTACGCGCCCAGCGCCTGAACAGGTCGGGCATGTTTCAGGGGACGTGCCTGGCTCAGCGCCAGAGCCGTCACAGACCTCGCACTCAACGGCTGTTGGCAGGGAAATCGCCATATCCTTGCCGCTGAAAGCTTCTTCCAGCGAAATTTCAAGATCGTAGCGAAGATCATTGCCGCGAGCCGGGCCATTGCGCCGACGGCCGCCAGCGAAACCGGCGCCGCCGCCGAAGACCTGGCTGAAAATATTCTCAAAGATGTCGCCCGGATCCATATTGCCGAACGGGCTGCCGCCGCCCTGACCGCCGCCGCCTTCAAAGGCTGCATGACCGAACCGGTCATAGGCTGCGCGCTTGTCCGGATCTGACAAGACCGCATAAGCCTCGCCAACTTCCTTGAACTTGGCCTCAGCGGCTTCGTCGCCGGGGTTACGGTCGGGGTGAAATTTAAGGGCAAGCTTGCGATAGGCGCTCTTTAGCGTCTTCGCATCGGCGTCCTTGGCGACGCCCAGCAGCTCATAATAGTCCTGTTTGCTCATGGCAGTGGTTTTTAGCTTCCAGCTGTTTGGCAGTTAGCCGTCAATTGGGGAGCGACGCCCCCGGTTGCAAGGGCATCGCTACAGGCGCAACCTGCAACTTAGACGGCCTTGGCCACCGGCTCTTCCCCGAGAATAGAGGCGGCAACCTCCTTCGGAACGATGAACAGCGTTTCTGCGAGCGTCTGATCCCACTCCTCAAGCAGCTTACGGGCGCGTTTCGAACCAGTCCGCTCTGCATGCATTTCAAGCATCAGCTGGAACCGGTTGACGTGATCTTCGCGCATATCGGCCAGCGGGTACCAGTCGATGGAGTCCGGGTTGGCGACGCGCGAGAAGATTTTCTCAGGGTCCCAGACCCAGGCCATGCCGCCAGTCATGCCAGCGCCGAAATTGTCGCCGACAGGTCCGAGGATCGCGACGCGGCCACCGGTCATGTACTCGCAACCGTTCGCGCCGCAGCCTTCGACAACGGCCTCTGCACCGGAATTGCGAACACCGAAGCGCACGCCTGCCTGACCGGCTGCATAGAGCCGGCCATTGGTGGCGCCGTAGAGGCAGGTATTGCCGATGATCGTGTTTTCGGACGCTTCGATCTGCGCATCGCGCGCAGGCCGCAACTGAATAGTCGCGCCGGAAAGACCTTTGCCGACATAGTCGTTCGCGTCGCCATGCACGTCGAGCAGCAGACCTTGCACCGCAAATGCACCGAGCGACTGACCGGCACTGCCCGTCAGGCGGATATGCAGCCGGCCTTCCGGAAGCGCGCGTTCGCCGAACTTGCGGACGATGGCAGAGCTTGAGCGCGCACCGATGGAGCGCTGGACGTTCTGGACGTCGTATTCCAGCTGCATCTTCTCGCCGCGTGTGAAGAAAGGTTCGCCATCGCGCAGGATCTGTGCATCGAGCGTGTCGACAACTTCCGTGCGATGGGTTGGGCGATAGACAACCGGCTTGGTGGTCTCGACCCGGACCAGAAGCGGGTTGAGGTCGAGGTCATCAAGGTGCGAGGCCCCGCGGCTGACCTGGCTTAGCAGATCTGTGCGGCCGATGGCTTCGTCGAGCGAGGAAAGGCCGAGCGTTGCGAGAATACGGCGCACATCCTCTGCCAGGAAGGACATGAGGTTCACGACCTTTTCAGCTGTACCGGTGAACTTCTTGCGCAGCTCTTCGTCCTGAACGCAAACGCCGACCGGACAGGTGTTCGAGTGGCACTGACGCACCATGATACAGCCCATGGCGACCAGCGAGGCGGTGCCGATGCCATACTCTTCAGCGCCGAGCATTGCGGCGATGACAATGTCACGGCCGGTACGGAGACCGCCATCGGTCCGCAGGGTTACCTTGTCACGAAGATTGTTGAGCGACAGGACCTGATGGGCCTCTGCGAGCCCCATTTCCCATGGCAGACCGGCATATTTGATGGACGTCTGCGGGCTTGCACCCGTGCCGCCGACGCCGCCAGCGATCAGGATAACGTCGGCTTTGGCCTTGGCGACACCCGCAGCCACTGTTCCGACACCCGATTGGGCGACAAGCTTCACGCAGACGCGGCAATCAGGATTGATCTGCTTCAGGTCATAGATGAGCTGGGCAAGGTCTTCGATCGAGTAGATGTCGTGGTGCGGCGGCGGCGAGATCAACGTCACGCCCGGCGTCGCATGCCGGTTCTTGGCGATCAGCTCTGTAACCTTGAAGCCGGGCAGTTGCCCCCCCTCGCCGGGCTTGGCACCCTGGGCGATCTTAATTTCAACTTCGCGGCACTCATTGAGATATTCCGCCGTCACACCGAAGCGCCCGGAAGCCACCTGTTTGACGGCGGAGTTCATATTGTCGCCATTGGGCAGCGGGCGATACCGCTCACGGATTTCGCCGCCTTCGCCGGAGACAGACTTTGCGCCGATCCGGTTCATCGCGACATTGAGCGTGCCATGAGCTTCGGGTGACAGCGCGCCAAGTGACATGCCCGGCGTGACGAAACGCTTGCGAATTTCGTTGACCGACTGGACCTGCTGCAGCGGGATCGAAACCTGCTGAAGGGATTTGAAGTCGATCAGGTCACGCAACTGGATTGGTGGCCGATTGCTCAGCGCCTGCACGTATTTTTCATAGAGCGCGAAGTCGCCCCGGTCACAGGCTGCCTGCAACATGTGGATGATGTTGCCATCGAGCGCATGCGGTTCACCTGACGCCCGCAAGCGGTAGAAACCGCCCACTGGAAGCGAGATGACCTCTTCGTCAAAAGCAATCTCATGACGCTCGACCGCATTATCTTCCAGGCCGGCGAGACCGATGCCGGAAATGCGGCTCGTCATGCCCGGGAAATAGTCAGCGACAAGCGCGCGCGACAGGCCAAGCGCCTCGAAATTATAGCCGCCGCGATAGGAGGAGATGACCGAGATGCCCATCTTGGACATGATCTTGAGAAGCCCTGCCTCGATCGCCTTCTTATAGTTCTGGACGTAATGGCTGAGCGGCTGGTCGCCGAGCAGGCCGCGATCATGGCGGTCGGCAATGGCTTCCTGCGCGAGATAGGCATTGACGCAGGTCGCGCCGACACCGACCAGTACAGCGAAATAGTGCGTGTCGAGGCATTCTGCTGAACGCACCGTAAGCGAGCAGAAGGTGCGGAGCCCCTGCGCGACGAGGTGCGAGTGCACAGCGCCCGTCGCGAGGATCATCGGAATCGCGACCGTATCCGGGTCCTGATTCTCATCGGTCAGAACGATGTGCTCACGTCCCGCGCGAACAGCCTCTTCGGCTTCAGACTGGATGCGGGCAAGCGCGTCCTTCAGGGCAGAGCCGTCACGCTGCACGGCATCGAGTTTGAACGTACAATCAATGTGCTCGACCCCAGCCCCGAGCGTCTTCATGAGGCGCTGATACATGCCAGTCGACAAGAATGGGCTTTCCAGCACGAACACGTTCTGCTGGGTCTCGTCCGTCGTCAGGATGTTGCCGAGGTTCTTGAAGCGCGTCTTCAGCGACATCACCCGGTCCTCGCGGAGCGGGTCGACGGGCGGGTTGGTCACCTGGCTGAAATTCTGGCGGAAGAAGTGCGAAAGCGGGCGGCATTCGCGCGAGAGAACGGCAACAGGCGTATCGTCCCCCATGGAGCCAATCGCTTCTTTTCCGTCCTCCGCCATCGGCGCAAGGATGAGTTCGGTAGTTTCGAGCGTGAACCCGGCGACCGTCTGGCGACGCAGCAGTTTCTCCTTGTCGAAAAGACGCGGCTCTTCGCCCTTGATGATGTCCGTTTCCAGCTCTTTGACGTTTTTCAGCCACTTGTCATAGGGGTGCTCGCTCGCCAGCTCGGCGATAATCTCGTCATGCTCGTAGAACCGGCCTTCTTCGAGATTGGCCGCAATCATGCCGCCCGCGCGAACATGGCCGCGGCGAACAACCTGATGCCCCGAAAGTGGGCACATCCCGGTTTCCGAGCCAACGGCGAGAACACCGTCAGCCGTCAATGCATAGCGAAGAGGACGCAGACCATTGCGGTCCAGGCCGGCAATTGCCCAGCGTCCGTCATAGGCACAGATCGCGGCCGGGCCGTCCCATGGCTCCATGACCGAGTTGCAATAGGCGTAAAGCGCAGCGTGCTCGTCCGGAATGATAGAGGCGCGCTTGGACCAGGCCTCAGGGATCAGGAGCGCCTTTGTCATTGGCGCGGTACGGCCGGCCTTGCAGAGAATTTCGAACACAGCATCAAGCGCGCCAGAGTCTGACAAGCCCTTCGGCACGACAGGTTTGACGTCTTCCACATCATCCCCGAATGCGCCTGAGACCATCTTGATCTCATGGCTTTTCATCCAGTTGAGGTTGCCGCGCAGCGTGTTGATCTCACCATTGTGGGCGAGCATGCGGAAGGGCTGCGCGAGCTCCCAACGCGGGAAGGTGTTGGTTGAATAACGCTGGTGATAGATCGCGATTGGCGAGACGAAGCGCTCATCCTTCAGGTCGAGATAGAAATTGTCGATGTCCTGGGCGAGGAACATGCCCTTGTAGATCAGCGATTTGTGGCTGAGCGAGCAGATATAGAAACTCGGAATGCCAGCCTCACGGGCTTTGCGTTCGATCCGGCGGCGACAGAGATAGAGTGCGCGTTCCAGCTCATCCGGCGTGCGGTCGCGGCTATCACGGAACATGACCTGCTCGATCTCCGGACGGGTATCGGCGGCCTTCTGACCGATCACCGAAATGTCGACCGGCGGCTGACGCCAGCCATAGATGTAGAAACCAAAGTGCAGGATTTCTGTCTCGACGATCGCGCGGGCCGCTTCCTGCGCGCCGAGATCTGTGCGTGGTAGGAAGATCTGGCCAACGCAGATCGGGTCGCTGGTCGGATTGTGGCCGGTACGCTCAGCCTGCTCACGGAAGAAATCCTGCGGCACTTCAATACGGATACCAGCGCCGTCGCCCGTCTTGCCGTCGGCATCCACAGCGCCGCGATGCCAGACATTCTTGAGGGCCTTGATGCCCATTTCGACGATTTCACGACGCGGCTTGCCATCCAGCGCGACCACGAGGCCGACGCCGCAGGCATCTTTTTCGTGCTCTGGGTCATAGGCGTGCGCATCAATCAGTTTCTGGCGCTCGACGAGGTATTTTGCGATCGTATCGGTCATCTGTTCAGGCCCTTCGGGAATTGGAGGTCAGCGCGCGCTTATTGCGCGGCGACCGGCGCTGCTGCGCGACTGCGTTCGAGTTTTTTCATGTGGCGATGCATGCTTTCAGCTGCGTCACGTCCGTCCTTGATGGCCCAGACGACGAGCGAAGCGCCGCGCACGATATCACCCGCCGCATAGACGCCAGGGATGCTTGTTTCGAGGGTAGCAAAATCGACCTTTACCGCGCCCCAGCGGTTCACGGTGAGCGCCGACTCGCCGAAGAGTTGCGGCAGGTCTTCCGGGTCAAAACCGAGCGCCTTGATGACCATGTCGGCCTCAAGGTCGAACGTCTCACCCGTCTTTTCAGGCGACTGGCGACCGGACGGGTCTGGCGCGCCGAGCTTCATGCGGGCGGCGCGAACCGCCTTCAGATTTCCGGCCTCATCATCGACGAGCGCTTCTGGCGAGGCCAGCCATTCGAAGATCACCCCTTCTTCTTCGGCGTTTGCAACTTCGCGCTGCGAACCGGGCATGTTGGCGCGGTCACGGCGGTAGACACAGCGCACGGATTTTGCGCCCTGCCGGACCGCAGTCCGCACGCAATCCATCGCCGTATCGCCGCCGCCAATGACAACCACATTCTTGTCCTTGGCATTGTGCGTCCCGTCATCAAAGGTCGGCACTGTGTCGCCGAGCCCCTTGCGATTGGACGTTGTCAGGAAGTCGAGCGCGGCGTGGACGCCCGTGCAGCCAGCGCCGGGCACCATCAGGTCACGCGCCTTGTATACGCCGGTTGCGATCAGCAGGGTGTCGTGCTTGTCGCGCAGATCCGTGAGCTTCACGTCTTCGCCAATTGACGTATTAAACTCAAAACGGATGCCGCTGTCTTCCAGCCGCTTGATGCGGCGTTCGACAACGTACTTTTCCAGCTTGAAGCCCGGGATCCCGTAGATCAGCAAGCCGCCGCCGCGGTCATAGCGATCATAGACAGTCACCTGATAGCCCTTGCGGCGGAGCTGCTCTGCGGCGGCGAGGCCACCCGGGCCCGCACCAATGATGCCGGCAGACTGCTCACGCTCACGCGGTGGCTTTACCGGTTTAACCCAGCCCTCTTCCCACGCCGTGTCGGTGATATAGCGTTCAACCGAGCCGATTGTGACAGTGCCGTGCCCGGATTGCTCGATCGTACAGATCCCTTCGCAAAGCCGGTCTTGCGGGCAGATGCGGCCGCAGATTTCCGGCATATTATTGGTCGCCATGGAGACTTCATACGCCTCTTCGAGACGGTCCTCGGCGACCAGTTTCAGCCAGTCAGGGATATTGTTCGATAGCGGGCAGCCCTGCTGACAGAACGGCACACCGCATTGCGAACAACGCGCGGCCTGATCTTCCGCGACCTCACGGGCATAGTCAGCATAAATTTCATCGAAGTCGCCTGTGCGTTGGCCGGCATCGCGCTTGTCCGGCATAGACCGATCAATCTTGGTGAACTTCAACATGCGGCTGGCCATGGCAAATTTCCTGTTACGAGCAAGTTTGTGCCTTAATAAAGGGCCTTTCAAAGCCCGCAAGGCAAAAGCACCCACCAAATATCGTTTTGATATGTAATTTGTGCAGTTTATTTGAATATATGCCGTGCCAAATTATTAGGCAAGCCTATTGGGTATCGTTTCGATACGTATACAGTCTGATGCGTTCGCGGACGAACCGTGTCAGAACGCTCACCTGTCCTTTCTGAAAAAGGGTTATCAGGATGTCCCTTCTACAGCTTTTTGTCATATCGATCGTCCAGGGCATCTCCGAATGGCTGCCAATCTCGTCGTCTGCCCACGTATTGCTCACTGCGCACCTCTTCGGGATTGGCGGGGAAGACGAGTTGATGGTCAACGCGATGGCCCATCTAGGGACGCTGTTCGCGCTCTTTGCCTATTTCTGGCGCGACACTGGGCGCGCGATTGCTGGAGGCTTCGAGCTTATCGGGGTCGGCCGCAAACCCGGCCGCCTGAGCGCGAACGCCAAACTTGCCTTGCTTATTCTGGTCGCGACGCCGCCCGCAGTTCTTGCCGGTCTGGTTTATGAGCTGTCGCCGGGCCTTGAGATTCTGCGCAGTGCTTACGTCATCGCCGCCGCCACCATCATTTTCGCCCTGGCGCTCTGGTGGGCAGACGTCAAAGGCCCGACCCATCGCAAGGAAGAAGACATGACCGTCAAGGACGGCATTCTGATCGGTCTTGCCCAGGCGCTTGCCTTTATTCCCGGCGTTAGCCGGTCAGGCATCACCATGACAGCCGCACGCGGCCTTGGCCTCTCACGGATCGAAGCGGCCCGCTTTGGTATGTTGTGCGGGGTGCCCGTCCTCCTGATGGCGGGGAGCTATGCCTGCCTCAAGCTGGCGACCGCCGATGCAGGCGAGATCACCGTCCCACTATCAGATGGGTTGATCGTCGCGGGCCTCAGCTTTGTGACGGCATTCGCATCAATCTGGGCCCTGATGGCGGTTCTGAACCGGATGAGCTTTCTGCCCTTCGTGATTTACCGGCTCATCCTCGGTGTCGCGATCCTGGCATTCATTCCGTTTCTCTCAGGATCGTAACCTTCCAGCTGGTGCTCTTACGGAACGGCGCATGCAACCGTCCGTTTAAGGAGCAATCCAAATGGAAGGAAATAACAATGAAGACGACCCTACTCGCAACCGTCGCACTTGCTCTGCCGCTCACCTTTTCTGCCTGCAGCAGTGCGGGTCTGTCCGGCCCGGAAGCCGCGATGGCCGAACAGAATGAGGCCATGGCGAAACAGAACATCGAACTGCCAGAGGCTACGCAGACTGAAATTGTAGAGCTGAATGACCTGACGCGCGTCTACATCGATGCTGCAGCCCTCTACAAACAGGCCGCAGACCTGCCAGACCAGCAAAACGGTCTGAAACCAGCGCTGCTGGAGCTCGCAAAGGAACGCAACATGCAGCGCGAAAAGCTGCAGGAACGCGTATTGATGCTAGGCGGTGAACCAGCCGAGATGGGCGAAGCCCTTGGCACAGCGCATAGGTCGTTCACGTCCCTGCGCACGCTCGTCGACAATGATAGTGAAGTTGCCGTCGCAGAAGTTCTGCGCGGTGAGCGCTACATTCGCGATGAAATCGACGAGCTGAGCGGGACGCCCATGACGGCAGAGACAGCCGCGTTGCTCACGTCACTTCGCGCGGAAGCTGCCGAGAACATCAAGATGCTTCAAGACCTGAAAATGGCAACCTGACATAGGTCGCAACTAAAACGAAAAGCCCGCCAGATTGGCGGGCTTTTCTATGACTGCGACGCAGAAACTTCCGAGCGCGTTACGCTTCGCCCTTCTGGTGGAACTCACCATAGGCGCGGTATCGCCAGAGATAGGTCGGCACGATCGACTCAACGCTTTCGAGCTCAGTCACGCCCAAGTCTTTCAGCGTGAGCGCATCATCGGCGACCACATTGTCGCTTTTCAACATTTCCACCTGATCGCCAGTAATCGGAGGCGCCCCAAATATACCGCTCGACATCGGCCAGACACGCCACAAGGCGCCAAAGGCGAGCCCCATCGGCTTGGCGATAAAGAATGGCAGAGTGGCAGCATAGCGTTTGCGGTCAACAATCTTGCCAATGACGTCATAGATTTCGCGGAACGAATAAGTGCGCGGCCCGCCCAGCTCATAGGTCTTGCCGGCCGTGTCATCGCGCGCGACGGCAGCCGCAATCGCGTCTGCGACATCACCCGCATATACTGGCTGCAAGAGCGTCTTGCCGCCGCCGATCGCCGGCAGAAACGGCGCAACAGTCGAAATTGGATGGGCCGTCATTGCCCCAAACTTGTTGAAGAAGTCGTCTTCAGGACCGAACACGATGGATGGCCGAAGAATTGTCGCGCTGGGGAACGCCTCGCGCACGGCGTCCTCTGCTTCGGCTTTTGTACGCGCATAGTCGGACCCGGAGTCAGTATCGGCGCCGATGGCAGACACATGGACCAGCTTTTTCACGCCAGCCTTCGCGGCAGCTTCGGCAATGTTTACGGCACCATCAAACTGGGCTGCCTCAAAGCTCTGCTTGCCCTTTTCATAAAGGATGCCGACGAGGTTCACGACATAGTCAGCGCCTTCAATTGCCCGCTCAACGGACATCTTGTTGCGAACATTGGCCTGCGCGATGTCGATCCACCCTGGCGGACCGGCAAGGCGAACATCGCCAGCGAGGTGTGGACGTCGAACGGCGATCCGCACGCGATAGCCAGCCTCGACCAGCGTGCGCGCCGCATAGCGGCCGATAAAACCTGAGCCGCCAAAAACTGTTACAAGACCGGTGGACATGAAAGGATACCCTCGCTTGTGGGTCTACTGATTCCAAATGTCGGTTTTCAACATGACTGGCTACGATTGTCCATGCGGCGAATTGCAATTGGCCATCGAACCAGAACCCGCATGAGGCCCATTAAAGCGGGCAATTCAAGTAGTTCACACGAAGCCTTTAACCAAATATGCAGCTTCTCGTCGTATTCACCAAGTAGAGGAAGACTGCTGCAAAGCCGTGGCAATTGGGGACCTGCAATGACCGCTACAGCGAAACTGGCGCCTGCCAGCCGTTCAGATGTGCCAGCCAGGCCCGACGATGCTGAGGCGTTCGAAACCGCTGCTCAAGTCAACCAATTGATGGCGAAACACAATACGCCGCCCTATCCTGAAACCTATTCATTCTGGTACGCCTATCTCCGCCGGGATTGTGATGAGCTCGTTTCGACGATCGATGCGATGATCGGATCGGACGATCCGATCACACAATTCGATATCCGGTCGGTCTGCGAGACATATCTTGAGACAAGCTCGCTTGAGCTTGCCAGCAACCGTATCGGCCTAGCTATCGAAAAAGAGATGAATGGCGTTTCCGCCCTCATCAAGGACGGCCTGGAGGGCAATGACAACTTCGCGCAAAAGCTCTGTCAGATCGGCGCCGGACTGCCCGATGCGTGTACAGGCGAAGGTCTTGGTCAGCTTATTGCTCAACTCGTTGCTGAAAACGACCGGATGGCCAAAAAGAGCCGCGAGCTGACCTCCGGCCTGAAGGCGTCGCAGGAACAGATCACGACGCTCAGCAAGGAACTGGAAGCTGCCCGCCAGCAGAGCAATATCGACCCACTCACTGGTGTGTCGAACCGACGGGCGCTCACCGCGCAGCTTGAGCATGAAGTCACCGCGTTTGAGCATATGGAGCAACCGCTCTGTCTGGTCATGGGCGACATCGATAACTTCAAGCAAGTGAATGATACGTTTGGCCATGTCGTTGGCGACGAAGTTCTGAAAATTTTTGCAAATACAATGCGCACGAATGTGAAAGGTCGTGACCTGGTGGCCCGCTTCGGTGGCGAGGAGTTCGCAATCATCCTGCCTCAGACCTCCATGGAATATGCGATCAAACTGGTCGAGAGCATTCGTGAGCAGTTCAGCATGAAGCGTCTTGTCCTGCGCCAGTCGCGTCAACAGATCGGTCAGGTCACCGCATCTTTCGGCATTGCAGAGCTTATGGCTGGAGAGACCTCCTCAGACCTGCTTGAGCGGGCTGATGAGCAACTGTATCGCGCCAAGAATAACGGCCGGAACCGCGTTTGCGCGGGCTGCTAACCGGCTATTTTCGACCGGCGCGGATATCCTTGACGCGCTGCTCAGCTCCAAATGCCAGCTTCAGGGTTTCTCGGCGTGCGTCCGCTTCTGCCCGGCATGCGAGGATTGCCTCTTTCTGCGCACCGACCAAACCAGCGAGGCGTCTGGAATTTCCATTTTTCTCAGCCAGGCTCACCGCCTCAAAACTCATTCCCACCGGAACATCGCGGGTCATTTCTTCCTGAAGCCGGACGAGGCGCTTCTCAGCTTCGGTGAGCGCTGACTTGGCGCTGGCATAAGCCTGTTCAGCCTTGCTGCGCTTTAGCGCGACGAGCTTTGATAGCGTTTCCCAATCGTCCTTTGGCATTCCACTATCCTAAAGATGCTGGCGCAGGCGCTCAACAAAGCCGATCGCAGCGGCCACGGCGGCAAAGTGTTCAGCGTGAATTTCCTCATCGATCTCGACCAGGCGGTAGATCGAACGGGTCGATGGCGGGTCCCGGTAAATCGGCACATCATGCGCAATGGCGGTTTCGCGAATGCGCGCCGCGAGGTGATCGACGCCTTTCGCGACCACAACAGGCGCCTTGGAGGAGTCCGGATCCCATTTCAGCGCGACGGCGTAGTGCTCCGGGTTGACCATCACGACAGTCGCCGTCTTCACATTCTGCATCATCTGACCGCGGGAAATTTTGGAGGCTTTCTCCCGGCGGGACTGTTTGACGTGCGGGTCACCCTCGCTCTGCTTGACTTCCTTTTTGATGTCCTCGCGGGTCATCTTCAGCTGGTTGGCATGCATCTGTCGCTGGATCGGAAGGTCTATGGCGGCGAGCACGAATTGGAACAGGCAGTAGAGCAGGATCAGTCCCATCACCTGGGCAAAGGTGAACTGGAAAAATTGTCCAAAGCGAATGGCGCTACTGGCATAATACTGGTCCACGAAGGTGTAGAGAAAATACGAGGCAATCAGCCCGGCAAACAGCATCTTGGCTGTGTCCTTGGCAAAATCGATCAACCCCTTTGGGCCGTATTTTTTCTTCAGATTGTCGGGGGGCGAAATCTTCTTGATGTCCGGCTTGATTTTCTTGGCTGAGAAAGCGACCGAGCCCTGCAAGACAAGAGCGCCGAGGACCAGCACCACCAGGACGAGGAAAACCGGCAGGATACCAAAGAGTATGGATATCAGCCAGTCTCTGGATTGCTGACCGCCGCCAGCGAAGATGTCGTCTGCATAGCTGTCTGCGTGATAGAAGAGCGACTGCATCTGAGCGAAAATGCCGCCCGCAAGCACACTGACGAATAGCGCAGCGGCCAGCGCCATTCCGGCCATCAACGCAAACGCATTCACTTCCTTTGACTGGGCAACATTACCTTCGCGGCGCGCTTCGCGTTTTCGCTGCTCAGTGGCCTCGAATTCCTTTTCACCGCCACCATTCTGGTCTTCAGCCATTGCGCGCCCCTATAGCCAGCCAATGATCGACGGAATGCGTTCCGACCAGACCATCAGTATTGTGGTGATAGAGACCGTCAGCAAAAGCAAGCCAGCGCCGATCATGAAAGGCGCGCCGACGAAAGCCACCATCAGCGATGGGAGCGCCTTGTTAATGAAGCCGAGCGAAATGTTGTAGAGAAGGTTCACCGCAACAAACGGCCAGGCCAGCAGGACCGCGAAGCCAAAAGCTCCAAAGCCGCTGCGCACGACATACATCGGATCAATATTGCTGATGAGGCCGACCGGCATTTCGCTGTAGAGCGTCGTCATGCGGACAAATACGCTGACATGATAATCCATCGACAGGAGCAGAGCGGCCCCGGCCATGGTCAACATGTTGGCGGTTATCGTCTGGGCCTGCGTTTCCAGCGCAATACCGAGCAATTGCGACAGCCCGATCACCTGCGCGATGAGGGTGCCTGTAATGGCCAGCAGCCAGATTGATATGCGCAGCAATATGCCGAGAAAGAGCCCGATCAGTCCTTCTGCCAGCATCAGGCCGACAAAGCCTGAGAGTGAATTGATCGGGGGAAGCTGAACGATACCAGACGCTGCAACCGCCAGCGAAAACGCAATGAGCACAGTGAGGCGGACACGGACGGGGACGGTCTGCTCGCCAATCCCCGGCATAAAGAAAATGACAAAGGACAGTCGCGCAAAGATCAGCATGAGCAGCATGATCCAGCCGGCCAGCTCAAGCGTGAGCGGCAACCCGGCCGGCATCAGACGACGCCGACGATGTACGGCTTGCTCTTGGACCCGATTTCCTCATAGGCGAGGACCGAATTGCGGATGCCCTTGCTGGCAAGAACCGTCTGAAGGAAGCGCCGGCGGCGCGAGGATGTCGCGATCGAAGCTGTGACGCCTTTCTGCGCATACTCATTGAGCTTGGACTGAACAGAATTGGTGAGATCGCCGAACATCTCCGGCGGCAGGGCGATGTCCGATCCGCCGTCTTCCTTGGTGATTTCGTGGGCGGAGAATTTCTCTTCCCAGTTTGGTGATAGTTGAAGCAGCGGCAGACGGCCGTCGGTGTCCTGAAGCCGGTCGACAATCTGGAAACCTAGCCGCTGGCGAACAAGCTCAACCAGCCGGGTCGTGCTCGCGCCCTGCGATTTGGCTTCACCAATCGTCTCGACGATGAGGAACAGATTGCGAATCGAGACGCGCTCTTCGAGCAGCATACGCAGCACAGCGAGAAGCTGTTCGGGCGTGACCTTGCCGGGGATGTATTCGTCGAGGAAACGCTGATTGGCGGCCGCCCGTTCGCTGTCGCTGATGCGGGTGAGCGCATCGAGCGTGTCCATCATCACCATACGCGTGAAGACCAGCGAGAAGTTGGACTGGATCGTCTCCAGCATATGGGTCGCGAGCACTTCGGTCGGGTCAATTGCGGGGATGCCAGCGGCAGCCAGCTCCTGCTTCTTGCCATTCGGCAGCCAGCGCGCCGACGCCTTGTAGACCGGCTCTTTCACCCGCTCGCCCTGGAGGTGCGGCATCTGATTGTCTTCCATCAGCGCAAGCACTGAACCGGGCCGCAATGTGCCGCCATCAACCTTCACGCCCTGAATGCGGATACGGTAGGCATTCTTGGCCAGCGTGGGATTGTCGGTCATGCGAATGGACGGCAGCACGAAGCCGTATTCTTCGGCAATATAACGGCGGATCTTGTCGATGCGGCTCTCGAAGCCTTCGGCGCCCTGCAGGACGAGGCTGACCAGATCGGTCGCGACTTCGAGGTGGATTTCATCGGAGTGGATGGAGTCCCCGATGACAGCCGCTTTCGGCGCCTCGAACTCGCTCGCTTCCTCTTTGGCGGCCGCGGCTTTTTCGTGCTTGTGGGTGAAGTAGGCAGCGGCTCCGAACCCCGCTGCGGCGAGCATGAACGGGATAAGCGGCAGGCCCGGCAGCACACCGAAGACGGCCAGGATGCCTGAGACGATGGCCAGAGCAGAAGAGTTGGCACCAAGCTGGGCGAGCAGGGCAATGTCGATCGCGCCATCATCCTTGCCCTTGGAGAGGAGAAGTGCGGCCGAGACGGACACGATCACGGACGGGATTTGGGAAACGAGGCCGTCGCCAACCGTCAGAATCGAGTAATTGCTGAGCGCTTCGCCAAGGCTCAGACCGTGGACGGCCAGCCCGAACCCAATCCCCGCAATGAGGTTAAGCGCCGTGATCAGGAGACCGGCAATTGCGTCGCCCTTCACGAATTTTGAGGCACCATCCAATGAGCCGAGGAAGGATGCTTCTTCCTGTTCTTTTTGGCGGCGTATGCGCGCTTCTTCATGGCTGATCGCGCCAACGGCAAGATCAGAGTCGATGGCAAGCTGTTTGCCGGGCATCGCATCGAGGGCAAAGCGCGCGCCGACTTCTGCCATCCGGCCAGCACCCTTGGTTATGACCATGAAGTTGACGATGACCAGAACGGCAAAAACGACGAGGCCGACAAAGAGATTGCCGCCCATGATGAACATCGCAAAGCCTTCGATCACGCCGCCGGCGGCGTCCGTGCCGGTGTGACCTTCGCTGATGATCAGCTTGGTCGACGACACGTTGAGCGCCAGCCGCATGACAAGCGAGGCCAGCAGCACGCTCGGAAAGGACGAGAAGTCCAAGGGCTTTTCGATGAAGATCGCTGTCGTGAAAATGAGGATAGCGAAGGCAAAGGAGAGCGTCAGGCCAACATCCATCACCCAGGCCGGCACAGGCAGGACCATGACCAGAATGATCACCATCAGGCCGATGGCGAGCAGTGCGGTTGGTTTTGCCATGCTCAGCAGGTTGGTGGTTGGCATCTGATGTCTATCCCGCGACTAGCGGCAGAACGGAGTTGTTGAAAAAGTCGAGACAGACGCGCGTCATGTATCCGAGCGTCAGAAAGAATACGACGACGACCATCATGATCTTCGGCACGAAGGTGAGCGTCATTTCCTGAATGGAGGTCAGAGCCTGAAGCAGGCCGATCACGAAGCCGAGAATGAGCGTTACTGCCAGGATTGGCAGGCTCATCAGGACGGCCGTCCAGAAGGCGCCGCGCAGAACTTCAAAGATGGCGAGCTCAGTCATGGCAGATCGCCGCCTAGACCGGCATCCGCAGAAGTTCCTGATAGGCTTCGACCACCTTGTCGCGGATCGTTACCGCTGCATCGAGAACCAGTTCTGCGTTGGCGAGGGCTTCGACCATGGCGTGCGGATCAGCTCCGCTCACAGCGGTCTGCATCGCCGTCTGCTCCGCAGCTTCCATGGACTGCTTGAAAGCCGAGAACCCGTCGGAGACAGCATTGCCGTCGGATTCAGGTTTGATGGGCGATTTGGCCTGCTCTGCGGGTTTGACGCCGCTAAGTGTCGAATAGGCCGCGAAATTGATACCTGACATGTCGGTTTACCCCTTTAGCGCCGCAGGACTTCCAGCAGTGACTTGTACATCGTACGCGCTTGCTGGAATGAGTTGAGATTGGCTTCATGGCTGCGATTGGCCTCACGCATGTCGGCCATCTCTGTCATTAGAGAGACGTTGGACATGGTGACATAGCCCTGCTCATCAGCCATTGGATGCGCCGGATCAAAGCGGCGCTCCCCTTCAGTCTGGTCGAGTGCGATGCGCGTTGCCTTGAACGCGTCCGCGCCGCTTTCGACCATCAGCATCTTGCGCTTGTAGCCCGGCGTGTCCGCATTGGAGATATTCTGGGAGGTTACATCAATGCGCTGGGTCTGCACCTGCATACCGCGCATCGCCTGGATCATGGTTGCCTTGAGCGAGTTCATCTATTTATCACCTCCCCTTGCCGATTGCTGTTCTGAGCAGATCAAGCGATTTGGTGTAGACCGTGAGCGCCATCTGGTGCTGGCCCATGGCTTCCGCAGACTTGTAAAGTTCGTGTTCCAGATTAACCGAATTGCCGTTTGGCGAGGTTGGCGTATTGGCCAGCTCGACCTTGAAGTCCGTCTGCATCGTGCCCTGCGTCATCGCCCGGCCGAGAAAGGCTTCAAAGGATTCAACCTCGCTCGCTTTGTAGCCAGGATCGTTGGCGTGCGCGATATTTGTGGCTGACACTTTCTGGTTTTCAGCGGCGTGGCGAGCCATCGCGCTGTAGACCTTGAGAACGTCCATATTCGAGAACATGACAGATTCGCCTTGGTTAACTCTTTGGCAAAACTGCACCGGTACGTTGAATAAAAGGTTAATAGAAACGCAGGTTCTGTTTACATGTTGCAGCCCGCCCGCCCTCTCCCCGACCGGCTATGCCAGTTATGGGGCACCGTCACAGATGTCAGCCCCGGCGTCGTTCAGATCGCTGGCGTGAGCGAACATGCCGGGCTGGGCAATGAAATCACGATTGAAACTGCCGAGGGGGTCGTCTCTGGCGAGATCCTGAAGATTTCGACTGACAGGGTTATCGCGCTTCTATTTGGCGACTCCGACATCGTCCGGATCGGCGACCGGGCGACGATTGAACGCGAAGCGCTGGTCGCGCCTGGCGATCACTGGATCGGCCAGGTCATCAATTATCGCGGTGAGATTCTGGGCGACGACCAAAACAATAGCGTTGCTACGCCAGGCCCGAAGCGCAAGCTGATCACAAAAGCCCCGCCCAGCCATGCGCGCAAGAGCCTTGGGCCACGGCTCAAGACCGGGCTGATGATCACCGATACCATTCTACCGCTTTGCCATGGCCAGCGCCTTGGCCTGTTTGCCGGGTCTGGGATCGGCAAGTCCACCTTGCTGGGCACATTGGCCAATGGGGTCGAAGCCGACAGAATTGTCATTGCCCTGATTGGTGAGCGTAGCCGCGAGGTGAATGATTTTGCCAACCATACCTTGCCGAAAGCCGCGCGTGACAAGGCGGTGATTGTGACCGCGACCTCCAGTGAGCCACCCGGCGCGAAGAAACGCGCTGCATATTGCGCCATGGCGGCGGCCGAGCATTTCCGGGATCAGGGCCATCATGTCCTGCTGCTGTTCGACTCCATTACGAGGTTTGCCGAGGCGCATCGCGAAGTGGCTTTGACCGGCGGCGAAACACCGGCGCTCAATGCATTTCCTCCGTCTACGGTGCGTGTCATTGCCGAACTGGCTGAACGCGCCGGCCCGGGCACGCAAGATCAGGGCGACATTACCGCTATCTTCTCAGTTCTCGTGGCCGGATCCGATATGGAAGAGCCGGTGGCCGATATGATCCGGGGGATTCTTGATGGACACATCATTCTCTCGCGCGAGATTGCCGAACGCGGCCGGTATCCGGCGATCGATGTGTTGCGGAGTGTGTCACGTGCACTGCCGCGAGCAGCGTCTGAGCCGGAAAACAAGCTGATCAAGGATTATCTGCGCACAGTTTCACTCTATGAAGAACTGGCCCCGATGCTGCGCGCCAATCTCTATGAACGCGGGATCGACAAAGCCGGCGACTTTGCCATTGACCGTTTTCCTGAGCTCGACGCGTTTGTCTCGCAATCTAATGAAGGCGATATCGCGTCCGCGTTCGAGCAGCTGCAGTCAGTACTGGCCCCCGAAACAGCCGCCAAGGCTGACAAAAAGCCCGCGACCTAGAACTGGCTCAGGAAGAGATTCTGGCTCGCGACCGCGCCGAAGCCCGACGTGTTTCCTGACAGAATCGAGAGCGCCACCGATTGCGGCGAATAGTTCGCTGAGCCGGTATTGATCGTATCCATCACATGAAACCGCTGAATCGCCTTCTCAACATTATCCAGTGAAGCAAGGTCGGCCACATTGGTAATGCCAAGCTTGCTCTGCAGCTTGTCTTTCAGGATGTCCGCCTGACGGTCGATGTCGAGTTTCGTCAGGTCGCTTGGCAGGCCAAGCGCCGTTTGCAGAACCGTTCGTACAGGCACACTACCCAGCAGGCGATACAGGATCGTCTTTTCGCTGCTGCCGCTAGCGGCAATATCAACGATCTTGGACTGGTAGTTCAGGCTGAGACGCATATTCTCGTCAACATTGCCCACCGCTGCGCGGAAGGACGCTGTCTCGAAATTCTCGCCAATTGTTTCCAGCTTGTCGGCATCCAGCGACAGCTTGCCATCGGTGAATTTGAAGGTTTCCGCGAAACTCGTATAGGCCGGGTTGTTCAGCCGCTTCAGGAAAGAGCTGTCGGGTGTGACCGCTTCTTCCAGAACCTTGCGGATGAAGCCACCCTTCCATTCCTCACCGCCGAGATCGAACGCCGTCATCGAGACGCGCATCAGGCGGCGATCCGACATGAAGTCGTCCAGTGTGATCGGCTTGGACAGCTTTTCGGTCAGATATTCGCGGTCATTCTTGATGCTGGCCGAGTCAGAAAAACTCTCCAGCTGATTTGAGTATGTGGACTGGAGGAATTTCCAGCCCCCGTAACCAGACAAGGGTATGGCCGGCTGAAACATCTGATCAGGCGACCTTGGCTTCCGGCACGAATTGCTGACGCAGCCGCGCATGTGTCAGCAGCTCTGCTTCAACGTCCATCACGTGGCGCAGATGACAGAGAGCGGAGTAATGATTGCCGCGGCGCATCATGTCACGCAGCTGGACCATCAGCGTCGGATCCACCGTTTCGAAAACATCGGCCACACGGTCAATTTCCTTCGTGATCGCTGGCAGGACATTGTCCTCCTGCAGATCACCGGTGATGAGTAGCTGGATCGCGTAGTAAATCTGCTTGACCGGGGTATCGATCTCATCAGGCTTCAGCGCATCCCGGCAGCGCAGGACCCGGGCGTTCGGATCAGCGACACGCAAGCTCGATGGCTTGTCACCGTTTTCCAGCATCGCGCCGTTGATGATGACGCGCTCACCTGGCGCCAGTTTCAGAATAAGTCCTGACATTACTGCGTTACCTCCGACAATTGGCTTCCCGTATCACCTGACAGGCCACGCATGACCATTTCGTTTATCTCGATGACATCGGTCAGTTCTTCTTCGCCGGCGAGCACGCGGTAGCTGAGCTTTCGAACCATTTCGGCGAGCGTCAGCAATCCTATGCGCAATTGCGGGTCCATCTCGTTATTCTGATCAAGAAGATCAATTGAGAGGGTGAGCCAGAGTTGCATGTTCCGGTCGATAGCATCGACCCAAACGGCAGGAAGCGGCACATCCTGCGCCGCCACATCCTTGAGAGCATCTGTGATCTGCTGGAACACGGCATATTCGATGTGCTTGTCAGACGCGGTGCGACTGGTGACGTCGGTGTATGCCTTGTGTGCAAGTTGATGCATATGCCCTCACTTCTAATCAAAAGGTGGTCCGGGCGCCCAATTGGAGCGCCCGGACCGGTAATTCATCGGCCTATCGGAAGAGGGCCAGAAGCTGCTGCGGTGCGCTGTTGGCGATCGAGAGCGCCTGAACACCGAGCTGTTGTTGGACCTGAAGGGCCTGCAGTCTTGCGGAAGCCGCTTCGATGTCTGCGTCGACCATCGTACCGATACCAGCCGTCATCGAGCCGATCAGCGTCTGGACGAACTCAGCCTGACCTTCGATCTGCTTCTGAGCAGAACCGAAAGATGTGGCGGCCGAGATAGCCGTGTCGAGCAGGGATTCAACCGTGTTCAGCGCGGTGGTCGCATCAGCCGACGTTGAGACGCTAAGGTCAGCAATTGCGCCAAGGCCGCCGGCTGCTACTGCAACGTTCGTCGAACCGAGATCAGCAAGACTAAAGACTGCATCGCCACCAGTAGCGGTTAGCGTAATCGTTGCGCTGCCAGTAGCTGGATCTTCAGCTGCGGTATACTCAACAACGAGGTTCTCGACTTCTTCGGCTTCGAGGTCATCTGCCAGGCGTTCGACAACGTCATTAATCGTCTCACCTTCTGCAGCAGTAACAGTAACGCCGCCCAAGGTGAATGTGTCGCCCGTGGAGATCGTTCCGCCGCTGAAGCTGACTTCAATTGAGTCGTCTTCATCAATCTGCGATTGTTCAAAGGTCGTCACGATGTCAGCTTGATCGAATGTGACGGCACCGGTGGCTGTCAGCTCGATGGTTGCATCATCCGTAAGCGGATCAGCAGCGTCGTCACCGGCTGCCGCCGCGAGGTTGAGACCAGCATCGTCGATTTCCGTGCGAAGCTTGGCTGCGACGTCGTTGATCGTGTCGCCAGCCGCAGCAGTGTAAGTGATCTCTGTGCCGTTCAGGTCAAACGTGAACTTGTCACCAGCAGAGATGGCGCCGCCTTTGATGGTAAGTGTCTTAGTATCCGTGTCTGCCATGTCGCCATCGGCAGAAGCGGTGATCGTACCAGCAGCACCGGCTTCCTTGGCAACATCAGTAACCGTCGCAGTGTCTTCAGTGGACGCATAGCCAGCGTCCGTTGCTTCCTTGGCAGCCGCAGGAACAGCACCGGTCGTTTGCAGGTCGTTGCGGGAAACCGTGATAGATGTAGCGGAAACAGAACCGTCGGCGCCGCGATCAAGCGATGCAAGAACGCTGACTGAAGCGCTTCCTTTAAGAAGGTTCTGACCATTGAACTGGGCAGCGTTGACAATGTTACCGATTGAGGTGCGGATCGCATCAACGTCGGCCTGGATCTTGGAGCGGTCATCAGCGTTCAGGTCTTGCTGGGCGTCAACGATCAGGTTTTTCATGTCCTGAAGCAGGCCCGTGATCTGTTCGGAAGCAGCACGTGCCACACCAACAGTCGAAGAACCCTTGTTCAGGCTGTCGGAAATCTGCTTGAAGCTCTCAACGTCGGTCGACATGACCGTCGAGATGGCCCAGATGGCCGAGTTATCTTTTGCGGAAGAGACTTTCTTACCGGTTGAGATTTCCGATTGAACGGATTCAAGATTGCGGTTGATGTTGCGCAGAGTTTCCAGCGCAACCATCGAGCTATTGTTCGTAAGAATACTGGACATCAGTAACCCCTCATCATGTCAGATCGATATTTTTATACTCGACCATACTTGTTTAAACTGGTGTCATCCTGACAGCGGGTTGCCCCGGACCAATCTTGGTTATCCAACTATTTACCTCGTACAGATGGATAATTTGTTAAAAGCCATCAGACTTTTTTCTCGTAGCCACCAACGGCCTTGGAAAACGCTGTTTTTCCGCCGTCCGCCCCATAGGCGCCGACATAGGCGGTCGTGGACATCGTGCTCATACGACTGATCACACTATTCACACCGTTTCGGACCGCCGCGAAGTGCGCGGCATTCTCTTTTGATAGCGTGACAATCTCGCCCAGACGTTCGCGGAATCCTGGCGTTTTCCGGATCAATTCCTGATTGGACGTCACTTCATCGAATACTTCCATCGCCTTCATCTTGGCAGGCAGGAGTGCTGACGCAGTCCCTGCCCGCCCGGCGAGCAAGGCATCGTGTTCCTCGCGAAGGATATCGCGCAGTGTTTCAAGGGCGTCTTCGGCGCGTTGGATGTCAGTCATTATATCTGTCCTTCAGCCAGAAGCGTTTCGTAAGCGGCGCTCGCTTGCGGAATTGGGTCGAGGCCGAGCGGATGGCGCTCGGCAAGATCGCCGGCGATCGATTCGATAACGAATTGGGAGAACGCCGATGCAGCCTGACCGCCGGATTTGGTCAACGCATCTTCGAGACCAGTATGACGAAGCATCTCCGCCCAGAGCATTTGCTCAAAGCGCTGACGCAGATCGTTGGCTTCTTCGGTCCCGCCTTGCTGCGGCTGCGGCGTCAATTGCGTTTGCGCTGTCTGCACCTGTGGCAAAGTCGGTCTGAAGTCGATCGGTGCGGTCATTGTCTCGTCCTTGCCTCTCATGAGGGCCGGCATCAAATTTTAGCGGGCTCGTTAAAGCGCGGTTTACCGAATTTGACTTAGGGCTGGTTAAGAGAGCCCTAACCAAGGACCTTCAATGACGAGTTACTTCCCACAGGATCTGTCAGGTGTGAGCGCGCCCAAGGGCCAACGCCCTCGCGTGCAAGACGTCGAGCAAGGCAAGCCAGACAATTCAGTGGGCGGCTTTGCAACCGTTCTGAAAGACGCGCAGCGTAGAGCAGACGGTTCGGAGGGCGCGGCTTCAAAGAACCAGTCGACATCAAGCAATCGCAAGCCGGATGACGAACCTGCGCAGGACGTGGCCCTCGGGTGGACACAATCGACCGCTGCCCCGGATCAGGATCAAGCAGGAACTGCCGACGCGGTTCAAACGCAGCCTGACGAAGCATCCCCGGTCGCAGCAAAGTCAGCTGAAGTGACCAATCTTCCCGAAGAAATCAAACTGCCCGAAACTGATCTGACGACCAAAGGTTCAGAAAGTCAGGCTGCGGCCGACGCGGCATCCGTGGATGCAGCCGCCAAACTGGCAAATGATCAAACCATAGGCGCCGGGACAAAATCCGAAGCGACCAAGGTTGAGGTTGTGGCGGCCCATACAGCGGTTTCGCAAGATACAAGGGTGATTGCCGGTCAGCCGATGTTCGCTGCCAATTCAAATATGCGCGGTGAGACGGCTCGCGATCTTGCGGGACGTCTTGATGCGTCCGGCAAGGCTCAGGCGGTCGATGCGTCGGACGATGATCTCAGAAAACTGGCCCATACGACAACTGCACCTGCGAGCGTCCTTTGGCTGTCTGGCGAAACCGGACAGGCCGGCGCGGCAACGCTAGATACAATGCTCGAGGCCAGCGGCGGCAGCCTTGATGCGCCGCTTTCAGTGAGCGCCGCGACAGGCCAGGCAACCGGAGCGTCCGCGCAGCCCGTCGTCACCGCTGCTGCGGTCGACACAAGCGCGATGAAACCGCAAGCCAATGTCATCGCCGCGCCAGAAGACATCGTCGATATCTTGTCGAGCAAGCTTTCGGGCGGCGACAAACCGGACCGGATTACAGTTCAGCTCGATCCGCCGGAGCTTGGGCGGGTGTCGATCGAATTCAAATTTGATTCAAACGGCCTGCAACAGGTCGCTGTCGTGGGCGAGACGCCTGAAGCGATGAAGCGCCTCCGCCTCATGCACTTTGATCTTGTCCAGTCGCTCGCTGACAATGGCCTCACCGCGCGCGACATGACTTTCAGTCAGAACAGTCACTCGCAACGCGATGCGTATGTTCCGCCGCAGTTTTCTGGCGCGCTTTCGGTCGCAGAAGACACAATTTCGCCTGCCCTCCTGTCCCAACAGCCGAGCCCGCGTCAGCTGGCCAGTCTGTCTGGCGGGCTGAACCTCAAACTCTGAAAGAGCTTTTATGAGCACGGTCAATCCGGTATCAACAAACACGGCGGCATCGTCCCAATCGCTGGCCAGCACGGCTGGAACGGGCGAGGAGTTCAACAACTTCCTGAAGCTGCTGACCGCGCAGGTGCGGAACCAGGATCCGCTTTCGCCGCTCGATTCGACGCAGTTCGTGGAACAGCTCGCGACCTTCTCCTCGCTTGAGCAACAGGTCCGCAGCAATTCGAGCCTCGACAATATCGCAGGTCTGATCGGCGACCTTCATGCCATGTTTGCCAGTGAATGGCTGGGCGAGTCCGTGACGGTAGAGTCTTCCTGGGTGCCTTATTCCGGCAATGATATCGAGTTTGCGGTGAACGCGCCGGACGATGCTGATAGCGCCCTCCTCAACATCAAGGATTCAAATGGCGAGGTCATCTGGACTGAAGCGCTGAATCTCTCAGACGACCTTTATAAATGGGACGGACGGACACTGTCCGGCATTCCAGCGACTGCAGAGAGCCTGTTTGAGTTCGGGATAGATCTCTACTCAGGCACCAACTATATGGGCACAGCCGCGCCACGGATCGTGACCAAAGTCACCGACGTCGCCAGCGAAAATGGCTCCCTGCGTGTCGGCACCTCATCCGGTCTAACCGCCGATATGGGGCAGGTTCAGAAGCTGGACGACTAGGACACAGCCCGCTTCAAGCTTTTACGCTAACGCCTCTAGCGCGCGGAAATCTACAGATCCTGGCGCGCCATATCCTGTATCAGGATATTATTGATGCCTTCCGGAACAGCCTCTTGCAGGTTCGCAAGGACGCGCGAGCGGATGGCCTCATAATTCTTCACGCTCGTCATCGTGTAGAGCGTGTCACCATCATTCGCGAGCTGGATCAGAGTCGTCATGATGTTGTCGCGAAGCTTTGGCTCCATCGAAAACAGTTTCTGCGAGGCATCGCCGTCGATTTCCAGATTGATGTTAAGGATAACAAGGCTCTCAACCCGCTCATTCTGGATCAGTGGAACGATAAATTCGCGCGAAAACTTGAAGTAGGCAACGTCAGACGAACCGCCAGAGGCGCTCGCGCCATGACCGCCGCCTGAGGCCTTCTTCTCGCCGTGGCCGTCATCCTTCTTGCCATGACTGTCAGCTTTTGCGTCATGCCCGCCCTCGTCAGATCCGCCGTGGTCTGCCGATACCGTCGCGTCCGCCGATCCTGTTCCACCTTTGAGGAAAAAACCGCCGACGCCGCCGACGAGTATGAACACGCCGACTATAAGGGCTGGAATGAGCTGTTTCATGGCGATCCCCTAGAACGGCACGACTGCATCAAGAATTTTCGGGACGAACCCTCGCTGGACGGGCGCGGTTGCTTCACCAGAACTGACATAGGACAGGCGCGCATCGGCGATCTTGTCATAGGTCACTGTATTCATGCGCGTAATGTCCTGAGCGCGGATGACGCCGGTTACTGTCAGCACACGGACTTCATTGCTGACGCGCGTCTGCTGATACCCCTGAACGACGAGGTTGCCGTTCGATTCAAGTCCAATCACGCGTGCGGCCAGTGTGAACGTGACCTTCTCCGCCCGGTTGATTGCGCCGCTGCCATCAAGGGCGGACTGCCGGTCGTAATCAATGCCAGGCGAAAGTGAGGCACCGCCGGGAAGCACGCCGTTCGCCCACTCTGGCAAGCCAAAGAGCGCGTCCAGATTGAACTCTTGATTCGTGCCGCGCGTCCGCTGAAGCGAGTTCTTCATGCTCGCACGATCATCCATTTCAACGATAACCGTGAGAAGGTCTCCGACAGCCTTGGCCCGTCGCATGCTGAGGAGCGACGTTGCTGATGTCGTCCAGAGCGAGTTGTTCTCATTGACCAGAGGCGCAGGCGGGGCAGCCGCATAGGTTGGCGTCGGAGCCGGCGGCTCCGGCAACTCTACTTGTTGCATCTGTGGCATCGACGAGCAGGCTGCAAGTGTGAGGGCGAACAGGGAAGCGGGGATCAAGTATTTCATTGTGCCAGCACCCATCCATCAGCCTGCACCGTACCCGTAACCAGTTTTCGTGATTCAACGTTCAGTACAGAGATCGTTTCGTTCAGGGCGCCCTCGCCCATGGCGCGGCCTGTCGTCGAGATTTCGAGGCCGCCCTTGATGTATTTGAGCGTCACGACCTGATTGCGGGAGACGAGACGCGCGGGGCGCGTGTTCTCCATCGACACCGGTTGACCGGTATAGATCGTCCGGCGGGCTTCGCGTCCAATAATCGGGTCGCTCATGCCTGGTCCATCGCCTGCTTCGGTTGCGATCATCGCCGGTGTGACGACTTCGCCAGACCGAATGACATCGATGGCCAGCATTTCCGGCCCACCAGCAGCGGCGAGGATGAGGTTTGCAGCGATTGAGGAGATGATTGTCATGATCTACCTCACCCGCGTTGTGGCAGCGAGCATTTCGTCGGCCGCCGTGATGACTTTGGAGTTCAGCTCGTAACCGCGCTGAGCTTCGATCAGCTCGGAGATTTCCTGCACCACGTCGACACCGGAATCCTCGAGATAGCGTTGCCGTATGATGCCGACACCCTCGGTCGCGGGGACCAGTCGGTTCGGTGAACCTGACGCCTCGGTTTCGCGGAACATGTTGTCCCCCATAGCCTCGAGGCCCTTTTCATTGACGAAACGAACAAGTGAGATGTTGCCAATGGACTGACCGGCAGTTTCGCTTTCGAAATAGGCAACGACTTCGCCGTCGCCACTTATGGAAATGCTCCGCGCATCTTCAGGTATCGTGATGCTATCGGTGAGCGGAAAACCATCCTTGGAGACGATCTGCCCATCGGAACTGCGGTTCAGTTTACCATCGCGCGTATAGGCGGACTCGCCAGACGGCAGCGTGATCTCCAGGAAGCCTGTCCCGTCAATCGCGATGTCGAGTTCGGACCCGGTCGGCCGAAGTGACCCTTGCGTGATTTCCATGGAAACCGTCGATGGCTTCACCCCTGTCCCAAGCTGGATACCTGCCGGAACGATCGTACCGACCTGCGAGGTAATCGTGCCCGGTGTTAGGTATTGCTGGTACATAAGGTCCGAAAACTCGGCCGTCCGCGGCCTGTACGCCGCGGTACTCATGTTGGCGATGTTGTTCGATATGACATCGACGCGCAATTGTTGCGCGGCCATGCCCGTGGCTGCGATCTGCAGTGATTTCATAGGGTCCTCCCTCGATCCACGTTGGCATTAAAACTGGCGTAAAGTGCTGATAAACTTGTTAATTCGTTCGTCTTCCCGCTCGAGGAGCGACTGTCCGGCTTCGTAAGCGCGCTGCACCTCGATCATCCGAGCGATTTCAAGAACTGGCGTCACATTCGACTGTTCGAGCGCGCCCTGGAGGACGCGTGGTTCCTCGGCCGCCTGAAAGCCTTCGGTCGCGTCAAAAAGGGTGTTGCTGTCACGGCTCAGCTCGCCATTCGGCACAACGACACCAACCTGACCGACCAGCTCGCCATCAGCCGATATCGAGCCGTCACCGGCGATGGAGATCTTTCGTGCATCTTCCGGTATTGTGATACCGCCGCCACCCGAGGTCAGAACGGCGTTGCCCGTTCCATCGATCAACTGTCCGTCCTGTGAAATCTGGAAATGCCCGGCGCGCGAGAGGCGCTGCCCTTGCGGTGTGTCGAGCAGGAAAAAGCCCTCGCCCTGAATGGCAAGGTCGAACTGGCCATTGGTAAAGCGCAGACCACCCTGCTCCATGTCGAAGGAGTGGCCCGCAAGACCGCCCATCGAAAGCGTCGGCTTTCCAACACCGGTTCCGGCGAGAAATTCAGCAAAGATCGCGCGGTCGGTCTTGTAACCCGTCGTGCTGGAGTTTGCGATATTGTTCGCAACGACCTGCATCTCGTTCATCAGGCCCGTCTGGCGCGCAAGCGCGGCATAGATCGCATTAGACATCAGTTGACCTCGTGCGTTGCGGGTTGGATGGACTGGCCGAGTTCATCAAGGCTGCCCGACACATCAGCCAGCGCGACCGGCTTTAGCGGTTGGCCGCCTAACCGAGCGCTCTTTTTAAGAGCGATGATACGTGCGGCTTTAGACGCGATTTCTTCGTCCTCGAATTTCGCTGCAGCATCGTAGAACCGGCCAGTGACAACCCAGTTTCCACTGGCGGCATCCGCTGTGATGAGTTCGAGAACAGCCTCGGGGGCGAGCGATAATTTGTTCTGGACCTTCGAAAAGGCGTCAGCGTCATTGGTGCGGATAGCGTCGAGCGCTGCAAGCTGCGCGATATCGGGGTTGGTGGCGTGGAGGCGAGCAAGGAAGGCGAGCCCTTCATGATCCATCAGCCTGTAGGCAAGCTGGGCGCGCGCAAGCGCTAGTGCGTCGTCATTGCCGACGCGCGCAGCGAGCTTGTCCGACATACTTTGCAGGCCCATATGCGCGGCCAGCGCCGCAGCTTGGCCGAACTTGCTTTCATAGTCCTCGCGCCCCTCAAGCAGGTCGCCAGACTTCAAAAGCGCATCCATCATCTTGAGATTGTCGATCGCAACGTCGCTCTTGAGATCGGCCTCGATCAGGTTCGAGAAATGCTCGCCGAGCCGCTGGCGGGCTTCGGGCCGCTGCGCTGCGGGAAGAGAGGCGAGTTTCAGCGTCAGATCATAATCGGCCGCATCGTTGAGATCGCGCAAAAGGCTGTCGAGTTTGGTGTCGACCTGCGCTTCTGCCGGGAGCCGGCTGTAGTTGCCGACCATTTTGTCCACGAGTTGGGCCTCAAACCCCTTATCGATCGACAAACCATGGCGACGCAGGACTGTGGCCGCAGCATCACGAAGGTCTATGCGGTGATAGAACTGACGCAGTTTGGCCTCTGCACCTGGCCGGCCGGAGACAAGATCCTTTACTGCGGTCAGAAACTGCAGGCGCGCCGAAGCCTCAATCTCGTCAGACGAGAAGGTCGCGAGCAGCTTCTCGCTCAGCAGGACCTGGTTTTCGTCTGACAACGCAGGGATAATTTTCATGGCCACAGCGATGCGCAAGCGCAGCGGAAGGTCATGGAAAACCTCAATCTGCTCAGTCAGGATACGAACGCCATCGGGATGTCCCGCCCCGATTTTCGCGACACCCAGCCAGATTTTCTGCGCCGGGTAACAGGCTGCGATGTCGGTGAAATATGGAACGTTGTAGCCGGATCGGCCATCCATAAGAATGGCGAGCTGGCGCAGTGCGTCTTCGGGCAATTCAGTCTTGCCCTGAAGCTGCATGCGCGCTTCCTCAGTCAGGCCGAGCGCGATGTAAGCCTTGGCAAGCAATGTGTCCGCAGCGGGGGTCTGCTCCGTCTCCAGAACGCCGCGCCAGGACATGAAGTCGCTATAGGTGGACATCGAGGCGAGTTCCGAGAAATCGTAAGGGTCGTCAGCCGCACAATCGATTCCGGGCGACAGGGAATGGGGGCTGTTTTCAACGAGCGCTTCTGTCGGCCGAGTTTCGTCTGGCTGCGCATGATCTGCAAATGTCGCCGCCGGCTGATCTTCGGGCGTATCCGGAAGCAGAGACCGGGCCCCGCCCTGGGTCTCTTTCGATGTGCCCGCCTTTGTCAGCAAACCCTGATCAATCGCGGTCTGGACAAAATCGTCCAGCTTTTCAGGAAGACGCTCCATCTCATCGCCGCGCGCCGCATCGTTTGCAGCTTCTTCAGCAGAAACAGCAGGACTGGCCACGAGGGCCAGCAACACAGAGCAGATGAGCGACCTGTAGATCACGCGGCCTTCTTCAGCCCCCTTATGGCTTCCTCAATTTCATTGAAGGTCGGGCGGACACGTGCTGGCGCGTGGCGCCGAGCCACTTCAACACATATATTGACCGGGTTCTTATGAAGGTTCGACACGAGGACTTCGCCGATCATCGAGTAGAAGAAGTGTTCTTCCATACGGATGGCTTTGACGCGCGAGGCGAATGGGCCGACGACCCCATAGGCCAGGAACACGCCGAGGAACGTACCGACGAGCGCGCCGCCGATCATGCCACCAAGAATTTCCGGCGGTTTGTCGATCGACGCCATCGTCTTGATGACGCCAAGCACAGCGGCAACGATCCCGAGAGCCGGAAGAGCGTCAGCCATGTTCTGCAGGGCGTGAGAGCCGTGAAGCTTCTCTTCCATCAGACTGTCGAGATGCTTCTCCAGCAATTCTTCAACCTGATGAACATTGTCGAAGTTCATCAGCATTGAACGGATCGTGTCGCAGATCATCTCGATCGCATCATGGTCCTTGAGGATTTTCGGGTAGCGCTGGAAGATTTCCGACTGCTGCGGATCTTCAATATGAGCTTCGATATCAACGGGATTCTGTTTCAGGACGCTGAGCAACTCTGACATCATGCAGAGCAGGTCTGAGTAGTCCGACTTTTTCCATTTTGGTCCGGTGAAGGCTGCAACCACGTCGCCGGCGGTGTGCTTGATGGTGGTGAAGTCATTAGCCGCGAGAAGCGCGCCAATGGCCGCGCCGCCAATCATCATGCCCTCAAACGGCAGTGCGTGGGTGATGATTTCCATGTGCCCGCCAGCCAATATATAGCCGCCGAACACCATGATGACTGTTACCAGAATGCCTAGGATTGCGTTCACTTCGTATCTCCTCTGAGCCCGGCGCGATGCGGGCTCTCCCCCAGTCAGATCTCTGAAATTTCCTGGACGAAACTCTCAAGCAATGACGATTTCAGCTTTAAGGCACGTTGGCCTTTCCAAGTGCCTAACTCGCCTGAACATATCGGGACGCTGCCATTCATGGTGTCGGCACAAAGCGACAGCACGCCCGGCTCTGCCCCTGGCAGCTCGATCACCTGTCCCACCTGCAGTCGCGAGCAATCAGCGATGGTCATTTGCAGACGATCCAGCACTGCATCGAGACCGATTGTCGAACGTCGCAGATTTTTGCGCATGTGTTCGCGTTGACCATTATTGCCCGCCTTCAGGCGCGCGGCAGCACTAGCCTCAATGGCGTTCGCATAGGCTTTGAGCGACTCGATCTCGAAATAGAGCTGAATCTCAGGCGGCACTTCGCCGCCCTCGAGGAGCCAACCCTCTTCATCATCTTCCGCGACGAAACTGACGACCACTTTGAGGAGGCGAGCATCTGCCTCGATGGCATCTGGCACGCCTGCAGGGTCAACAACGGAAAAGTCCTCAGGCAGCGGTGCGCTGATCGCGATCGTGTCAGTAATAAGTTTCCAGAGCTCGCGCGCCGGCCGGTCCGCCATCAAGCGAAGGAACAGATCGGGTGATCCCTCAAGGCTGTCAGCTGGCTGTTTCAGGCGCAAGGACGCGTAGCGTGTGACGGCAAAACGGTCGAACGTAATGGCGCGCAACCCAACCGCGCTGTGTGGTAAACAAATATAGCCAAAACGTTCACTAAATTGCTCTGTCACGCCCTTCCCGGCGATGAGCGAGCGGTCAGAGAAAGAGGCTGGAAGCTCGTCTCCGAAGGTCTGTTTCGCCCATGTTTCGAGGAGGCCGCGCAGCCCCTCCCATAGCGGCTGGCACTGCAGCAACTGCGGGGGCACACCCCCTACTGAACCTATTTTTTTGCGCAATGCTGACGACACGTTGGACCTGTGGCTGAATTAACCATGTTCACCGTTAATCTTTGGATAGATTTCATGAATTAATCGTTACCGTTAATGGCGAGATACCACTGGTCGGTTACAACGTCGCTTCACTTCCGTCTGCTATAGACCGTGTCAGGCTTTGAAAGCGGATACATTATGGCAGAACAGCCAGAACAGATAAATCACGTGACGATCATCAAGCGTAAGAAGGTGATCAAGGCGGACGGTCACCACGGCGGCGCTTGGAAAGTGGCGTATGCCGACTTTGTGACCGCGATGATGGCCTTCTTTCTTCTGATGTGGCTGCTGAATGCGACGACCGAGCAACAACGCAAGGGCATCGCTGACTATTTCAATCCGACGATTCCGATCAGCCGAATTTCCGGCGGTGGGTCTGATGGGCTCAATGGTAGCTCCATCTTCACCGAGGAAACCTATGCGCAAATGGGCACCGGCGCCTCTCGCGAGAAAAGCGTAGAGGGCGAGCGCAATCCAGAAGACGGCGAGAAGATCGCCAAGGACCTTCAGGATCTGCGCGAGCAGCTGAGCAAGGATCCGCAACAGCTGTCTGAGCACCTCATGGTTAAAATGACGGCTGAAGGTATCGTTCTGGAAATCATCGATTCCGAGAGCCGCCCTCTATTTGAAGTCGGCCAGAGCGAGCCTACAGACCTGCTCGTTAACCTGCTGGGACTGATCTCTGGATCTCTCAACTCATTCGACAATGACATCAAGATCGTTGGCCATACCGACAATCGCCAGTTCCGCAATGCTGGCGGCTATGACAACTGGAACCTGTCAGCAGACCGCGCCAACACAGCACGTAAACTGTTGCTGGGTGATGGCCTTCCAGGCGAGCGCATGCGTGAAGTTTCCGGCCGCGCAGATACAGACCCGCTGATCGCCGACAACCCGTCCGCTGCGCAAAACCGGCGCATCTCAATTACCATCGTTACGACGGGCGATCCGGCGGCCTGAACAGGGTTATCTGCTTATTAAGATTTCAGCTCCAAATTCAGAGAATATCTGACAAAGGAGTTGTCAATGAGTATATCTTCGTCCCTCAATGCGGGCGTGATGGGGCTAAATTCGAACGCCAGCCGCCTTTCCACTATTTCCGATAACATCGCAAACTCGTCGACCTACGGGTACAAACGTAGCGTCGCTGACTTTTCCAGCATGGTTATTCAGCAGCGCTCCTCGGCCTATTCGGCTGGCGGCGTGCGCGTGGACACCTTCAAGGACATCGCAGCAAACGGGCCGCTGGTAACAACCGGCAATTCCACTGACATCGCAGTAGCCGGACGTGGACTTTTTCCCGTCACCGATAGCGCGGGCCTTGATGCGCTGGCTTCTGAGCGCGCCCTCAAGCTGACCCCGACCGGATCATTCTTTGCCGATGAAGACGGCAACCTCAGAACGCAAAGCGGCCACTTCCTGCTGGGTTGGGCCGCCGGCCCTGACGGAACCGTTGGCAATGTCTCCCGCAGCAGCGGCGCCAGCCTCGTGCCGGTGAACATCGCCGCGTCACAATATCTCGCTTCGCCGACAACGAAGATTGACCTCGGCATTAACCTTCCGGCAGACGCAACCCTCTCGACCGGCACTGGCGAGCCTTATAGCCTGCCCGTCGAGTATTTCGATAACCTCGGCCGCGCGCAGACCCTGACGCTTCAATTCTCGCCAAACGTCCCGGCAACAGGCTCCAGTAACGCCTGGAACGTCGAGATATTCGATACCGCAAGCGGCGACGGCACAGCTTCGATCGGCAACTTTGCGGTCAGCTTCTCCGATGAAGTTGAAACTGGCGGACGTATTGCGTCTCTCACCGCCACAGGCGGCGCAAGCTATGACGCGGAAACAGGTAACATCTCCTTGGCCTTGCCGCACGGCAATGTGGATATCTTTGCCGGCAAGATCGGTGGAACGTCCGGTATCAGCCAGCTCTCGGCCCCGTTCTCCCCAGCCGATGTGATCAAGGATGGCGCGCCGATTGGTGACCTGCAGTCCGTCGAAATTGACGAGAAGGGTTTCCTTCAGGCCGTTTACAGCACCGGCTTCCGCCGGACGCTCTTTCAAATTCCGGTCGGCGATGTGCCTAATATGAACGGCTTGCAGGCGCTTGATGCCCAGGCCTTTGCCGTTTCAGCCGATAGCGGCAATCTCTATCTCTGGGACGCAGGGACCGGGCCGGTTGCCGAAGTGGCGGGTTACTCGCTGATGGAATCAGCCACCGATATCGCAGCCGAACTGACGGATCTCATCGAGACGCAACGGGCCTATTCTTCCAATGCGAAGATCGTTCAAACTGTCGATGAGATGCTTCAGGAAACGACCAACCTCAAACGGTAGTCCAGTCCAAATGAGAGGCGGCTAATCCATTGAGCCTGTCTAATGCCATCAATGTCGCGCGTACCGGTCTTCAGGCTTCTGGCCTGAGGGCCGATATCGTCGCCACCAACGTCGCAAATGCGTCGACGCCGGGCTATGTCCGGCGTTCGGTGCTTTTGAGCGAATCTGTTGCTGGCGGCTCGACGACAGGCGTTGGGTCAGACGGGATTGCCCGCTCCAATGACGCAGCCCTCACCGCACAGCGCCAGGGGCTGACGAGCGATCTGGCCCAAGCCAGTCTCATCGCATCAACCTGGCAATCACTGTCAGCGCGGCTTGGAGATACCGTCGACGGAACCGGCCTTTTCAATCTGATGTCCGGTTTTGAATCCGCCTTGTCTGCCGCGGCAGCGTCCCCGGAATCTTCGGTGAATGCGAACGGCGTCATTGATGCGGCAAAAGCCATCGTCAATGAGTTTCGGGGCCTGTCGCAATACATCACCAGCGAGCGCGCAGAAGCTGATCTTGAGATTGCCAGCGGTGTTGAAACCGTCAACGCTGCGCTGAAGCAGATCGAAGCGCTTAACGCCAAGATTGCCAGCACGGACAAGAGTTCTTCAAAAGCTGCGGCCTTGTTCGATGAACGACAACGCGTCGTCGACACGATTTCAGAATACCTTCCCGTCGAAACCATCGAACGGCAGAACGGCGCGGTCGATGTCATGACCAAGGAAGGCGTCTTTCTTGTTTCAGGTAGCGCACGTCAGATCGAGTTCAGCGCGTCAAACACGTTTGGCCCTTCTGCGACATTGGAGAATGGTCAGCTGTCCGGTCTCAGCGTTGATGGGCTCGACCTGACACCCGGAGCCTCGGCCTATTCAGCGATTTCCAGCGGCCTGTTTGGCGCGCTCTTCACGTTGCGGGATAATGAGCTGCCCAACTTTAGCGATCAGCTTGATACGGTTGCTGCAGATCTCGTCTCGCGCCTTTCAGCAGACGATGTCGATCCCACGAAACCTGCTGGCGGATTTGGCCTGTTCGTCGACCCAGCCCCTACGGCCGGCGCCGGACTTGCCGGGCGGATCAGTATCAATGCAGCTGTAGACCCAGCCCAGAATGGAAGTCTCTCGCGGCTTCGCGATGGTCTTGGCGCGAGCACGCCCGGTGCTGTCGGGAACAATTCGATCCTGTCGGCCATGCTGAACGCCGTCACAGATGCCCGTTCGATCAATTCAGAAGGCCTTCAGGGCTCATTTTCGATCGCCGAACTTACAGCTGCACTTGCCTCACGGGCCGGGCAGAACCGGGTGGGCAGTGAATCCATCCTGGCGTCCACGTCCGCTCAGCACGCAATCGCTTCCGAAGCCGAACAGTCCCAGACAGGCGTCGACGTCGACCAGCAGATGCAGGACTTATTGCTCATCGAGCAAGCCTACGCGGCCAACGCCCGCGTCATCGAAATCGCAAACCAGATGCTGCAGCGTCTGATGGAGATCTGACATGATTAAGAACATGATCCCCATGAGCCTGACGACAGGCAAACTCAGCCAGAATGTCAGCACCCTGCGCGAGCAGATCAAGATCACCTCCAGCGAAGCGGTGACCGGGCGCCAGTCGGACGTGACGAGCCACCTTTCCGGACGGATCGGCCAGGCTATGCTCGGTCAGAAAGCGCTCACCGATATTGCGAACGATACCGGACTGCTCGATTTGCGCGGAAGCCGTCTCGATATCATGCAGCAGACACTTACACACGTGCAGGAAAATATCGGCGACCTGTCGACGCGCATGCAAGAAGCCATCGGGTTTGGCGACGAAATGAACAAGGGCACTGTGGCTCGCGACGCGCGTCTGGAACTCCAGTCCAGTCTTTCTGCGCTCAATGCCCGCCATGGTCAGCGGTTTCTGTTCTCGGGCGATGCCACATCTACACCCCCCTTCGCTGGCGCCGAACAATTGCTGGGTGACCTTCAAATTCTTGCGGCAGGTTCGGCCGATAGTGCTGACTTTGACCAGCAGCTGGACGCCTATTTCAATTCTCCGGATGGTGGCTGGCAAAGCACCATCTATCAGGGCACGGCTTCAGCTTCGGACTCAGAAGCGGTGCTGGCAATCGATCCAGCGGTCACGCAGGTGATCCGCAGTCTTGCCGTTCTATCGCTGTCTGAACCCGGCGGGGCGCTCGAAGGTTTGGCCGATCCCGATACGGCCCGGCAGAACGCTGCCACGAGCCTGCTCTCAGGCGAAACAAGGCTTACCAATCTACGTGCCGAAGTCGGTATTGATCAAAAACGGGTTGCTGACCAAAAGCTGAACCTGGAGGCCGAGAAGACAATCCTGACCGAAGCCCTCGATTCCATGACTGCCCGTGATCAGTACGAGGCCGCTGCAGAGCTCAAAGTTCTCGAGCAGAACCTTGAAGCGTCCTACCTTCTCACAGCACGCCTGTCCGGCCTGTCACTCCTGAACTTCCTGAGGTAATCCGATGAAACAGTTCCTCTCGATTCTTGCTCTGCTCGGGGTGTCATTGCTTGTCGCACCAGCGCCTGATGCGAGCAGTCAGTCCCGCATTCGGGACATTGTGGACGTTGAAGGTGTCCGCCAGAATGATCTCATCGGCTATGGTATTGTCGTTGGCCTGAACGGGACGGGTGACACGGTCCGGAACTCACCGTTCACTGAAGACTCCCTCACCTACATGCTTGAGCGGCTGGGCGTGAACGTCCAGGGCGAGGACATCAAACCGGACAATGTCGCCGCTGTGCTTGTGACAGCAACCCTGCCCTCTTTTGCCCGCAACGGCTCAACGCTCGACGTCTCGGTCTCATCCATCGGTGATGCTGAAAGCCTTGAAGGCGGCACGCTGATCCTTACCCCGCTCAAAGGGGCAGACAACGAGGTTTATGCGGTCGCTCAGGGCAGCATCATCGTATCCGGCCTCAACGTGAAAGCGCAGGGCGCAAGTGAACGTCGCGGGACGCCAACCACGGGCGCCATCCCAAATGGCGGGAGAGTCGAACGCGAGATTGCCTATGATTTCAACGGACGGCAATCTCTGACTCTGGCACTTCGCCAGCCTGACTTCACCACGGCCGCACGGATCGAAGACACCATCAATGGAGCCTTTGGTAGCCCTGTCGCTTTCATGCGGGACCCGGGCACAGTGGATCTGGACCTGCGCACGCTTTCAGGGTCTCCAGCGCGGATCCTCGCCAATATCGAAAACCTGCCCGTTGAAGTCGCGGTTCCTGCACGCATCGTCATCGATGAGCAATCAGGCACAATCGTCCTCGGTGAGGACGTGACGATCTCGAAAGTCGCGATTGCCCAAGGCAATATATCGATCAAGGTCACAGAGACCCCGGTCGTGTCTCAACCCAACCCGTTTGGGAGGGGGGATTCTATCGTCCTGCCTCGCTCACAGATATCAATCGAGGAGACAGGCACGGACAGTATCGCCATGCTGAACTCAAATGTGACACTGTCAGAGCTTATTTCCGGCCTCAACGCGCTTGGCGTCTCCCCACAGGAAATGGCCGATATCATCCGCACGATGAAAACGGCAGGCGCGCTGCATGCGGATCTGATTGTCAGATAGAAAGCGCTTTGCCGGTCAATTCAGGACCGGGTTAGTTTCGACAAATCAGGCTTTCAGCATCAGGCCTTAGGCGCTTTTTCCATCACGATCAGCCCACGGCGCTTAAGCGCCATAAGACTGGTCAGGAATTCGCGCTGCGTCGCTTCCTCGTCTTCGACAGGCTTGCGATTGGGGTCATTCAACTGATCGCGGAACTGATCAGCCAGGCGCGAGGAAATATTGCCCAGAAGGTAGTCTGACACAGCAGATGATGGTCCATGCAGCGTCGACAGGAGCGGCACCATCTTTGTCTCGCCAAGCTCCCTGAAAACGACCGGCACGGAACTGCGCGCCAACATGTCTGGTAGACCCTCAATCGTGAAGAGAACTTTCTCGATGCTCTCGAGCTTAGTCTCGTGTTCAGACTTCAGATACGAGAGAACCCGCTCGCGCCGGTCGCTCGGAATGAGGCTCAGCATTTCGCCGATGCTTTCCAGATGCGAGGTATCTTCTTCCTCATGAACGTCGGCATTGTTGAGAAATTCAATCTCAATCATGCGCGCCATGACGTTATCGATTTCGGGATCGGCGCTATCGGCTTCGATCAGATGCCCCATCGTGGCATCGAGCTTGCTCTCATCGAGATGCCCGACGACTTCGGAGGCAACACCTGTGTCGAGCTTTCGCAGGATCATGGCGACAATATTGGGCGTCATGCGGTCAAGATATGCAGCGATCGCCGCTGGCGGTTTTTGCTGAAGCCTGTCCCAGACGCCGTCTGAGGTATTGACGGGTTTATCAGATTTGTCTTCGCCGCCGCCGAACACTGTGCTCAACCGGCTCTCGTCCAGAAGCTTTTCGACAATCTCTCTTGAACGGGTTTTGCCGCCTCTGAAGGCGCCGCTCGTCTGACGAAGGTGGCTCAGGAAATCCATCACGATATCCGCGAGGTCTTCTCTCGGCAGATAGGAAATGTTCTCCAGCTCTGCTGCGATTTGCGCGAGCGCCCTGTCGTCGAGTTTTTCCACGATCGGGCGGGCTGCCGTCTCGCCGAGCACGGCAATGACAACGGCCGCGCGTTGCGCCGGCGTGATCGTCGCAAGGCTGGGGCCTTTGAACGTGTCACCTTTCGGTCTCAACGGCGTGACCTTTGGCGAACCCGTTTTCGCGCTCGAACTCATCCAGAATATCCTCTGATCAGGGCCTCGGTTATTTTTAGCCAGCCATCGGCAAGGACGAAAAACCCGACCTTGAAGGGCAGCGAAACGACCGTCGGCGGCACCATCATCATGCCGACAGCCATCAGGACCGAAGCTACAACCAGATCAATAACAAGAAATGGAAGGAAGATAACAAAACCGATCTGAAAGGCATGCTTGATCTCTGACAGCATGAAAGATGTCGCCAGAAGGGAAAAAGGCGGCGCCTCGCCTTCGGCAACAGGGCGATTGATCGCTTCGCCAAGGACGGGCACCGTTTCAGGGTCAACGCGGGCATTCATGAACTCGCGGAAGGGCGCAGTTGTCGCCTGCCAGGCGGCCTCCTCAGTGATCGTGCCATCTGTGTAAGGCGCGATCCCGGAGTTCCAGGCTTCGGTGAAGGTTGGCTCCATGATGAAGAAAGTCAGGAACATGGCGAGCGCCATAAGCATCATGTTTGGCGGGGCCTGCTGAACGCCAAGCGCTTGTCTCACAAACGAAAATACGATGATCAGGAAAGGGAGGCACGTGACCATCATGGCCAGGCCAGGCACCAGGCTGAGCACCGTCACCAGGACGAACAGGATGATGACGGATCCGCTCAGGCCGCCTTCGCCGTCCCCGCCGAGCAGTCCGCCTAGCGCGTCAGGTATTGGATTGGCAGCATCTTGCGCAACGGCGCCAAAACTGAAGATCAGGGCCGCACCCAGAAGACATAGCGCGCGCAGATACGCAGACTGACCTCTAAGCAGAATTGCCATCTGCATCTTCCGCGATCTCGGTAATTTTGACACCGAGTCCGCCATCCTCATTCTCGATCAGCTCGCCCCGTGCGATCAGCTTGTCATCCACCATCAGGCTGACCGGATCCTCGATCCGCGACGTCAGCGCGATGACCGAGTCCGGTGTCAGTGCGAGCACTTCGGAAACGCTAAGGCGCTTTTGTCCGATGGAGACCGTGACAGTCACTGGGACGCCATAAATTGAGCGGCGGAACTGATTGACCGGGCTCTGGTCGCGGCGATCTTCGGTTTCGTTCGGTTTTGGTGCGGCTTCAGGATTCGCCATCAGGACTTATCCCCCATTGCTGAATGCGTTGTTCTGAGATGGCCAATGCAGGCTTCAAGCAGACCATCAAAATCAAAAGTCAGGCCGCCAGACTTCCACGAGACATCGACGCGCGCGCCGCGGGCGGCTTCATCAGGCGTGACGGTGCAGCGGCCAGCAAGACCAGCGGACTGATCGAGCAAATCTTCCAGTTGTTCACTGAGCGCCGGATTTGCGCTGATCTCAACATGCGCAGCGGTTTCCGGCAGCATGATTTCCAGATGAGCCTCGATCTCGCTCGCCAGAAAACGGCGCGACAGCTTTGGAAACAACTGCTCGGAAATGGCAACGATAGCTGTCTTCGCTTGCCTGTCAGCGTCGGCGCGAACAGTCTCGATCGCCTTGTTGAGCGATCCGAGCAGAACCTCAACGTCCGACATTTTCGCAGCAAGTTCGGCTTTGGCTTTGGAGACTTCGTTCTGCTCAGCCGCTTCCGGCTCAACCAGAACCGGACCTTTTGGCTTGGCAGATCGAAGCCCGCCTGCATTCCCGGCAGGCAGGTCAAACCTTGGTAGCCTCGCAAAGACGGCTTCACTCATTTACAGCCACCTTCCTGTCCTCATCGAGCCAGGACTGCAGCAATGCCGCGGTCTCATCCTGACGCTCCCGTGTGTAATCGGAAAGATAAGCGAATGGGTCAGCTGCTTCGGCCGAATTTGCAACCTCATTGCCGATAAGCTTTTGCTCTGAGAGCATGTCTGCAGCATCCGGCCCTTTGCTCATCATTGGCCGCACAACAAACAGTCCCAGAACGATGATCACAACGCCAAGCAGAAGCGCCTGGATCGCGGGCCATGAGTATTGTTGCACCAGCGTAGAGACCATGCCGGGGGCTTCAACCATCTCCTGGGCGGGCATTTCCTGGAAGGGCATCAGCTCCACCGTCAGCGAGTCGCCGCGCGCTGTATCGAGGCCAGCGCCTGAAAGAATAAGCTGCTGGAAGTTATCTATAATTTGCTGCGCTTCCGCTGCGGTTTCTTCCGGCGTACCTTGAAGGCCGAGCACCTGTTCATTCAGGAGAACGGCGACAGAAATACGCTGGATCTTGCCGGGCATCATTTCCGTTTCGACGCGGCGTTCATTGAACTCGTAGGACACGCTCTCGGTCGAGTTTTTCATGTTGCGGGAATCGCCGCCGCTGTTTGCCCCGCCCTGCGGCAAGTTGCTGGCAGCTGACAGTTCGCCGGCACCGCCTGTGTTTGTTTCACTGACATCATTGCTGGTGCGGTTGCGGACGACGCGGGATTGGGGGTCGATCGTCTTTTCGAAGATCGTCTGGCGCTGCCGGTTAACGTCAACGCTGACCGACACTCTCGCATTTCCCGGCCCGACGCGCGCATCCAGCAGGCGCCGAATCTTCTGTTCGATCATTGCTGATTGTGAATCGGCCACCTGGTCGGGCTCGTCAGTCTTGTCGACATTTGGCCCCGCAATCAGGCCCTTGGCTGGGTCGATCACCGCAACATCCTCAGGCGCAAGGCCGGAGATCGCCAATGCCACCAGATACTGGATGGCTTCGGCCTGCTTCCCGGAAATATCGTGGGTTGTGGCGAGCGTCACAGAGGCCGTCTGGGCCGGTGAGCTGCGCGAGAAACCAGAGCGCAAGCTGGCGCCGATATGTACGCGGGCCGACTGAACGCCTGGAATGGCCAGGATTGTCCGCGTCAGCTCACCTTCCTTGGCGCGCCAATAGGCAGCATTGTACATTTCGGAGGTCACCGAGAACCCGTTCACATCATCGAGCAGTTCATAGCCTTGAACCGACTGTTGCGGCAGGCCCTGGCGGGCGAGTGCGAAGCGGGTCTCGTCGCGTTTGCTCGCTGCAATGAAAATCGCGTCACCGCGAATTTCATAATCGATGCCGCGCTTGTCGAGCTCTTCAATGATTTCGCCGGAGTGTGACGCATCAAGGCCGGAGTATAGCAGCGCCTTCGGCTCGCTCATCGCACCGCGCACCATGAAGCTCATCGCCAGGATGACGGCGACCACTGCACCTGCAAGTGCAATCTGCCGAGGAAGGGAGAGCGACCTCAGCGTGTCCAAAAATTTCATGACAAAGTCCGCCCCAAATCAACTCAGCATTTCCGAATTGATTAATTTTTCAGGCAAAATTGTTAACGCTTCCTTTACCCAGCATTCACTACAGCAGTGGGTAAGTTGGCGGACCAGCAACTGAGGGGCTCATGGCCAAGGAAACTGACACCTCGAATGACCAGGCGGAGAAAAAGCCAGGCGGGAGCCTTGTAAACTGGGCGATTCTCGCAGTGGTATCGGCTGCGTGTTCCTTTGCGGTCGTTTTCTTTCTATTCCCGTCCGCAAATACCGAATCAGCCGCTTGCCCGGCGCCGGAACAGGTCGCGAGCACAAAGGTCGAACCCTTGGCGCGCGAAGAGCTTTCCTACGTCCAACTCGACGAATTGCTGGTCACAATCGGCAATGAGCCTGCCACACGTTTTGTGAAGCTCAACACGTCGATCGTCACCGAAAAGGGCAATGAAAAGAAAATCACTGAAGCCCAGCCCATGCTATCAGACGCCTTCATTTCGTATTTACGCTCCGTTGAGCTCTCCGACTTTGAGACGGCCGGGTTTTACCCTCGCATGCGTGAGCAGCTGGGCCGCCGGGCAGAACTCGTTCTGGGGTCTGACACCTCCCAAGGCGTCCTGATCACTGAATTCCTGTTGAGGTAATCGAGCATGTTTTCCACGATCCAACCCACAGACATCGCGCTCTTCCTCGTCTCGGCGGCAGCCTGCGCATACTGTTTCGTACTGAGCCGGCGCCTGAAAGCGCTGCAGGATACGCGCGACGGACTTGGCGCGACGATCATGGCAATGACCAAGTCGGTCTCGGCGGTATCCTCTGCGACCAGCGAGACACGCAGCCAGACCAACGAAATCGCGTCCCGGTTAACCAATCTGATCGCCGAGGCGGAAGCTGCAAGCACACGTGCTCAAGGCCTCACGGAAAAGATGGAAGCCTCACATGCCGCTGCCAGCGGCAGCATTTCCGCAGCGCAGGCTGAACTGAATGGCACACTGACAAACCTGTTGCGGGAAACCGAAGCGAGCACGCGCGAACTGAAATTCATCCTTCGGCAGGTCAAAGACTATCGTCAGATGGCGGCGGTAAAGCCTGCTGACCCGGACGCCCTGTTCGACGGCGAAGCGCGCCCTGACCTGAAGAAGGCGAGCTAACGCGATGGCCGTTTCGACCAAACGTTCTCATGTTCTCGTCACGCTTGGCGTTCTGTTCACGGTGGGCGGTATCACGCGCATTCTGCCGACGACGCAAGCCTCTGCAGAAGACAAGGCGGCCAAAGTTGAAATGGCATCGCTGAGCGCCAGTGAAACACCGACGGCTACGCCAGCAGCTCTTGAGGTGACGAGCAAAAAACCGGCTCGCTCTGACGAAGTTTGCTTTACGGGCGAGGCTGCTGCAGCCCTCGCCAGCGACCAGAAAAGCCTGCAAAATCGGGCAGATGCATTGCAGGCACAGGAATTGGCCCTGCAAGCGCGCGAACAGGAAATCAATCGTAAAGCCGAGGAGCTTGCCGCGCTCCAGCTAACGATTGATGAGCGCTGGAAAACCATGACAACCAGCGCCGATGAGGACATCACCCATCTGGCGCAAATGTACAGCGCCATGAAGCCCGATCAGGCCGCCTCTATTTTCAATCAGATGGACCCGGCTTTTGCAGCCGGCTTCCTGCGCCTGATGCCCAGCGATCAGGCCGGGTTGATCCTCGCCGGCATGCAGGCTGAGAAGGCCTATGTCGTTAGCGTCAAGTTGGCGAGCCGGAACGGCGACATTCGCTCTGCTGCACCGCCGCGATAGACTGAATGCGCGCCTCCTGGGCGATTGCCTAATCACACAGATTGTTTATGGGGTGGCGCATGAAAAATATCACGCTGCACAAGGGCGATCTGCCCGCTGACATCGATCTTGGTAAGGTTATCGCCGTTGATACCGAAGCCATGGGCCTCAATCCTTTCAGGGACGCTTTGTGCGTCGTCCAGCTATCCTCGGGGGACGGCACGGCGCACGTCGTTCAACTATCGCGCGACTTTGACTGCCCCAATCTGAAAGCCGTTCTGGCTGACCAGTCCCGCCTCAAGATCTTTCACTTCGCCCGCTTCGATGTTGCGATGATGAAACAATGGCTGGGCATCGAGTGCGGCCCCATCTGGTGCACCAAGATCGCTTCGAAACTCTGCCGCACCTACACGGATCGGCATGGCCTGAAAGATGTCGCCCGCGAGATCGCCGGTGTCGATATGTCGAAGGCGCAGCAGTCTTCAGACTGGGGCGCTGAGACGCTGACTGATGCGCAACTTCATTATTGCGCGAGCGATGTGCTTCACCTGCATGCGATCAAGGATGGGTTGGAAGCCATGCTTGCGCGTGAAGGACGACTGGAGCTGGCGCAGGCCTGTTTCGACTTCCTGCCTGTTCGCGCAGAGCTCGACCTGGAAGGCTGGGGCGAGACCGACATTTTCTCCCATAGCTGATGCGCCGGGAAACAGCCTCATTTGGTCACGAAATGACCACGGCGTCTGATCTATCATATTCCTTCAAACCGTCGTAAATTCCGCCTGATGACTGTTTCAACCAACACAAAGAGCGCCTTAAGCCTGTGGGAACCTCGCCGCCAGATGACACTGGCGCAGGCCCGCAAGCGTTCAAACCGCGTTTCGCTCATGCGTCTGGGGTTTACAGCGGCCGCGGCCATATCGGCCGGTGTCATGGTCGGCCATCTTGCGGCAAATGCCGTCTCCGCATCGCCGGGATCAATCGAAAAGCTGTCCAGTGACGAAGTCGTGACGATGGTCAATCCGCGCTTCACCGGACGCGATGTTGCAGGGCAGGCCTTCGTCATTACGGCGGACACAGCCCAGCGCCGACAGGGGGGCGGTGAAAAGATCGATCTGACGAACCCCAAAATGGTGATCGAGGATGGAACCGAGATTGAGGCTCCCTCGGGGCTTTATGATCAGGATGAACAAACCCTATCGCTGTTTGAAGACGTCCGGCTTGTCGATTCTAAAGGCTACAAGTTTCGGTCAACATCAGCCAAGATGTTTGTTGAAGAGAGCCGGGTGCAGGGTATTGATCCGCTTTCCGGCTCAGGCCCACTGGGCGATGTGCGCTGTGATAATTTTGAAATCGTAGATGATGGTGACAGAGTACGTTGCAGTGGCAATGTACAGATGACCATATTCCCGGGTGGCCGGGACAATGAGGAGATAGATGCTGATGAATAGGTTTTTGGTTGCGTGCGCAGCACTGACAGTCGCCGGAACGCCAACCGCCCTAGCACAGGTGTCTGGTCAGGGTGGTCCTATCCGGGTCAATGCCGACAGAAGTGAAGTCCTCGAGCGCCAGCGGCAGGTCATCCTCATCAAGGACGTCGACATCATGCAGGGCGATGCCCGGCTCCGCGCCGACAAGGTCACGATCAATTATGCGGCCAGCGGCGACAGCGAAACGACTGGCGCGAGCGGCGCCGGCGGGTTCGGCGACATTGAGACGATGACAGCCGAAGGCAGCGTTTTCTACGTCACCCCGGACCTCAAAGCGACGGGAACACGCGGCGTTTACGATGCCAAGGCCGACACGATCACACTGACAGGTGAAGTCGTTCTGGTCCGTGGCGAAGATGTTGCCACTGGAGAGAAACTTGTCATGCGCCTGGCAGAAGGCCGCACGACACTTGATGGCGGCCCAGGCCGCGTCCAGATGAATATCAATCCCGGTCAAGGCACGCCTGCGCCGGACGAACCATCGAATTAGGACGCCCGCGCTAAGCGGATATTAAGTCTGATAGACTAGGTAAAACACCGGGCGGCAACCATACCGCGCAAGAGTATCAAGAGGAAATTTCCTGATGACGGATGCGGCCAGCGGCCTCGTAGCTAACGGACTTGCCAAGGCATTTGGCAAGCGCACTGTCGTGAAAGACGTTTCCCTGTCTCTTCAGCGCGGCGAAGTTGTCGGTCTTCTGGGGCCTAATGGCGCCGGCAAGACCACCTGCTTCTATATGATCATGGGACTGATAAGTGCCGACGCCGGCAGCATCGAGATCGATGGCGCCGACGTCACGTCACTCCCCATGTATCAGCGGGCCCGCCTGGGCGTCGGATACCTTCCACAGGAAGCCTCCATTTTCCGCGGTATGAGCGTTGAGGAGAATATCCTCGCGGTCGTCGAACTCGTGGAGAAAGATAAAACTGCCCGAAAACGGGAAGTCGATGCCCTGCTGGACGAGCTGCACATCACGCATTTGCGTGATCAGTCTGCGACCTCTTTATCGGGCGGTGAACGCCGCCGGGTCGAGATTGCCCGTGCCCTCGCCTCCAGACCGAGTTTCATGCTTCTGGACGAACCGTTTACCGGTATCGACCCTCTCGCCGTATCGGATATTTCTGATCTGGTTGGTTATCTGAAACAGCGCGGCCTTGGCGTGCTGATTACCGACCACCAGGTACGCGAGACGCTGCAGATCGTGGATCGGGCATCTATCATCTATGATGGAGGCGTGCTGTTCGAAGGCTCGCCTGAAGATGTCCTGACGAACGAAGATGTACGCCGGGTCTATCTGGGCGAACGGTTCGCAGCGTAGCGCCCATGGCCATTTCACAACGGTTGGACATGCGCCAGGGTCAGTCCCTGGTGATGACGCCGCAATTGCAGCAGGCGATCAAACTGCTGCAACTCTCAAATATGGAACTTGCCGAGTTCGTTGAAGCGGAGATTGAGCGAAACCCGCTGCTCGAACGCGGCGAAAACGGTGATCACGATGAGCCCGAGCGAGAAGAAATAGAGCGCAAATCCAAGCGCGATGAACTTGACCTCGATGACCGCTCAGGTCTGAACGAGGCCCGCGAGGCGATGGATGCGCCGCGCGAAGATCTCTATGAAAGCGGCACCAATTCGGACACCGGCCAGACGGCCAATGAAATGTCAGGCCCTTCTGCCAAGACCGATTGGTCGCAAGCTGGCAGCGGCGGAAGCTTCTCAGGCGACGACTACGATTTTGAGGGCTCGCTAAGCTCCGAGAAGTCGCTGCACGAACATCTTCACGATCAGCTTTCCATGTCAGGTCTTTCCCAGGCTGACAGGCTGATCGGGGCCCGCCTCGTCGATGAGACCGACGACGCTGGCTACTGCAAGGTCGACCTGGAAGAAGTTGCGGCTGCCCTGGGCGCTGACCCGGCAAATGTTGAGGCGGTTCTGCATGTCTGTCAGGGCTTTGAGCCGACCGGCGTGATGGCGCGCACAATTGGCGAATGTCTTGCGCTACAACTCAAAGAACGCGACAGGCTTGACCCGGCCATGCAGGCGCTGCTCGATAATCTCGATATGGTCGCCAAGCACGACGTTAAAGGCCTTTCGGATGTTTGCGGCGTCGACAAGGAGGACGTGCTCGACATGATGTCGGAGCTTCGTCTTTTGACGCCTCGTCCCGGCTCTGCCTTTGCAAGCGGCACGACCATCGCTGTGGCGCCAGATGTTTTTGTTCGCGAGATGCCGAATGGCATGTTTGCGGTTGAGCTGAACGCCGAAACCCTGCCCCGCGTCCTGATGGACAAGGCGTATTATGCAGAGGTCAGCACCCTTCCGATGCGGGAGAAGGAAAAGGAATTCATCACTGATTGCGCGCAAAACGCCTCATGGCTGATCAAGTCACTCGATCAGCGCGCGCGTACGATCCTGAAAGTCGCCAGCGAGATTGTCCGACAGCAGGACGCGTTTTTCGCGCACGGGGTAGCGCACCTTCGCCCGCTGAACCTAAAACAGGTCGCAGACGCGATTGAAATGCACGAATCCACGGTCAGCCGCGTTACATCAAATAAATATATGGGCACGCCGCGCGGTCTGTTTGAGCTGAAATACTTTTTCTCTGCCTCAATTCCGGGGACAGGCGGCGGAGACGCACATTCGGCAGAAGCGGTTCGTTACCGGATCAAACAGCTGGTCGACGATGAAGGCGACAACGTACTTTCCGACGACAAGATCGTTGAAATACTTACAGAATTTGGCATAGAGATTGCCCGGCGCACCGTCGCCAAGTATCGTGAGAGCCTGAATATTCCATCTAGTGTCCAGCGACGGCGTCGTCTGAAAGCCAGCGCTTGATCCATCGGACCTGCGCACAGCTTATTGACTCAAAACACCGTAATAATAAGGAGGCGACGCCTCGATTTCCCTGATCAAGGCGTTATAGTAGGACCTCGTAATCGGAGAGTTCCGTGCAGATACAAATCGCAGGACGGAAGATGGACCTTGGCGATGCGCTCCGCGAGCGCATCGAAACTGGTCTTGAAGCAGCCGTCACAAAATATTTCGACCGGGATTTTGACGGACACGTCACTGTCAGCCCGAATGGCCATGAAACCGAAATCGACTGCAATATACATTTGCCGTCAGGCATCATCCTGCAGTCGACCGGCAAAGCGACCGATCCCTATGCCGCGCTGGACGAAGCGCTGGCGAAGATCGAGAAGCGAGTCCGGCGCTACAAACGCCGGCTGAAAGATCACCACAAGGACAATCGCAGCCCGTTTCCGAGTGAACCGGCCGCCGCCTTTGTGCTGAAAGGCGCGCCGGAAGAAGAAGATCCGGCAGAGACCGGTGAGAATGGTGAAGCGCCCGTTATTGTAGCAGAGAGTGCTTCAGCCATTCGCACGATGACAGTTTCGGAAGCTGTTTTGCAGCTTGAACTTGCCGATTCACCAGCCCTCATGTTCCGTAATGCGAAACATTCGGGGCTCAATATGGTGTATCGTCGAAGTGACGGAAATATTGGCTGGGTCGATCCGGCGAACAACAGCAAAACCTCCTAGTAGAAGCGCGAAGAGTCATGGCAAATGATCTCACAAGCCTTCTTGGTGAAGGCGCTATTCTCGATCCTATTCACGTCGAAAACCGCAAGCAGGCGCTGACCGCGCTTGCTCAGGCGTTGGCCGAGACGACCAAACTCGATGCCCGCGACATTTTCGATGCCGTGATGGAACGAGAGCGGCTTGGCTCAACCGGCGTCGGCGAAGGCGTTGCGATTCCGCATGCGCGCATCGAGAAGCTGTCTCACCCCGTAGGTGGATTTGTGCGGCTTGACCAAGGCGTGGATTTCGATGCGGTCGATGATCGTCCGTGTGATCTGATCTTCATGCTGATCGCGCCGGTTGGCTCCGGGGCGGACCATTTGCGCGCGCTGGCACAGGTGAGCCGGACACTGCGTCAGGCTGAGCTGCGCGAAGCCCTGCGGAAAGCCGGGTCAGCGTCGGCGATCAAGGCGATTCTTTGCCCGGAAGCGGCCAAAGCGCCAGCGGCTTGAGCTCTCTGCCGAACGGCACTTCACAACATCGTTAAAGCCGCAAGCTGGCTTCAACCTGCGCGCGCTCTATCCTTGAATTATATTCAAGGGAGAGTTCCATATGTTTCGATCAACCATCAGCCTCGCCGTTCTCGGCCTGGCGCTTAGCCCGGCCGCATTTGCGCATGGCGACGGCACGCATACTGCGCAGGCGGCGAGCCCGACACCTGTTACAACCAATGATCTCGGCAATGGCATCTACATGCTCGTCGGACGCGGCGGGAATGTCGGCGTTCTGACCGGCGAAGACGGTACCTTTGTGATCGATAGCCAGTATGCAGAAATGGCGCCTGGACTGCTTTCGGCAATCAATGACATTGCTGGCACATCCGATGTGCGGTTCCTGTTGAACACGCACTGGCACGGCGATCATGCGGGCGGCAATGTGCCGATGGCGGACGCTGGCGCCACGATCATCGGACACGACAATGTACGCGCCCGCCTATCGACGCAAAATTCCCGCGCGCTCGGCGGCGAAACGCAGATCATCCCCCCGGCCGATGAAGCCGCGTGGCCTGTGCTGACCTATTCAGATGAGATGACCCTGTATCTCAATGGACAGACGATCCACGTCCACCATTTACCGAACGCCCACACCGACACCGATTCCGCGATCTATTTTGAAGAAGCGAATGTGATCCACACGGGCGACGTCATGTTCAACGGAAGCTTTCCGTTCGTCGATGTCTTCAGCGGCGGCAGTTTTGATGGCTATCTGTCTGGCCTCGATACAATCTACAGCCTCGCCGACGAGACTACGAAAATCATTCCCGGACATGGGCCAGAGGCAACACGTGACGATGTCATGGCGCTTCGTGACGTCGTCGCCGGTAGCGTTGAGGCCGTTCAGGCAGAGATCGATGCTGGGAAGACACCTGAAGAAATCCAGGCCGCCAACCCGCTTGCGGAGTGGAGCGACGACTGGGGCAGCGGCTTTATCAATGCTGATCGTTTCGTCAGCCTGATTTACGCCGACCTCACCGCGCCTGCGCAAAACTCGCACTCAGACAAGGATCATTCGATGGACCATTCCGGACATGACGGCGACCACGCTGCCGATCATGGGGATCACCACTAGCGAAGAACTGATCAGCCGGCCTGCCCGCACACCGGGCAGGCTGGATCTTTCCGCAGGCGCACATTGCGGATAGCGCCGCTGAGGCCGTCGATCACATTGATCTGGCCCGTCAGGCTCTTTCCCGCACCGGTGATCAGTTTGATCGTTTCCAGCGCCATTTGCGTTGCGACCATGCCAGTAACCGGTCCGACCACACCAACGTCATCGCAAGCTTCCGCATCCGGCGGCATTTGCGGCACCAGACATTGATAACAAGGCAGCTCGGCATCGAGCCCGGACGCAAAGATAGAAACCTGCCCGGCCCAGCGCGTCGCCGCGCCTGAGACCAGCACGCGCTGGCTTTCATGGGCCACCCGGTTCAGCGCGAACCGTGTCTCGAAGTTGTCTGTCGCATCAATCAGGATAGTGCCGCCCAGTGCGTCAGCCTTTTTCCAGCGCGCCTTGTTGATGGTCACTTCGCAATCTGGTGCGCTCGCTTTCAGGCGCGCGGCAAGCTGCGTCGCCTTCGACTGGCCAATATCATCCTCGGTGAACTGAATTTGCCGCTGTAGATTGGACCGCTCAACAAGGTCATCATCCCAGAGATCAATATGACCAACGCCCCCGGCCGCCAGATACATTGCGCAAGGTCCGCCGAGCGCCCCTGCCCCGACAATCGAGACATGCGCGGCCAGTAGTTTCTGCACACCCGGTCCGCCAATCTCCTTCAGGAGAATGTGACGTTTGTGCCGTTCGAGCTGTGTTCCACTTAATGCCATGCCCTCGCTTAGCAGGGCGGATACGGTTAAGGCTACTCAATATGAATCGCACCGAACCTTCCAACCTGCCAGATCGCATCTATGCCGCACCCGCCGACTGGGTCGCGCGCGGTGCCGGTGCGCAGGGCAATCTTTTCCTGACGGGGCGCGCAGGCACCGGCAAGACGACCATGCTGCGCCGCTTCCTGGCAGAGGCTGGCGAGAACACAGTCGTCCTCGCGCCGACGGGGGTTGCGGCGATGAATGCGGGTGGACAGACGATCCACTCCTTCTTCAAATTCCCGCCGCGTCTCATTGAGCAGGCGGACATCAAGCGTTTGCGCGGTGTGCGCCTCATCAAGGCGGTCGAGACGATGATCATTGATGAGATCTCGATGGTGCGCGCCGATATGCTGGATGCGATCGACAAAAGTCTTCAGCTCAACCGTGGTTCAAAGAGACCATTCGGCGGCGTCCGTATGATCCTGTCGGGTGATCTGCATCAATTGCCGCCCGTGGCCCGCGGCGCGGAAGCCGAAATCCTGAATGAGCGCTATGGCGGCCATTATTTCTTCAATGCGCCCGGCTTCAAGAATGCAGAATTCGCCCTTCTGGCCCTCAAACACGTGTTCCGGCAAGAAGACCCACGCTTTCTCGCGCTTCTCGGCGCCATGCGTCAGGGTCGTCTTACGCCAACTGATGAGCGGCTTGTCGGATCAGTGGTCAGCCAGCGCTCTGCCGTTGAGGCGAGCGAAACGCATGTCGTGCTGACGCCCAACAATGCCAATGCCTTCCGAATCAATCAGGCACGTCTGGCAGACCTTCCAGGAAAGCCACAGTCCTTCGAAGCGAAGGTGCAGGGCACATTCGATGAGAAGTCATATCCAACGGAGGCCGACCTTGAGCTGAAAGAAGGCGCGCGGGTCATGCTGATCAAGAATGATCCTGAAGGTCGCTGGGTCAACGGATCGCTAGCGACGGTTGATGGTTTCAAGGGTGATAATGTCTTCGTTGAACTGGACGGGCACATCTACGAGATCGAGCCGGCCGCGTGGGAAAAGTATAAGTACGAACTGGACCCGGAAACCAAGAAGGTTTCACGCGAGGTCGTTGGCACGTTCAAGCAGGTGCCATTGCGTCTGGCCTATGCTGTCACCATTCACAAGGCGCAAGGGCTGACGCTCGACAAAGTCTTCATCGACTTCGATCGGGGCATGTTCGCGCACGGCCAAGCCTATGTGGCTTTTTCACGTGCGCGCTCATTGGAAGGGTTAGAGATCTCCCGCGCCTTGCGGTCGAGAGACCTCGTCATGGACCGCAACGCGTTTGCGTTCGGCAAGCTTGAGCCGATCGAGGAAACAGACGCTTATCTTCTGGCCAAATTTGCCAAGGACGAAAACGCTCTGCTCTAGGCTAGGCGCCGAATATCATCGCGTAAACGGGCTTCGGAGTCAGTGGCAATCGTCTCAAGGACACGCACGCGCTCTGTCAGGCGCTCAACATCCTTGCGAAGCCGGAACACTTCTTCTTCAGTGTCGACATCGTCCTTACGGCTGGCCTTCATCTTGATGTAATTGTTGATGACGCCAGCTCCGACCGCGATCAGAACGATGATAACAACCATGGTGAATGGGCTGTTGATTTCCATGATATCGAACCTTTTTTATCGTAATTCGATAATAAGCATTGATATCGGAGAATGCAAGGATTTCCGCGAATTTAGCGGCCAGTAGATCCGAACCCGCCTTCGCCGCGCTGGGTCTCAGGCAAGGACTCAACTGTTTCCCATGCCAGGCGGGTAACCGGAGAGAGCACCATCTGACCAATGCGTTCTCCGCGCGAAATGGTGAACGTCTCATGGCCATGATTGATAAGGATGACCTTCAATTCGCCGCGATAATCGCTATCGATCGTGCCCGGGCTATTCAGACAGGTCAGACCGTGCTTGGCGGCGAGGCCTGAGCGTGGCCGCATCTGGATTTCGTAGCCTTCGGGGATGGCGACAGACAATCCTGTCGGCACCATCGTACGCTCTCCCGGCTTGAGCTCGAAAGACTCACCGTCAGCATAAGCAGCACGGATATCCATACCGGCAGCGCCGTCGGTCTCATAGGAAGGAAGGGACAGCCCCTCAAAATGGGGCAAGGATTTCACAGCAACAGTTACATTGGTCATAGAATGCAAAGCGCCGGAGTCGCTGTGACTTGTCAACTCGTGACAATCAACGCTGAGCATTGGCTTATATCAGATAACGAAGGTCCGACCCGTGATTTCGGTTTCGTCTTCCATGTTGGTATCAGACGATGTTGCCTGAATAGTCGCTTTCGAGGCTGGTTCTTCGGCGCCCGTCTCAGCATCGGCCTTCTGATTGGCAAAGATGGACAAGCTAGTCAGCAGAAGGCCAATCGCGACGAAATACCCAATAATCAGTTTCATGTCTCGTTCCAGTTCGGGGTCTGTCAATCTTAGTTACCGAATGACAAACAAAGTCTTATCACTTGCCGGAACAACAGATTTTTCCGGCCATGGTTCCGAACAATCTGCGATCATCCGGACACAGACTATCATATGGAACAAACGTGCCTGGAGGTCGTTTTTAGTGCCGTTTTTCAATCGCCTAGGCTAAGTTGCCTATTCCGCAGCCAGTTGTGAGGCATCTGCTGCGCCAATCTTGTCCACGATCCGTGTCGCTAGTCGGCGCGCGACAGATTCCTTGTCCATAAGCGGCCAGCGTTCAACGCCATCCCCGGTCACGAGGGCGACTTCATTATTCGCGCCGCCCATCACGTCGCCAGACACATCGTTCGCCACGATCCAGTCACAGCCCTTGCGCTTCATCTTGGCCACAGCATGGTCTTCGACATCATGCGTTTCGGCAGCAAAGCCTATTACTAGCTCTGGCCGTTTCTTTCGCTTGTGCGAAATTGTCGCCAGAATGTCAGGGTTTTCGGAGAGGCTCAGTGTGGGCAGTGTTTTGCCCTCGTCCTTGAATTTGAGTTTCTGGCTAGCCGATATGGCTGGCCGCCAGTCCGCGACAGCGGCCACCGATATGAAGACATCTGCGGGAAGAGCCTCCTCGCAAGCTTTCAGCATATCTCGCGCCGTCTCAACGGAGACAAGATCACATCCGCGCGGTACCGGAATCGCCACCGGCCCCGATACGAGGCTGACGCGGGCTCCTAGCGCGGCCAGCGCGCCGGCAATCGCATAGCCCTGCTTGCCCGACGAATGATTGGATAGATAACGCACGGGGTCGAGCGGCTCGCGAGTCGGTCCAGCCGTGATCAGGACGTGTTTACCTTCGAGCGGCTTCGGTCCGGACTTTGCCGAAAGCTGGTGCTCGATTTCATCAGCGATCGTCAGGACCTCGGGCAAGCGGCCAGGTCCGAATTCGCCGCACGCCATTGCCCCCTCGTCCGGGTCCATCACGGTGACCCCGTCATTGCGGAGCGTTTCGACATTTCTCTGGGTCGCTGCATGCTGCCACATGCGCACATTCATCGCTGGCACCATGAGGACAGGCTTGTCCGTCGCCATCAGCGTCGTGGACGCCAGATCATTTGCGTGTCCGCCTGCGGCCTTGGCGAGCAGGTCGGCTGTAGCCGGACAGACAACGACAAGGTCTGTCGACCGCGATAGCTGGATGTGCCCCATCTCGGCTTCGTCATCGAGGCTGAACAGATCGGTGAAACATTTCTCGCCCGATAGCGCCGAAACAGAGAGTGGTGTGACGAATTCCTGGCCAGCCCGGGTCACGATGCAACGCGAGCGAATGCCACGCCGGGATAACTCCCGAATGAGTTCAAGCGATTTGTAGGCCGCGATACCGCCACCAATAATCAGGAGAATGCTTTTGCTGCTCATGCGAACGAACTTCCGGTTTGCCGCACTCTGTTACACAAAAAAGATTTAGAAATCGACGCCACACTGACATTTGGGCCACAAAGTGTGCCGGGCGCACACCAATTGATGCGCGCCCGGCCCCCTCGATGGCAGCTGCCGCCTAGTAGCGGCGCAGCGGGCCAACAGTCACGCGGGGACGCCCGCGTCCTGTACGGATGTTGTGATAGCGCTGAAGCGAGGCGATACCTGTATCATAGACCGCGCGGTCTACGGCCTGGTCTTCACAGTCGTTGCGACGGCTGAACATTGCATAGCCACTATTATCGCGGCAGGCGCGGTCGGCTGCCCGTTCAATACGGTCATACAATTCCTCAACGGCAGGCCCCTCGACAGGACGCAGGTCCGCATAGCAGACCTCATATTGTTGGCGGCCTTTGCGGTCTTTGCCGATGCGCGTAATTTCGCGCTTACAGAAGCCGCGATGACGCGCCTGGACGGGCGCATAGTCGTACGCGTAATCATATTCAGGCGCAGGATCGACATAGACAGGTGGCGAATAGGTCGGCGCTGGAGCCACATAGGTCGGTGCCGGGCTGACATAGGTCGTCACCGTATTTGACGAGTACTGACCGGCATAAGGGCAAGGCGTATGTGTTGCAGGCGCGCTGTAATAGCTGCATGGCCGGGTTGCACCGCCATGCGAGACGACGGGCGCTGGTGTTGTGGTTGACCCACGATAAATCGTCACCTCGCGGCTGCTCGGCGCTTGGTCGTGATAAGAATAGTGAGCGGAAGGGCGTGTTTGACCATAATAGGGGTCTGAAGCCCACCACTCGAAGCCATAGCTGGTCGCCGCATCGTTCCGGCCGTCCTGATGGGCGGTGTAACCCGTATGTGGATGCGAACCGGTCGAATAGCCGCTGTTATAGTGACTTTCAGCGCCAGGGTGACGGCGCGGCGTATTCTGAATCTGGCTGCGTTGATACTCTTCGACATAGGTGGAAGATGCAGAGCGCGTTGTTGTGACAGCCGGGCCATTAGGGCCGTATGGCACGCGTCCTTCTGCAATCATCTGCTGACGCTGCACGTCGATAATCCGATCAGCCGGATCGGGCTGGGCCTGATAGACGGGGCCGCCACTCAGTTCGCTTGTGCCATAACGAACGGGTTCTGCGTCAGCTACCCAGAATGCCGACACTGCAATCGAGGCGACCAAAACGGGAAAATATCTCATGGGTGACTCCGCAAATTCAGATCGGGATGCTCTGTTAAACTATCATTAACCTAGCACGAATTGAGGCGGAGATAAGACGGTTCTCGTTTTAGGCGAGTTGGGCGACGAGGACTCCAGTGAGGGCAGAAACAAGAATAGTCCCGGCCAGCCATTGAAACCACGGGAATTTTGGGCCCTGGCTAGCAGCAGTCTGCTGAACTCGTGCGTCGCGCAGAAAGCGCTCAAACTCGTCCATCACATCTGGCAGACGTTTCAGTCGATCTGCCACGTCACGCACGCCGTCGGCCGCAAGCTTCGCGGCGCCTGCCGGTCCGAGATTTTTCGCGATCCATCCCTTCACGACCGGCTCGGCTGCTTTCCAGATGTCATGTCCCGGGTCAATTGAACGCGCCACGCCCTCAACCTGCACCATGGTTTTCTGGAGAAGCACCAGTTCAGGGCGCAGGCGCATCCCGAAGGTTCGCGTATAATCCATAAGCTGCAACAGGATACGGCCCATATAGACCTCTTCGGCCGGCTTGCCGTGGATCGGTTCGCCTATCGACCGCAGAGCCTGCGCAAATTCGCCGACGGACTGATGGGCGGGCACATAACCGGCTTCGAAATGGACTTCAGCAACGCGTTGATAATCGCGCTGGATAAATCCCCAGAGAATCTGCGCGAGAAACCGGCGTTCATTCAACCCAATGCGCCCGATCAGACCGAAATCGACAAGTGACACGCGGTTGTTCGGCGAGATCAGGATATTTCCTTCATGCATGTCCGCGTGAAAGACGCCGTGCCCGATCGCGTGCGAGAGAAAACCGCGCGTAATCGCGTTGGCAAGTTCCGGCCTCGAAATCCCAGCCTGTTCGAGAGACCGCGGATCGGTGAGGGATATACCATCGACCCATTCCGTCGTCAGCACGCGCTGGCCGGTGCGGTCCCAGTCGACGGCTGGGACGTCAAACCAGTCATCCTCGAGCGCGAGCGCGCGCATCTGATCGGCGCCCCCTGCCTCAAGCCGAAGATCGAGTTCCTTTTCCATCGCGACGGCGACGGTCTCTGTGAACGCGACAGGCTCCAGCCGTCGGCTTTCGACAGAGGTTCGTTCAACCGTCCGCGCCGCGCGCCGTATGGCTCGCAGCTCCTGTGAAATCATGCGCTCGACGCCCGGTCGCAGGATCTTGACCGCTTTTGTGCCGCTGGCCGTTTCCATCTTGTGGACCTGCGCCAGTGACGCCGCCGCAACCGGATCCCCAAGAGAAGGAAAAAGCCGTTCGGCGTCGGCTTCGCCAAACTCCTGAATAAGCGCCTTGCGGGCTTCCTCATTGGAGAATGGCGGTATCTTGTCTTTCAGGCGCGACAGATCCGTCGCCACTTCGCTTCCGAAGACGTCAGGCCGCGTTGCGAGAAACTGACCAAGCTTGATATAAGCCGGACCGAGCTTCTCAAGCGCTTTGGCCATGCGTTCGCCCTGACGACCTTTGGCGCGGCCACCGATGATCCGCATGATCCGCCCGGCCAAGCGCGCCGGAAGGGGTAAACGCGAGAGATATTCTCCCGGCAGAATGACGTCATACCGGACAAGCGCCGTACCCGCGCGGAGCAATCGCCCATAATCTGCGAGAACGTTCAACAAGATACACCTACTGCTTTTCGGAACCGCCCCGATAGCCCGGCGTTATGAGCGTCACAACAAGGAGAAATCTTATGGCTGATAGTACACAATCGAACAATAGTGCGCTCTACTTCATCGTCGGCGCACTTCTTGTTGCCGTAATCGGCTTTGGAATCTGGTTCTTTGCTGGCCAACCAAGTGCAAATGGCGGCGATAACGGCGCGGATCTGTCCATCTCCGTGGACGAAAACGGGATGAGCGTCGATACGCCTGACGAATAGATTTCTCAAACCGCCCATCCTGAATGTAGGGCGGCTATTCCACCTGAGAAATTGGTAATGGAGACGCCGGAGAACCCGGCGTCTTTTACCTCATCCCGGAACGCATCCTGCTTCGGGAACTTCCTGATCGATTCAACAAGGTACTGGTAGCTGTCGCGATCAGACGCGACCAGTTCGCCAAGCTTGGGAATGACATTGAAGCTGTAGGTGTCATACATCTTCTGGAGCATCGGCACCGTCATATGGCTGAACTCGAGAACTGCCAGCCGGCCACCCGGTTTCAGCACACGGCGAAATTCTGAGAGGGCCGCCTGTCTATCGGCAACATTGCGGATACCAAAAGCGATGGTGAGCGCGTTGAAAGACCGGTCTTCGAAGGGCAGTGCCTGCGCATCCCCGCAGACCCAGCTAATGCGTCCCTCATATGGCTCCATGTCGCTGCGAGCGCGGCCAGCGTCCAGCATCGCGTCATTGATATCGCAAACAGTTGCACGTGTGTCCGCGACAACGCCGCGCCGGTGAGCAACCTTGTCTGCGCGATCAATGAAGGCTTTGGCCAGATCTCCAGTTCCGCCGGCGACATCGAGCAATGCCTCGCCGGGCTGCGGATTTACCTTGGCCATCGTGTCATGCTTCCAGAGCCGATGAACGCCTGCCGACATCAGATCATTCATGACGTCATAGCGGCTCGCGACCGAGCGGAACACGCCTTTGACACGGCTCACCTTTTCTTCAGGCGAGACATCCTCAAAGCCGAAGCTGACGGTTTTTTCTGTTTCAGTTTCATTTGTCATGCGCGTCGACCATAGTGGCACCCAAAGCGAAACGCTATATCCGGAACCATGCCAGAATTACCTGAAGTCGAGACAGTTCGCCGCGGTCTTTCGCCCATCATGGACGGGAAGCGGATTTTGTCAGTTCAATTGAACCGCGCGAACCTCAGATTCCCGTTCGCGGAAGGCTTCGCTGAACGCCTGACAGGGGCGCGCATTGAGCGCCTTGGGCGTCGCGCCAAATTCCTTGTGGCAGAGCTGGAAACTGGCGAAGCGCTGATTATGCATCTCGGCATGTCGGGCCGGTTTACCATCACAGGACAAGGCACACCGGGCGAGTTTCACCACGAGATCGCGCCCAACTCCAAACATGACCACGTCATCCTGAACATGGAGGGCGGACACATTGTCACTTATAATGATCCGCGCAGGTTCGGCTTCATGGAACTTTGGCCCCTGGCGGAGATGGAGACCTATCCGAGACTTGCGGGCTTTGGCCCTGAACCACTTACAAATGGCTTTTCCCATGCCTGGCTGAATGACGCTCTGAGAGACAAAAGCGGTCCTATCAAATCTGTTCTTCTGGATCAGCGCACGATTGCCGGGCTTGGAAATATCTATGTCTGCGAAGCGCTATACCGCGCCGGTATCAGCCCGCGCCGCCGCGCGTCTACCGTGCCCGGCTCCCGCGCAGCAAGGCTCGCACCGGCCATAAATGACGTGATCGCTGAAGCCATTCAGGCAGGCGGCTCATCGATCAGCGACTTCAAGGCTGCATCAGGTGAACTTGGCTACTTCCAGCACAGTTTTGCGGTGTACGACCGCGAGGGCGAGCCGTGCAAAAAATGTGGCGCCCCGATCAAACGTATCGTCCAATCGGGGCGCTCGAGTTTCTATTGTGGCAATTGCCAGCGCTAGCCGCGCTTAGCCATTCCCCCAAAGCTTCTTCCACCAAGGAGCCTTCGGCTTTGGCTCGACATTGATCGCTGAAGCCGAATAGCCGCCATCGGCCATCTTTTTCTTGATGTCGGCTTCGTCCCAGCCGGTCAGCTTGGCGAGATTGTCAGCCTCCTTGTCCCAGCGGCTGACGAGTGTATCTGCATATTCGCGGGCAGCTTCGCATTGATTGAAGTCGCCACGCCATGGGTGGCGAAGTACATAGCGACCCTGATAGTTCTCGCGATCACCAGTCACCTGAAAGGTCAGATCCTGCGGGAAGGTTTTGCCATCATAGCGAAGGTGCATGCGTGTCACGAAAACATCGACGGGCTGTGGACCCGGCATAGGGCCGGGGCGGATCGAACCTTGTGGTTCGTTTTCAACACCGCCTTCGTCCAGCCACATCACACCAAGCTCCTGAAGCTCTGACCGTGTCAGAGGCTCGGCCGCGCACGGGTCGCACCAGCTCATATCCCAGGCATATTCCATGAAGACGGCCTTGCCGTTCTGCTTCTCGACCTGATGAGCGAACATGTCCCGGTAGAAGTCGCCAAACTCATCCTTGATATAGATCGGCACATCCATGTCGGACGGCAGTTTGACCGTCTTGTAATTGGTCGTCTCGACGCGGCCCTTGCGGGTCATCGCAAAGACGAAAAGCTCCTGCTTGCCCTCAGCGTTCACAGTGCCAAGCCGGATGGGCAGCATGAAATCCTCGTCTTCGTAGGCGACCTGTATCGGCCGCAGGAAGGAAGAGCCGTCATGGCGCTCTAGGTTTACCTTGGCGACGAAGAATTTCATGCCCTGCTTGAGGTAAGACCCGACCACCTCCTCTGCCCCATCCGGAATGCGGTACTCATTCTGATTGAGCCATTTGATCAGGCCTGAGGACTCTTCTGCCGAGAGGATCAGAATGTCGTACTCACCAACCTCGTATTCGGCTTCGATCGTAACGCCAAGATCCTCGACCTCTACGCTTTCCAATGCCATCGGGGCTGGCGGCGGAACTGACGACATCATCACCTCATCTCGATAGCGCATCCGCTCACACGGGTTTTCATCGTGGTACTCGACCAGACGCGGCGCTGTATATTCATCGAGATGATCGATCAGACCCGGATTGGCGACGTTTATCTGCTCGCGCTCAGGGATATCGACGACTGGGATCACCATCGCAAACTCCGACGCGTCCCCGCGATAGTCTGAGGCCATGGTGATGACGGTGCGTTCCCCGTCGCGCACGAGCGCCACTTTCGACGCGTCATTGAACAAATCCGTATCCGCCTTGGCGACGTAGAAGCCGCAAAAGGCCGAGGCTGGCGCGCTAAGAGCGAGCGAGCCGAGGCTGAGGGCTGCGGCCCCCAAGAGGTGTCTCAGTTTCATGTGTGCGTCCCTCCTTGGACAATCTGGTAGATCCCCAGCTAAAGCGACCGGCTGGTAACAGACGGTCGAGTATCGGTGTTGTGATGGATAGGGCCGCAAGCGCGACCAGGGGCGCCGCACGCTGGTTCGGCCCGATGATGAACCAGGCGGCAAGCGCCGCGACGCTCATCGCAAAGAGAATGCGACCCGCGCGAGAATTCGGCGTCGAACGCGGGTCTGTGATCATGAAGAAGGTGAAGACAAGCAGCGTTCCCGATGAGAGCTGATGCATCGGGATCGTCATCGGATCGCCGAGCCACAAGGCTCTGCCGATCATGATAGCAGCAAACGTGCCCAGAAATGAAAGGGCAATATCAAGTCGCTTCACGCTGGATAAAACGAGCGCCGCCAAACCGATCGCATAGGCGGCAAAGAGCGGCGCCTGCCCCCACTGCCCGGGGCTCACCCAGACGTCTCGGCCTAGAATGAGCAGCATGGCGACGATGCCGATACAGGCCGGATTGAAGATATGCTTGCCGCGATAGCGAACGGCGAATTTCAGTCCGATGCCGATCAGACCCGCCGCAAACCACATCCACGGCGCTACCGCCCGCATCAGGATGGATATCGAAAGCGATGTGATCGCGGCGGACTTCCACTCAAATCGGCACCCAGTAATTAATGTGCCGATGAGCTGAGCCGACATTGCGCCTGTGAAAGCGGCAATGAGATGGACAGGTCGCGCGCCGAAATCAGTTGTCAAAACCGAGATCAGGAAAAGTCCGGACAGGGCCAAAATCTGCCAATGGCGCGCGTCCTTATTGACGGCGCGAAACAGGCGGAAAGAGATCGACCCAACATCCATGCATTACAGAGAATACACGAAAAGCGAGCAAATTTGGGCAGGGATTTGATTTTTCGAGGCGGCTCTAACGCTCACTCTCAATCGCAACCTTTTCCAGACAGGAGCCGTATTGCGTGTTTTTCAGACGGCTGGACTGCTCCAGAAGCTGCTCAATTTGATATAGCCAAGCCGAAAGCCAATCTCTTCAAGGCAGGCGATCTTCATGCCAAGAGCGTGCATCACGCTTTCAGAAAAGGCGCGAACGCAGTCACCATATGATAGAGCATACTTGCAGGCACAGGCTTATCGAGTGGCTGCCCCTCTTCACCGACCTCGTCGATCAGAAGGCCGCGGCCCGCCGGATCAAGATAGGTCTCCTTGATTTTCCGGAACAGCTCAGCAACCGCTTCCGGCGGCACAGCATCGGGATGAAGCGAATAAGCCCTCAGCTTCTCGAGCTGCGGCCACAAGCGCTTCTTCGCGTCAACAATTGCGCCAGTCGACAGAGCAACATTCACACAGAAGTCCGCCGGGCCACCTTTCTGAATGCTCCCGGCTTTCGAGATCAAACGGCGAGCCCAGCTGGCAAGATCGCGGCCACTGATATTTTCAAACTGCGTGAGCAGTGTGGCCCACTCATAGTGGTGACCAGGCTCAAAAAGCTGTCCGCGCTCACCCTCGGCTGGCGTCCAGTCGCATTGATAGAATTCCCGCAGGATGTTTTTCCGCGCATCAAAAAAGGTGGTTTCGAATAATACTACGATATTCTCGGCCAGTTTCAGATGAGCCGGATTGCTTGTCGCCGCATGCAAGGCAAGAAGCGCTTCAAGCAAGTGCATGTGAGGGTTAGCGCGCCGCTCATCTGTCTGCGCGCTCCCTTCCATATAGCCGCCATGAACGGGGTCGGCCCAGTTTTCCTCAATGTGTGAAAGCGCAGCAAGTGCAAGCTCAAGCCCCCGCTCATCAGAAAGAACGCGATACGCTGTCGCCCCGGCGAGAATTATGAATGCGTGGTCGTATAGGTCTTCAGAAGGGTCCGTTACTTTCCCGTCTGCCCCCGTCTTGTGAGCCCAGCCGCCAGATGGATTGCGAACATCACCAAGCAGATAGTCCAGACCTTTACTCACCAGATCCTCCGCCACAGCCCGGTCGCTCCAGCCCAGCTCGATGGAGCTGGCAAAGCTGAAAATCTGTCGCGCCGCAACGCGCACGCGCCTCTCCGCGCCTTCGACTGGCCTGCCGTTCGCGTCCAGACATTCATAGAAACCACCCACATCCGTATCCCAGGCGTTCTCGCCCCACATTTGAAACTGGTCCCACAGAATCGTGCGGGCTTGTTCTGCCAGTCCCGGCGCGGCCGCGGCGCTTTTCTTCGACAACTGGGCCAGCTTTTTGACATCCTGCGCGTTCTCGATTGGGCAGATCATGATGTGCTTGTCATTCGCGACAACAATCATGTCCTTCCCGCCGGTCATATAAATCGGCAGATGTTCGGACCTTACATAGCAGTTTTCGGTATCGAGCAGCTCAACCGGGCCAATCTGGGCATTGCCAGCACCATCCCGCACCGACAGTTCCCACAAAGCTTTGTAATCGCCGACATCGCTCCAGCCCATTTCAAGTGGAACGCCAAAAATCGGGCTTAGCTTTTCCATGATCGCATAGTCGACAGATATGCTGGGCGAGGCCGCGAACGCATCGCGGTCCAGCGACACAATCTGCTTTTCTGCATCCATGCGCGGACGCTCAGGCAGCGCAGCCTTCACGGCCGTCAGAATGTCCGGCGCAAGTCGCTGGAAGGCCTCAATCATGGCGCTGGCCCTGAATAGGAATATCCCCGCATTCCAGACATACCGGCCAGTTTCGATATACGCTGCCGCCGTGTCCCGATCCGGCTTCTCAACGAAGCGGCGGGCTTGCCTCACCCGGGCATCTCCGTCTTCGAGTTCGATATAACCGTAGCCGGTGCTGGCAAATGTTGGCTCAATGCCGAAAGTAACCACGTGTCCGTCAGAAGCCTTGGATAATCCAGCGGCGATCGCCTCATGAAACCTGTCCGGAAAAGCAATATGATGATCCGCTGGCAGGATAAGCAGTATGTCATCGGGATCGCTGACCAGCGCTGCGGCAACCACGGCGGCGGCCGAGTTTCTCCCGAAAGGCTCCAATAGCAATCTGGCATCCGGCAGATGCTGCCGCAGCAGGGCTTCATGGCGCGCCGCGCCTATTGCAAGCACATCCCCGAATGAAAGCCCGGCGACCTCGGTGTTTTTTACTCGTTCTGCCGTTTGGGTCAGCATCGACATGTCGCCGCCAAGCTTCAGAAACTGCTTTGGCGTGGCGCTATTTGAAAGGGGCCACAACCGTGTCCCACCGCCGCCGCATAATATAACCGGCGTTACAACATGCTCTTGCAAACCCTACTCCTTTTCCCGAAAGACTTCGGATAGCGGCTCGGCCTATAGCCCAATTGCCGCCATTTAAAAACTCAACGGGCGAAACTCTCAAGAATTGTGCAATATCCCCCAACTCCTAGTGTTGCCCCTGTTTGGCGCATAAGAAAATACGGTTGTTGATAATCGGACCTGCCGCCAAGCAATTTGAGTGAATTCTGCACGTCCAGCATTTCACGACCAGCGGCCCTTTGCCACTCGAAACGCCCGATAACCTACGCGCCCGGTGCAGAGAGGGACCTGCTATCGAGCGACACAGCACGGCAACTGGCACGGACTTCAACTGAGCTTGCGCGGCAAATGACTGCGACGGGCGGCCACTTGTTCACTCAGGCACAACTCACCCGCGCAATTCCACTGCTCCAAATATCCCCAGCCATGGTTTTCGAAGAAGCGCGGCATTCAGAACGCCAAACATCAACATTGGTGCCCGTCACGACGGAAGCCTTCAGCTCACCCGACAAGATACCGGACTTGCGTCCGGCATCTCGGGCGGTCGTGGAACGGGTGGTCAGCGCCTAGCCTAGCGCAGCTTCGTAGATTTTTTCGTAGTCTTCCTTCGTGGCCGGTTTGGCATTTCCCATGTGAGCAAGATCAGCCAGCGCGAACTCCACAACACCCGGACCGTCAGAAGACTCAAGCCCGATCTCTTTCAGCGTGCTTGGAATTCCAATATCTTCGTTCAGCTTCTCGATCGCTTCTGCCAGATCGGCGCCTGGCTCAAGGCCCATCGCAAAACGAAGGCGCTCATATTTCGCGTCGGCTGCGCCGTCATTGAAGCGCAGAAGGTGCGGCAGGAAAATCGCATTCAGCGTGCCATGGTGCAGTTTTTTCTCATGAAGCCGGCCAGCCGCATGCGAGAGCGCATGGACGCTGCCGAGACCTTTCACGAAGGCCAGCGCGCCCTCATAGGACGCCATCATCATGTTCCAGCGAGCTTCCTTGTCCGAACCATCAGCGACGGCACGGCGTAGCCAGCCATCGCGCACTGCGCGTGTCAGCCCATCATATCCAATGCCTTCAGCCGGAGGATTGGAGGACGGCACAAGAATCGCTTCGATGCAGTGGGTTACCGCGTCCATGCCCGTTGCCGCAGTCATCATTTTCGGCAGACCCATGGTCAGGTCAGGGTCACAGATCGCCGTTGGCGGGATCAGGTTTGGCGAGGCGAACGTTTCCTTGCGGCCATTGGTCATCGTTGTGATCATGCCAACAGACACTTCTGAGCCGGTGCCAGCCGTTGTTGGAATGGCAACAAGCGGTGGCAGCTTCCCGATATGCTTTGAGCCGCCAACCATCGCGGCGTATTTTTCAAGCGGTCCGCCATGGCTTGCCAGCAGGCCAACGGCCTTTGAAAGGTCCATGCTGGAGCCACCGCCAAGCGCAATGATGCCGTCCGCGCCAGCGCTCTTGTAAAGTTCAGCCACCTCAATGGCCTGCGCTTCGGTCGGGTTTGCGACGGTATCAGAAAACACGCCGCCTGGTTCACTGCCCAGCGCTTCCAGAACCTTATCAAGAATGCCAACCGCCTTGATGCCCGGATCGGTAATGATAAACGGCTTACTGACACCATGCCCTGCCATCACCTTTGGCAAACGGCCAAGGGCACCATGGTCAAAGATGCAGGTATTCATGAAGGTCATTACGGGCATGGCAGTCTCGCTTGTTGGCAGTGATGTTAGATAACTATCGGCACGTAAGACGACAGCGTTAGACCATGCAAGACCAATCGCCGCGTCATTCTGACTTGCTGATACATGTGATCACCCGCAGTGCCAACTCGTAGCAGATCACTGGAAAGCCTTGTTGACTTCCTGTGCCCTGTTGGTCCCGATAGACGTGAACTGACAAAATCAGACGAGGTGCTGTTCAGTGAGTGACCCAATTCTTTCCGTTCGGGATCTGAAGATTGATTTTGATACGCCGGATGGCACTGTCCACGCGGTGAAAGGTACGAGCTTTGACGTGGCCCCGGGCGAGTGTCTGGGCATCGTTGGTGAGTCCGGTTCAGGCAAGAGCCAGTCGGCGCTCGCCGCCATGGGACTGATCGCTGATAACGGGACAGTGACGGGATCGATCACGTTTAACGGCACAGAACTCGTCGGCGCCAAGACAAGCACGTTGCGGAAGATCCGCGGCGCGCAAATGTCGATGATTTTTCAGGACCCGCTAACGTCGCTAACCCCGCACCTCACCGTTGGCGCGCAGATGCGCGAAGTCCTTGCCCTGCACAAGAATATGAAGGGCGAAGAGGCGATCAAGCGATGTGTGGACTGGCTCGAGCAGGTCCGCATCCCCGAAGCGCGTCGTCGTCTCGATCAGTTCCCGCACGAACTTTCCGGCGGCATGCGCCAACGTGTGATGGTTGCGATCGCCATGCTATGCGGGCCGAAGCTGTTGCTGGCCGATGAGCCGACAACTGCTCTCGACGTCACCGTACAGGCGCAAGTTCTTGACCTGATGGACGACCTGAAGCGCGACACTGGTACAGGCATTGTGCTGATCACCCACGATATGGGCGTCGTCGCCCGCATGTGTGACCGCGTTGTTGTCATGCGTCATGGCGAAATCGTCGAGACAGGCACCAATGACGACATTTTCTACAATCCGCAGCACGCCTACACAAAAATGCTGCTCAACGCCGTGCCCCGCATTGACCAGCCAAACCGTGAAGGTCGCCCACAACTGGGCAATCCGCCTGCGCAAAGCGAGACACCGATCGTCGAAGCGCGCGATGTAAAAGTGCAGTTTCCGGTCAATGTCGATGGCGGCCTGTTCGGAAAAACAAAAATGTTGAAAGCGGTCGACGGGGTTTCCTTCGATCTGCGCGCCGGTGAGACGCTGGGCGTCGTCGGCGAGTCGGGGTGCGGTAAGTCCACCCTCGCCCGCGCGGTTCTGAAACTTGTGCCGCAATCGGCTGGCACGGTTGCCTGGATGGGACGCGACATCACGAACGCAAACCGCAAAGAGATGAACGGTCTGCGCGATGATCTGCAGATCGTATTCCAGGATCCGCTTGCGTCGCTGGACCCCCGGATGACAATTGGCCAATCAATCGCAGAGCCCCTCACTGTCCACAAACCGGACATGTCGAAAGCTGAACGCGAGAGGCTGGTGCGCGAATTCATGCCACGGGTTGATCTCGATCCAGCGATGATCAACCGCTATCCGCACGAGCTTTCAGGCGGCCAGAACCAGCGCGTCGGCATTGCACGCGCCATGATCCTGCGCCCTAAACTGTTGATCTGCGATGAGGCGGTGTCAGCGCTTGATGTGTCGGTCCAGGCACAAGTCGTCGATCTGTTGATCGACCTCCAGAAAGAGTTCGGGCTGGCGATGATCTTTATCAGCCACGATCTCTCGGTGGTCCGAGAGATCAGCCACCGCGTCATGGTGCTCTATCTTGGCAAAGTCGTTGAAATCGCAGACCGCACAGCGATCTATGAGGATGCCCGTCATCCTTACACAAAGGCGCTGATTTCTGCTGTTCCAACGCCTGACCCGAAGTTTGAGCGCACGAAAGAGCGGGTCAAACTGCGTGGTGACCTCCCCTCACCGCTTGATAGCCGTGCGCCGCTCCGCTTCATGAAATCCGTCGTTATAGATGATCCGGATGCCGAGCAGTACAGCCCCAAATTGATCGAGGTAGCGCCCGGTCATCTCGTGGCCGAGCATGACGCCTATGAGGGCGTTGAAGGGTTGAAGCTGAAAGAGACAGAACCGGCCTGAGCCATTTCTTTGTCAGGCAATACCGCGTTCATCCTGATCAAGGCCAGACTCGTCAGGCTCCTCGATGGGCTTTGGCCGACTGATCAGATAGCCCTGCAGCTCTCCGCAGTTTGCCTGCAGCAATTGCAACGCTTGCTCTTCGGTCTCTACGCCTTCGGCGACCACCGGAATTGACAGGCTCTGGCCCAGCTTCAAGATCGCATCGACAACCGCCAGCGACTTGGAATCCGTCCCCATTGAAGAGATAAATGACCGGTCGATCTTGATACGGTCAAACGGCAATTGCTGGATAAAACGCATCGACGAATAGCCCGTGCCGAAATCATCGAATGCAATCATTACGCCCAGTTTTTTGAGCTTTTCAAGCAGATTGGCGGCCGCCTCGATGTTCTGTATAAGCGCTGTCTCTGTGATTTCCAGTTCAAGTCGTTCCGGTGCCAGCTTCGACACGCGTAGCGCGTTACGAATATCGCCGTAGAGTTTCGGATCCAGAAACTGGCGGGCCGACAGGTTGATCGAAACACTGTAATCATTCGGCCAGCTGGCCGCAGCCCTGCAGGCTTCCATCATACACCAGCGGCCGATGTCATTGATCAGCATGCTCTGTTCTGCAATGTCGATAAAATCTGCAGGCATGAGCAAGCCGTGGCCGGGCCTTTTCCAGCGGATCAGCGCTTCATAGCCGAGAATGGCTCGCGTGCGCGAAGAGACCTTGGGTTGGTAGTGAAGTACGAACTCATTGCGTTCAACTGCCTGGGACAATGCGGTTTCGATGTCGCGGCGCGCCTCATAAATTTCATGCAATTGGGCGTCATAGATGCGGGAACGGCCACGCCCCTCGGACTTGGCGGCGTAAAGAGCCCTGTCCGCCGATTTCAGCATTTGCCCGCCATCAAGACCGCGTTCTTCAATTAGAAATATGCCGGCGCTTGCCCCTGTGCGGATAAAGATACCTTCATGTCGAACAGGCTGGCAGAGTTCAGCGACGCAGGTTTTTCCAATTTTTTCAACGTCAGCCTGTTTCAGGCCGGGGCCGGTCAGGATGGCAAATTCGTCTCCACCAAGGCGAGCGATCACGCTACCTTCTGGCGTGATCGCCTCCAGACGCCTTGAAGTTTCGATGATGACGGCATCGCCAGCCGCATGTCCGAACTGGTCATTCACATCCTTGAATTCGTCCAGATCGATCAGGATGAGCGCCGAATGCCGGACTGGTCCGGTTTCTGTGACAAGCGCCAGTTCCCGCTGGAAGGCCTCACGATTTGCCAGCCCGCTTAGCTGGTCCTGGAAAGCCAGGACGCGGATCTCCGCCTCGTATCGCAAGCGCTCGCGCAAATCGGTAATGGTGAGCACTGTGAAATTGCCGTCTTCACCAGCCAGCTTGCGACCACGTAGCTCAACAGGAATTTCCTCTCCATTGGCAGAGCGGATGGTCGTTTCAAGGCGTCTCATGCCCGCAACATCTTCAGCGCTCAGCCCGGCGACACAGGAGACGGGCGTTCGTAAGAGTGCATCGCGCGTCCTCCCAAGAAGCTCGGCTGCGACCTTGTTCACCTCGACACATTCGCCCTTGGCATTCGCGATTATGATGCCTTCAGACGCCGAGTCGGCCAGCATGGCGATCCGTCTATTTCCCTGAGTGCGAATACGGCTGACGAATGCATCAAAGCTGGCTGCGGCGAAGGCGGCCAGCAGAATGATGACCACACCGGCGATAATCCAGTGCCCAAGATCTGAAGGCTCCAGAACCCAGGAAATGTCTGCCAGCCCGGATAACGGAAAAACGGTCATAGCCGCTGTGCCAACAAAATGGATGCCGGCAACACCCAGAAGCGTGGCTACCAACGTAATGCCACGACGCCAGTGACCTGCAGAAGCCCGGAAGTTGGCATAGGCCAGCAGGAAAAATGCCCAGCACACGCCAATCGCAGCGAGTACATAGCCGGCATCATACTCGATCAGCGCAGACGATTTCAGCGCCCCCTGCCCGTAAAAATGCATCGCCGCCAGCGTCATCGTCGCCAGGGTCCCTACCAGGAGCCGGCGCACCAGGGATGGCCGGCCGACCATAAGCTGCGACGCCAAAACGAAGCCGGCTATGGCCAGCAAAGCAGAGTTGGCTGTTGTCCAGCCATCAAAAGCCACGCTGAATCCCGGCTCGTAACCGAGCATGGCAACGAAATGTGTCCCCCAAACACTAAGACCCGCCGCGACACCCGAAACAGCGGCCCAGACCCGCATCCCCGTAACTGTCCGGCTCGCATGGCTCCGGTCAAAGACCACCAGCGAACAAGTTGTCCCCAAGGCGCACACGACCATTGCCAGCATCACGTAGATGGCAGCATGTTCGTCCTGAACGCAGGAAATTACTCTGTACATTGCATCACCGCATTTTTTGTTACGGTGACGATTAGCCAGAAAGTCCTAAATTATAGTGCATTCAAAAGTTTACTATTCTGCCGGCAGCTCGGGCCCGGCTATTCCACGTCAGCCAGCCGGGTCAGGTTGAGCGCGATACATCCGGTGGCGGTTGCACCCCGACCCGCTGGTTTGCCGCGAATGACCTTATCGTCGGCATCATACGCCCCGTCGATCTCTGCCGCGCCATAATTTGATGGCTGCTCAATCCAGTCTGTCGGCAGGAGCTGCAACTGGCCATATTCGTCCAGCGTGCCCTCCATGTGGAACGCGCCCTTCGGAGCATCCGGGTTTGACATCAAAGGATAAAACCAGAGCGTCGCGGAAACCGGATAGGCACCGGCCGTCATGTCTGTGCCGTCCAGTGCTTCAACTGTCAGCGTCAGTCCGTGCGCGCCTGTATTCCGACAGAAATAGTCCCCCGCATAGGTGCCGGGAAGAGTCTTGAGACCTTCCACGAAAGGATCGGGCTCTGCTGGCGTTTCAGTTTGCTCGCTTTGCGCCCAGGCCGACGTTACGCCAACCAGAGACAACATCAGGGCCGCAGCCCAAGGTCTGTAAGTCATTTTATTCTCCCACCCGATGGCGACTTTGCCATCGCTTCAATAATCGCCAGAAGTGCGGCGCTTTGACAAGAGCGCAGCCGGGCGAAACGAGTGAGAGCTAGATGTCCCGGAGAGAAGCCGGATCAGCCGTTGACGACGTCATGGATTGACTTCAGGCGAGCCAACAGCGCCTCAGCCCCATCGAGCGGCAGGCAGCTAGGACCGTCACACAGGGCCTTGTCGGGCTCGGGGTGAAACTCAAGGAAGACCCCGTCAGCGCCCGCTGCGATGGCAGACTGCGCAATAATGGGCACGCCTTCGCGCCGCCCGCCTGTGGAGCCACCGGAGGTACGCGGGTCTGCGCCCGGCAACTGTACGGCGTGCGTCGCGTCGATCGTGACTGGCACGCCCAGGGCTTTCATGGCCGGAATACCAAGCATGTCGACGACCAGATTATTGTACCCGAAGCTGGAGCCGCGCTCACACAGAATGACGGGTGATTTCTCACCGACGACTTCACCAACCTTGGTGACGATGTTCTTGCAATCCCAAGGCGCCAGGAACTGGGCTTTCTTGACGTGCAGCCAGCCACCGCGGTCATGCACTGCCTTGGCGCCAGCGACGATCAAATCAGTCTGTCGGCACAGAAACGCCGGCACTTGCACAACTTCGGCAATTTCGGCGACCGGCTCTGCTTGCTCAGGCGTGTGATAGTCTGTGACGATCGGAACACCGAATTCGGATTTCACGTCTTCCAGAATCTTCAGGCCGTCATCGAGACCGGGCCCGCGATAGGACTTTATCGAAGACCGGTTCGCCTTGTCGAAGCTGGCTTTGAAAATGAAGGAGACATCGAGACGGGCGCAAACCTTTTGCAAATGATCGCAGATGCTCATGGCGAGATCCCGGCTCTCAAGCACGTTCATGCCGGCCATGACGGTCAGTTTCTGGCCGTCGCCGATTGAGATGCCATAGGCCGGAAGAGAAAGAGTGCTCATGAGATTTCCTGTAAGCTGCCTTCGTTCGCGCTTAGACATGTGCCGTCTCACCAGCAAGTCTGCAAGCACTCCGCGTTAGCGCCGCAGCTATTCAAGTGCACAGGGCTGTCCTGCAAGGCGTCACTGCCGCTTGCCCCACAGCAAAAACCAAATAGGGTGCGCCGCGTTCGCTGGAGTACCACAATCATGACTGAAAAACTGCCGATCAGCCTCGAAGATGTGCAAGATGCCGCCCGGATTCTGGACGGCCAGATTGAGCGCACACCCATGCGGCTGTCGCGCACCCTTTCAGCGATTACCGGCGCGACTGTCTGGATCAAGTTTGAGAACCAGCAATTCACCGCAGCCTTCAAGGAGCGCGGCGCCCTCAATAAGCTCGCTCGTCTGACCGACGAAGAAAAATCTGCTGGTGTCATTGCAGCGTCGGCTGGCAATCATGCACAGGGCGTTGCCTATCACGGGCGTCGTCTTGGGATTCCTGTGACCATCGCCATGCCGGTGACAACGCCGTTCAACAAGGTTGAACACACGCGCGCGTTTGGCGCACGTGTTCTGCTTGAAGGCACAACATTTGATGAAGCCAAGGCCTACGCCCAGACGATCCGCGAGGAGGAAGGGCTGACCTGGATCCATCCCTTCGATGACCCGCTCATCATGGCCGGTCAGGGAACCGCTGCGATCGAGATGTTTGAAGATGGACCAGAGCTTGATGTGCTCGTCGTCCCGATTGGCGGAGGCGGCCTCATCTCAGGCATGGCAACGGTCTCCAAAGCCCTCTCGCCCAAAACCAAGGTCATCGGCGTTCAGGCGGCGATGTACCCCAGCATGTTCGCCGCCATCAAGGGGCAGGACAGCAAGTCTGGCGGCGCATCGATCGCCGAAGGGATCTCGGTCAAGGAGCCGGGACAGCTCACCCGCAAGGTCGTCGAGGAATTGGTCGATGAAATCGTGCTGGTCGAAGAAGAGCACCTGGAACGGGCGATCACGCTTTTTGCTGATGTTGAAAAGACAATTGCTGAAGGCGCCGGCGCTGCTGGTCTGGCCGCTCTTCTCGCGCATCCTGAAAAGTTTGCGGGCAAGACCGTGGGCCTCATTCTATGCGGCGGCAATATCGACACAAGGCTACTGGCGTCCGTGCTGACCCGCGCACTGGTACGAGAAAAGCGGCTCGCCAATATCCGCATCATCGGGGATGACCGGCCCGGCCTGCTTGCGCTGGTCTCGAAAATCATCGGTGATAATGGCGCCAACATCATGGAAGTTGCCCACAACCGGATCGCCCTTGATGTTCCTGCAAAGGGCGCCGAATTCGACATCCTGATGGAGACACGGGATGCCCAGCATACCCAGGATATCATCGACGCCCTTGCCAGTGCCGGATATCCACCACGTCAGAACTAGTGCCTGCCAGGATGGTCAACTGATCTGGCAGAGGTGACTTGGTAATAAAGCTTTTCTAGAGTCCCCGGCATAGCCCGATGACTGGAAGAATACGCCTTATGATCAAGTCTCTCACTGGAATCCTCGCAGTATCAGCACTGGCCGCGTGCGGTGCACCGAAGCCTAAATTCGACGAGTTTTTTCCCTGGAACCCTGATCGTCCAGGCGTTGAGACAACTGAGAACGGGCTTCAATACGTCGTCATAGAGGAAGGCCCCGAAGACGGCGCTTCCCCCCAGATCGATTCGACCGTTCAGGTCTTTTACGAAGGCCGTTTGACAGACGGCACAGTGTTCGATGGCAACTTTGACGGAGCTCGTCCCGCCATGTTCGGTGTGGGCCAGGTCATCCCCGGATGGACGCAAGGCCTTCAGCTCATGTCAGAAGGCGACGAGTATGTTTTCTATATTCCGTCAGAGCTGGGCTATGGGCAAACGCCGCGCCCCGGCGGCGTCATCAAGCCGGGCGACGACCTCATTTTCCGGGTGCATCTGGAAAAAGTGTTCAAGCCAGAAGCGGCCGATGAAGCCGCCTGGTCGAAATACACGCCATGGGATTCCAGCAATCCGGATATCGAAGCGACCGATAGCGGGCTGGAATATGTCGTTCTGGAAAGCGGCAATGATGCCGGAAAAAGCCCTGCCCCAAGCGATACTGTCGTCGTACTTTATGAAGGCCGGTTCGCTGAAACTGGTGAGGTCTTTGACAGCGCCTATATGCGGGGCGAACCGATCATGTTCCCTGTCAATGGCGTTATTCCGGGCTGGCAGGAAGCGTTGCAATTGATGAAGCCCGGCGATCACTGGCTCATCCACGTCCCCTCGCAGATCGCTTATGGCGAAAAAGGGTATCCGGGCGCGATCCCCCCGAATTCGGACCTCAATTTCGAAGTAGAGTTGATTGATGTGCTCGCAACGGAATAGATTTTGCTAGGAGATGATGACATCTTTGTTTCGAGGGGTTTGGGATGGCTCAATCAATTAGCTCGCTGAAACGTTTCAGCACAGCTTTCGCCAGCATGACTGTATCGGCTCTGATACTGTCCGCATGCCAGACTACACAACAACCACCGGCATATGAGACCAGTGCTGATGAGGCAGCTGTCGCTGCGATTAATGTCGACGAAAAGCAAGCTGCAAAGCGTGGATCGGCCTGTCCCGAATTCGCACGCGGTCCCGGCAAGCTCGCCCCCCTCTTTCCTGCAACATGTGCCTCGATGCAGGAAACCGATAGCGGACTTCGCTGGATTGAGCTGGCCCAAGGCCCGGCTGATCGTGAGCCTCCACTCGACGGCGCGACTGTGATCGTCGCCTACGAAGGCTACCTCGCAGATACCGGCGCCCGGTTCGACAGTTCCTATGAACGCGGCGAGGCATCTGTGTTTGTCATCGATCAGGTCATCCGCGGATGGACCGAAACCCTGAAGATGATGACGCCAGGTGATGAGTGGCTGGTCTACATTCCGGCCGATCTCGCTTATGGCGCGACCTCTCCGAGCGCCTCGATCCCTGCCAATTCCGACCTGGTCTTCAAGATTCGGCTGGATGGCTTCCTCAATGCCGAGGAAGTTGCTGAGCTTCCACCAATTGGCGGCGTTTCCCCAAAGGTCTGGGAAAGCTTCCTGCCATGGGACACATCGCGCGAGGGCGTGCGAACCGAAGACTCCGGCCTCTCCTACGCAATCCTTGAGTCAGGCGACACGTCTGGCGCCAAGGTCTTCGCAGACGATTTCATCGCTCTGGATTACGAAGCGCGTTTGGCTGATACCGGCGAACTGATCTCGACGACATGGACCAGAGATGCCCCGCTCGTGGTTCGGGCTGGCGATCTTATTCCTGGCTTTGCGCAAATGGTCAGCATGATGCGCCCCGGCGATATCTGGATTGGACACCTGCCTGCGGCAATCGCTTACGGCAAGACCGGACTGAGCGGCGTTGTGCCGCCAAATTCTGACCTTGCCTATGTCGTCAATCTGATTGCCATTAATCCACCCGTTACAACCGAGTAACGACACGTCTCACTATTTTCCGGCCCACAAAATTTGCACCATACGGCGCAGAGACGCTTGTTACCAAAGCCAACATATACCGACCCGGTATATGTTTTAGCTGTTGGATTTCTGGTCGCCGTCAAAAGTGTCCTGAAAATGCTCGGCCTGAATGCGCTCGTAATGAGCTTGAACGATGCTAGCGACCGCAGCTGACGACAACTTCGTCTCCACGGCTTTTTTGCCACTCGCCCCTTTTTCGGAGGCTTCACCCGGATTTGCAACGATAGCCTTTAGCAACTCAGCGGCATGCTCGACACTTGGGTCGGCCCATACCTGTCCGGCGGACTGCGGATATTCGCCGGGCCGCACTGGAACCAGAGTGAATTCTACCGGATAGCCGTTACTCGAATTAAGGTAGTCTGTACTTCCAGAATAATCAGTCGCGACAACAGGCTTTCCAAGCTGCAAAGCTTCAGCGATATTCATACCAAAGCCCTCGGACCGATGCAGCGAAATGTAGGCGTCGCAATTTCTCTGAAGAGCGCTATACCGCTGCTGGCTTAGCGGCATGTCGATCACAATTATCCGGTCATCCCTGATAAATGTCTGCATGAGATTGCGATGTTCTTCAGCATGGCGGGCGTTGCCATGAAATTTCATGATGAGTTGAGGCCCTTCCGGATTGGAGCCCTTTGGAAAAGCGAGGTTGAAGGCCTGGTAAATAGCCAGTGGGTTTTTCCGCGCGGCAAACGAGTTCAAGTCCAGAGAGCAGAGAAACAAGAACCGATTCTCAGGCAATCCCAGTTCGGTCCGCGTTTCGCCGGAATCTACGCGTTCAAATACCGGATGAGGGATGACATATACCGGCTTGTCAGTTTTACCCATCACGGCCTTTTGCACGAAGGTCGAAGGCACCCAGATCTCATCGAGATAATCTATTGCATTCACCCATTCATCGGGAAAGTGCGATAGTTCCCACGCCCAATAACCGATGCGATAGCGGCCTTTTGTCTCTTCGGCTTTCAAGCTGTCCAGAACGGCGGGCGTGTTGTCTGCGTTCACATGAAACAACAGGCAGTTGTAGGGAGAGGCGCTCGAACGGGTATTATCCAAAACAGGCAGGATTTCCGGCGCATTACCATTCGTCGTCAGGACGTGATTGCTGTGGTTGATGCCCGCGGCAGTCACCACCTTTGCCATGCGGCGCGCGCCTTCGCCAACTCCACTCACAGCGGTGAAGTTTCCATATATTCCGATACCCGGAACCAAGGATGCATCAAGCTTTCTGCCTAAACTGATGCGGGCCCCACTACTGCTATGTCCCGCAGACTTACGTACCAGAAACTCTCTTATTGAAAGGCGCAGCGATGCGGGAAGAAACTTGTAAATGCCTCTGAAGTTAGCCGCACTTGCCATGGCTTTGCTGGCAAGCCAACGGACTGAAAAAACCGCCGCACCGCCGTTTCGGTCGACCGTCAGATTGAGCGCCTCGGCGATAGGATCAACCGCTTCAGGCGGCAACTTGTATTCCCTTGATGCAGAGTGAACAAACCATGTTGCGAAAGACCGGCGGCCTTCCGGGCTCGTCAGAGGGAATGACCCCTGCACATCGGGTCGCTCATGCCAAATCCGAAGCATCAGTGCTGTAATGGGTACGTTGCGATCGGAAAACCCTCTGGCGGGGTTCATCAGAAGGTTCACATCATACTCGAATGCCTTGTCGCGAGACTTTGCAGACGGCTGGTGCTCCTGCGCATACAGGCGTCGATAGACATCGGGAATCGGTTCGCCGTCTTTGAAAACCGAGAACGCGTACGGAATCGAAGCGAACTGGGAATGACCGTGACCTTTCAGCTTTCCAAGATATTCGTCCAGAAGCTGTCTCAAATGCCCGATGTCGGATGCGGTGAACCTGTTTTGGTGCTTTGAAAAAATATCTGGCTTTCCAGGCACAACGCCACTGAAATGGAAGAAATACAGAGGCCTTCCATCAGCCAGCCACTCTCCGTCCGAAAAGACTACCGGTCGAGATGCAAGATTCCAGTAGGCGGCATTGTATCCCTTGTGTCGAAGTATTTCGACATCCGCCAAGTAGCTTGGGGCGAGATCCATGAATTTTTGATCCACGAACAAACCATTTTGAAGGTCGACGCGGCAATCACCAAGCATTTTACGATTCCACCAGGCCATGAAGCCGCGGACGTCGTTGCGATTGGCCGCAGCCAGAAACCCTAAATTAAAGGCGCCTGTCCGAAGTAGCCGGATGTCATCCGGGTCCAATCCATCTTCAAGCGGCTCCGTTGAGTGCGGCGTCATAACCAGCGACGCGCCATCAGCCAGAGCCTGATGGACGTGCTCGAGTGGCCGCAGCACCATAATATCCGGGTCAAGGAAGATGACGTTATCGCCAGCCATTTCAAAAAAATGAAGGAAAGCTGCAGGCTTTACCGCCGTATTCATTTCCATGACTGAATACCGCATCGCCATATCCCAGAAATTGGGAATGCCCAGATTCTCGGCATACACAATTTCAAACGGCAAGCTATCAGCGACAGACGCATCGAGTTTGCCGTCCACCAGAACGACCTTGAAGTCTTGAGCGGCAGCTGGATCTGCGACAGCCAGCGAACCATACAGGGTTCTGGCGTAAGCGAGATAATTCGCTGAACATATAGTAAAATATACAGGTCTGGTCATGCGAGGTGTATTCTCTATCTGCCCTGCTCAGTATGTCTATACGCAAGGCTTTTTGGGTAGCAGTTCCAGCAAGAAATACGTTCAATCTTCGGCACAGCTTTTCTACATTAAAAGTTCGATCAAGCCCGGACTATCGGCGTCTGTGAGCAAAACCCGCGAGACAAAAGCGGACAGCTCCAATTTGTCCGACCGGATCGCTTTCCACGTCATTGTGTCGTCAAGACAGGTATCAGACAAGGAAAATCCATGACCAAATCAGTTCGGCTTAATCTACCATATTTGGCGTCCAACCAGGCGCAAAAGCATGTGACGCTGAATGACAGCCTGAAACGTCTTGATCTGCTCGTTCACCTCTCTGTCAAATCTGCCACATTGAGCGAAGAGCCGGGCGACCCGCAGAACGGTGACGCCTACATTCTTCCGTCAGAACCTACCGGCCCTAACTGGAGTGGGCGCGCACAAAACACCGTTGCAGCGTTTCAGGATAGTTCGTGGACTTTTGTCGAGCCCGGCATCGGCTGGCAAGCCTACATAGAAGACGAGATGCATCAGGCAACAAATGACGGTACGAATTGGGCCAGGCCGGTCGACGTCGGCAGTCTGACCGAGTTAGGCGTCAACACGCAGCCCGACACGGTCAACAGATTCGCCGTGAAGGCGGATGCCGAACTGCTTAGTCACGATGATGTCACGCCCGGAACGGGTGATGTCAGGAAAATTCTCAACAAAGCCGGCACCGCCCAAACCAGTGCTATTCTGTTTCAATCAGACTGGTCTGCGTGCGGCGAAATCGGGCTTATTGGAAACGACGAATTGAGCATCAGGGTCAGTCCAGACGGTTCAGCTTTCTCAACGGCAGCTCGATTTGACAGCGCGACAGGGTCTGTAAGTTTTCCGCGAGGTCAGGTACATCCTGGCAGCGGCGCAAGGACAAGGTCGATAATTCCACTATCGGGCGAAGACTCCGTTTGCTCGATCTTCCGGCTCGACCCGGCACGGCTGCGAAATCCACGAGAATACACGCTGGCCGAGGTTTCAGGGACGACACTGAGGCTCAATGAAATGACGGCCAACACACTGTTTGACGAGGCCCGGATGGCTGGCGTGTCAATGGTGCGAATTTGGAATACCAGCAAGTCTCCTGCCCAGCCGGCCTGGGTTTGCGCCGCACCAACTGGCGACTGTGTCGAGGTCTACGACGCTACGTCAATCTCGGGCTGGGGCGCGGGAGACATTATCCAGCTTGGGGATCCAGATACCATAACGTCGGGAAGGGTCATCGCGGTGGATGTGAGCCCGATGATGGAGGCGCTCTTTGGTCAGTCATTTCCTCAGTCGGGCGTTCTGATAAAGCTCGCCGCTGCGGCCGGCCCCACGGGCGAATCCGGTCTTCAGGTCACACCAGACGGTCGGCCGGGCACTTTTTTAGGCGTCCGTGGATATGCCGGAGCGGAATCCATCACAGGTCAGTATGTGATGAACACCCAAACCCCCTCTCCGATCTCTTCCGCAAACCTCATTTTCGTGCGCGAAATGGATTTTGGCGGCGGGGTCGGCGTTTCAATTGCAAGTTTGACCGGGCTGCTGGTTTGACTGAAACAGCAGCATTCCAGGACGCATCTGTCCCAACTCAAAAATCTGCGCCGAACTCCGGCATGGGCTTGCTGCCCTGCTGGATCACAGCATTGAACTCTTCGAACACGGAATCGAGGTCGCCCATCCTGACAATCTTGCCTTGCTCAAGCCATAAAGCCTTGTTGCAGTTTCGTTTTATGAGGCGCGCAGAATGCGATGCGATCACCAAAATACCCGCCTTTTCGACATGAGACGTCATGCGTTCGGCGGCCTTGGCGCGAAATTGAGCATCACCTGCAGATACCCATTCATCCAACAATACAATTTCCGGATCGAAGGCGGTCGCAAGGGAAAACAGCAATCGCATCCGCATGCCGGCAGAATATGTACTCATCGGCAAATGCAGAAAATCGCCGAGTTCACTGAATTCAGCGATACCGGGAACCTTGGCTTCGATTTCGTCGCGGGTAAAGCCGCGCATCAGGCCGCCTAGCATGATGTTCTGATAGCCTGTTGCGGCGGGGCGGGTGCCCGTCGCCAGCTCAAACAGCGCATCTGTCATTCCGACGGTTTCAATGGTTCCGGAGTCCGGTGTGAAGACACTGTGGAGCACTCTCAACAGCGTCGACTTCCCGGATCCGTTGCGCCCGATCAGCGCCAGGCGATCTCCCTCTTCGAGCTTGAAGGAAATATCTTCCAGAACCTGGAAGCCTTTCACCCGGCCATTCTTGCTGCGCAACACCCGAGGGTCCGATGGCTGATCATCAGACTTGAGGCGCCCGCCCATGGACAAGCGGATAGGGAAAGAGAAACAAACGTTTTCGAGGTGTATATGCGCCAAAATTTAGACCCAAGCTGACAGGCGGGGCCTGGCGTAATTAAAGACGATGAGAGCTGCGCACCAGCCGACAATCATGAAACCGAGGACAACGAACCAGTGTCTGGCATCTGGAACATTTCCCATCAGGGGCTCTCTCAGAATTGCGACGAAATGTGAGAAAGGATTGAATTCGGCAAGCAGGACACGCCTACCCTGTTGGGTCTGATAGTCCCAGAAAATAGGTGTCGCGAAGAAAACGATCCGCATCAATGAAGGTACCAGTTGTTGAAAATCAGAAGACCAGGCCCCGATCGATCCGAACAATAACGTGCACCAAAGCGAATTGATGATGTAGCAGACGATCGCACCAAATATGCAAAGCATCAGCAAGGGCGAAGGAATTCCTGCAAAGATGAAAACGAACGGGATCACGATCACACCGATGATCATCATTTCCATCAGGCAATTCATCAGCAGGCTGAGCGAAAGAACACCCAATGGAACTCTGGAGGACTTTATCCACCCTCCATTTGAGGCAAAAATTGCGGTCCCGCGGATGACCGATGTCTGAAGAAAAGCAAACCCCCACAGGCCAGTGCCAAGATAGATCGTATATTCAAGTTCGGTTCTAACCGCAGAGCTACGGCCGAAGATGACGACAAAAATGAAAACCATGAGGACGTAGGAAATGACGATCCAGCCGACCCCCAGGGAGGCTCGTCGGTAACGCTGGATCAAATCTTCCCATGCCAGTGCGCGCCAGAGCTGATGGAGCTGCAATGACGCATACAGATCATGTAAAGTCGACCGGTCCCTCCGCATGAGGCGAACGCGCCTCAAATAGGCTTTTTCGGCGGCCGCCTGCTCAGCAGGATTTGTCGTCACAGACCGCTCTTCAGACATAGTCATATTTCGTACCCGTACGCCTGAAAGTCACGGCGATACACATGTCGAAGTGTCGCCCCTGCAGGCGATGCTGCAATGATATGCGGACTGATGTCTGGAACCTGAAAATCCCGCTCGCGCTTTAAAGGCATCCCCAGCGTCAAGAGACCTGTTGCCTCTTCATCGGTTATGTTTTTCCGCTTGTGATGGTGTGATGAGTGGTGGATCGACATATTATTCTCAGTCGAGGGTAAGCCGTACTCGGTTTCGATTTCAAGAAATACGTCAGTTGCACCATCTATTTTGAGCGTGCGGACTTCCAGATTGTTCTCGACCCGTTCATGTTGAGGCGCGATGTGCGGATCCAGTCCGCTTTCTGGTTGGCCGCCAAGCCAGTCACAATATTGAAGAAACGAATATGCAAGCTCCATATCTTGTGGCTGGCCTGTTAGTTTTTCGAGAATTTCCGCGCGTGCATGGCTTGACCAATGCTTTTTGTCCGTCAGTACACGGCGATTGCAGGTCTCCAGATAACCGCTATAGGCCCGAGCATACGGATTTCTGACCAGCTTGACGACGGGTTTGCCAGACGAAATGGCGCGGCGACATTCCTTGAGGTATCCTGCTCTGGCTTTGAACACCTCATTCTCATAGTTGTGAATCCAGCGATGGTGGCTGAGCGCTTCCTCCAGCAGCCCAATGTGATGAAAGAACCATTTCACCGCCACCGTACATGCGGCCTTTTGCGACCACATTACGACCACCGGAAAGTCGGCATGGTAGAGAGGCGTGCGAAAAGAATCTGCTGATTTCCTCCAGAATCCGAATTTCAGTTTTTGTTGCTCAAACACGCATTATGCCTTCCGCTCCCCGCAGGCCCAGAGAATTAAAATCAGCCGATGCTTTACCTCAATTTCGTCGCCAATATAGTCACCAATGCTCAATTTTAACACAACGTCGAAAGTTTGAAGGCCATACAGGGAAAGTACTTGCATCCATAATCTCGTGAGGTATGGGATGCAGGTGAAACGGGAGGGGACGCCCTATGTCGCAAATGGCTGTTTTTGTGTTTAGGCAACAGATTGATTGACCTGATGAAAAACGAACAAAACACCCGCTTGTCGGAACTGATTGCCGCGATTAGCGAGCACTTTGATGAAGCATACTATCTGAATGTCAATCAAGATGTGGCCGCTTCCGGCGTAGATGCATTTGGACATTATCTGATGTCTGGAATGACCGAAGGTCGAGCGCCGAATGCACAAATTTCCGGCAGCGACATGATATCGATTGTTTCAACTAAACTGGGCCGGTTGCCTGAGCGCTCAGAACTCAACGAGGCTTACAAGCTTCATTCCAGCACATCGACGCTCAAGGGACGGCTCAAAAGTATCGCCAGGAAATCACTGAAGGGTTTCAGGACAAGTAAGGATCATCAAACCAAGACATCGCCAAATGTCGATGTCGAAAATGACGCAGACAGCCGGGGGTGGGCTAATACGATGTTATTGGAAGAAGAGACGCACTTAAAGGAAGTCGAGGAGGCACCGGCGCCGGCAAAAATATCGAAACCGATCGATCCCAAATTTACTGCGGTCGCCGGACTTATGAATCTTGCCGCGTTCAACATGCTTGGCAAGAAAAGGTGCTACTTTCAGACCAAGTCCGACGCGCTGACCTACTTGCTTCATGACGGCGCCGATCAACTGCACCCACTTGATTTCCATTTGGTGCCGGATCCCGATTTCTATAGAAGCCTGTATCCAGATACAGAAACCATGTCCGATGTAAGTCTGTACAAGGACTGGCTGCACTCAGGTATAGGCGGGGGTCGCTTCATCAGCGAAGCTCACATGCTGCGCCACTTTGGCATTCAGGCCAGCACCGCGATTGATGATTTTGATCATGATGGGTACCTGGAGTCCTACACAGATTTGCCGGCGACCTGGAATGCAGCTCAGAGCCTGCTTCATTTTCTGCGGTCCGGACTTGCGGAAGGGCGGTTCGATTTTGAAATCTCCGATCAGTTCTTTCGTTCGATTGAAGATGCGATCGTTCAACTGAATCGCCAGGACCCGGCGAAGGCCTTGGCCGTCATAGAGAAGCTTGAGCTTCTGGGGCGCTCGAGCCTGCAGCTCAATCTGATTATGGCTGAGCACTACAAGAACCTCGGCCGGTACTTTGGCGCAAATCGTCTACTCGACAGAAAATCGAGCGAGATTCCGATTGAACAGTTCTGGCTGGAATATCACAGGTCCGATATTCTGAAGCGGTCAGGCATGCTTGACGAGGCGACAATTCATCTTGAGCGGGCGGCCTTTTTGGAGGACGACAGCATCTGGGTGGAGGGTGAAGTAGAAAAATTGCTTCAATCACGCTTCGACAACTGTCGCCACAAGGCCAAGCGCCTTGCGGACACCGGCCGGGTCGACCAAGGTCGCGAGATACTCGATGCGATCATCCAGGATACCTACCAAGCGCTCAAACCTTATGGTTGGAACGAGTCCGACGGAGCGACCTATCAGCCTAAGCCGGCACTCGGCAAGCGCCCACTCAGAATAGGTTTTCTGGCTGATTTGTTTCTGCCTCAGTGTCGTTTGTACCGGGTCGACCAGAAGATCGAACAATTGGAAGAAGCCGGTTTCGAGGTCGAGCTGTTCGACTTCCGCAAAGATTGCGGAAAAGCTTATGAGCAAGTTGGCCTGTTTGACATCTGGCTCGTCTATCGGGCACCAGCCTTCTTTGATGTTCTGAAGGTAATCCGCGCGGCAAATGATCTTGGTCGTCCGACAGTGTACGAAATTGACGATCTCTTGATTGACCCGGCTCATTTTCCCGAGCCGCTCAGTGCTTACGACAAGTCCCTGTCAAAAGAAGAACATGCCGGTCTGGCCTTGGCGACCTCGTACAACGGCGGCGTGGCGCGGCTTTGTCAATTCGGGCTCGCCTCCACCCCGTGTCTGGCGCGCGAGTTGGCGAAACTGGTACGTAGCGGAAAAGCATTTACACATCGGAACGCACTCGGATCTGCGCACATGCAGGGCATTAAGACTGCTGATGCGCGCGAAGCTTCTCGCCCAAGGCGCAAATCAGTTCGCATTTTCTATGGTTCTGGCACAAAAGCGCACAAAGATTTCCTTCAGGACACTTTTTTCTCTGCCGTCCAGGAAGTGATGGAGCGCCACAAGAACGTGGAGTTTGTTGCTCTGGGGCATGTCGATGCGCCTGCATTGCAGGCGAAGTTTGACAAACGGTGTATATTGGCGGCGCCCGAATGGGACATCCAGAAGTATTGGGAAATGCTTTCGGAAGCTGACATCAATGTTGCTGTATTGAAGAAGAGCCTGCTCACTGATTGCAAAAGCGAAATTAAGTGGCTGGAAGCAGCTATGCTGGGAATTCCCTCCGTTGTAAGCAAGACGAGCACAATGGAAGGTGTCGTTGTAGACGGCGAAACGGGCCTCCTGGCCGAGACCCATCAGGATTGGGTCGATAAACTGTCCTCGCTCGTGGAGAGCGAAAAGACACGAAAACAGATTTCGCATCAGGCTCGAGAAACCGTGCTGTATCGGTACAGCCTGCCAGTCATGGCAAGTTCACTGAAAGAGATTTTCGACAACATTATCACTTTCACCGAACAATCAGTGGGTAGTTGAGTTATGCGCCTTTTGGTAGTGAATGTATTTTATGCGCCTCAAATGATCGGTGGCGCCACACGGGTCGTTGCGGACAATATTCGCGATTTCCATGCGACTGGAAAATTTGAGGAAATTGCGGTCTTTTGCTCTCTGCAAGGTGGCCCTGTTGCTCATATGATGCGGTCGTTTCCGACGCCCCAAGGCCCGGTCTACGCAGTAGCGGCGCAACTGCGTGCGGATTCGGACTTTCTCGTGTCCGACCCCGAGATGAAGAAACGCTTTGAGTCTGTGCTTGATTATTTCCAGCCAGACGTGATTCATTTTCATTGCATACAGAGGCTAACCAGCGACGTTGTTCTCGCCGCAAAGGAAAGGCAGATTCCGTACTTCATCACCATGCATGATGGTTGGTGGGTCTCTGATCGCCAGTTCCTCGTTGATGAAACCGGTGAGATTGGCATGTATGACTATCGCAACCGCAATCATGCCTATTCAATTTTCGGACGCAACGCCGCCAACCGGCAGGATGCGCTGAAGCCTGCATTGGATGGCGCTGCCGGATTGCTGGCTGTGTCAGATTCCTTCCGGGATCTGATCCGGGATCGCGCCGGTCTTGAAGACATCGTCTCTGTTCCGAATGGCAGCGAGCCCATCAAGAAACTGAAGAAGCTTGCATCGACCAATGTGACAATTGGATACTTGGCCGGGATCGCCCACTATAAAGGCTATCACGCGATGCGCGCGGCGATAACCTTAGGCAATTTCGACCGCCTTAAACTGATAATTGTTGATCATTCTCTCCGCGAGAATGAGACTGAACATGAAGTCTGGGGAGCAACTGAGGTGGAACGGATCGGTTTTGTTCCCCAGGATCAGGTCGCCAATCTATACAAGCGCCTCAACGCCGTAATCGTCCCCTCAATCTGGCCGGAGAGCTTTGGACTCGTGGCGCGTGAGGCTCTGTCGACAGGTAGCTGGCTACTTGCCTCTAACAGGGGCGCGGCGGCAGAGGATGTAATTGAGGGCGAGAATGGACATGTTTTCGATCCAGGAACGCCGGGAGACATTTCCCGGGTGCTTGATATCGTTAACAGTTCTCCTGAAACGTATATGGCATCTCCAAAAGCCACAAAAATTCGAAAGCCCGTCGAGCAAGCCAGAGAGCTTATCAAATTGTACGAAAAGGCTTTGTCGTCGAAAGTCGTAGAAACGGTAGCGTAATGGCTCTGAAATATCGGCGCGAAATCGATGGCTTACGCGCCATCGCGGTAATTGCTGTTCTCGTTTACCACGCAGAGCTGAACTTTGGTGGCTCAATTCTCCTTAGTGGAGGATTTATTGGCGTTGATATTTTCTTCGTGATTTCCGGGTTTCTGATCACCGCAATCATTCTGCGGGAACAGCAAGGCGAGGGATTTAGCTACCTGCGCTTCTATGAACGGCGGGCACGGCGCATCTTGCCTGTTCTGTTTGCGGTTTTGTTGGCCTCTGCCATCGCAGGCTGGTTCCTGATGATGCCTCAGGCACTGAAGGAATTCGCTGCATCCGGACTTTCCTCCGTATTTTTCAGCTCGAACATCTTTTTCTGGATGGAGGACAGCTATACGGCTCAAGCGAGTGCTCTCAAGCCTCTGCTCCATACATGGACGCTCTCACTGGAAGAGCAGTTTTACATATTCTTTCCAATCCTTCTCGGAATCGTCTACCGGTTTGCGCGGCGATTTGTTTTGCATTTCCTGGTCGCGACACTGCTCCTGTCTCTTCTGGTGGCTCATGCTACGAGTGCTATCTGGCCCGATGCTGCGTTTTACCTCCTTCCAGCGCGCGGCTGGGAGCTTCTAGCGGGCTCTGTGCTGGCTAAGCTCGAGCTCGACTACGGTCGATCGCCCGGCAAGCTAACCAGTGCGGTTTTCCCGCCCCTCGGACTGGCGATGATATGTTTTGCAATCATCGCTTTCCACGACGACATGCGTCACCCCTCGTTCATCACTGCAATTCCGATCGTCGGAACCATGCTGATTATCTGGTTTGCGCGCCCAGGCGAGCTTATTACACGGCTTCTCAGTTCCGGCATTATGGTCGGTATAGGTCTGATATCTTACTCGGTTTATCTTTGGCATTTTCCACTTTTTGCGTTTGCGCGGATCCATTACGGAGAACTGGATCACACCTTTGCCGTCGCAATTATGGGGGCCTCTATCCTTCTGGGGGTCGCCTCCTTTTACCTTATAGAAAAAACCACGAGGCGTTCGACGGCGCTGGGTCGAAAGACTTTCTTTTCAGGGCTGCTCATGGTCTCGATCATGACCGTGGGAATTTATGGGTATTTCTATCAAAGCGGAGGCGCGCAGCAGAGGACCGGCGATGCATCACAACTGTTCGAGGGATTGAGGGCAGGCAACCTTGCAAAACTCGACGGTATGGTTTGCGATCGAGCGGCGAAACTTCCACTTTGCAAAGCGCTAATACCCGGCGCCACAGAAAATCTCGTCGTCGTTGGCGACAGTCATGCGCAAGCTATTGCACCTGCGTTTCTGGAACTGGCGCAGGCGAACAATTTGAACTTTTACGTTCTCGCGACCGCTGGCTGCCCACATGTCGTGGGCACATACTCGGTTATTAACGGCAAGAAAACGAAGCCGGGCTGCGATGCGGAATACAGCATTGCGCGTCAAAAATTCCTGACCGATCTGAAGCCTTCGACGATCGTTTATTCCAATAATTTTCCGTACTACATGGAGCGCGAAAATTACGACAATCAAGAGGGCGGCCATTATGTAACCGACAGGTCGATTACATCCGAAGTTTCCGATCTTCCCGAGTTTCAGAATCAGACCTGGGATGAGTTGCTAAAAGCCACCCTGAATACGCTTCTGGAAAACCAGCACCGAGTGGTGCTCGTTTATCCCATACCGGAAGCGGGCTGGAACGTTCCAGATGAGGTCGCCGCTCGGTTGAACTCAAAGGACAATGACGAGAAGCTTGCTGCATTCGACGCGATGGAACTGACGACCAGCTATCGATCCTTTCTGAACCGCGCAGGCTCAGCCAGGCGCCTGCTGAACGAAATTCAAGATCAGCCAAATTTGCTCCGAATAATGCCGGACAGACTTTTGTGTTCTCGAAAATCTGGACGGTGCGCGAACGTGTCCGACAAACATATTCTTTATTTTGATCACAATCATTTGTCGGTTTTCGGTGCTCGTTTGCTCGCAAATTATGTTGCTGAGGAAATGAACCTGAAGAGGTTGGATATTGGCAAGGAACGCGTTCGAAACTAGTCTGCACACACTCTTCTCAAGCTCTCTCGCCCTGATGTGGAACACAGTGCGAATTGAGCCAGCGCTAAAAGAAAAGCAGCTAGCAAGAATATGGCCGAATTTGCTCAAATACTTTGACCTTTCAACGCGAAACTGTCAAAAATAGCATTGTTTTGTGGCTGTTGAATCCAGCAGTCCTTTCATCGACGAGATGAGTGTAAGGCGACGTCCAACGAACACTTGGGCCAGTTGCCCGCTACAAATTTCTGATCGGTGAATACAGTTTGGCTGCAGGTAGAACGGGGCAGATAATGGCGAAAAGTGTGGCGGGCCAACAGTGCCTCAATCAGTACGAAGTTATGGTCAATGCGCTTCAGCGAAGCGGGCATCACGCTTTCATTGAGTGGGTTTGCAGCAATGTGCCTGGACACCTGTTTCTCAACTGCGTTGCCGATGCCCGTATGATCCGGCCGCGATATATCCGCTCAAATCCACAGGACCGCTTCAAGAATGATCTGAATATCGATATTGAGGCTGACGACTATGGCAGCGCGACGCCCAAAAACCTGCTTCTCTACAATACCGAGAGCTATACCACGCAGCAGGCTCTGGACATCTTTGACGACCCGTCGAAAGAGAGCAGGGTTGGAGACAGCAAAACACGAAGATACGTGATCTGGATCCGGGACCCGTTCAATAATCTCGCCAGTCAGTTCCAATACGCTCAAAAGGCGCTCAAGAGTTTTGAGCCGACCTCTGATGAGTATCAGGCAGCGATCAATAAACTTAAATCATCTCGCGAGATCTGGTGTGATCATTGGCGTGCCTACAAGGCTTTGCCGAAAGAGAGAAGTGACGTAATCGGCATTATTTACAACGACTGGCTCGATAATAAGGACTTACGGAAGTCGTTTTTGGCTCTGTTTGATCGTGAAGATAGCTCCGACGTAAATTACACTGTGCAATGGGGCGGCGGCAGCTCATTTGCGGCCTATAAGCCAGGCCAGGCGGCGCCGCAGAAGTCTTCGCTTGAAACAAGATATCTCGAACATGCGAGCCATCCTGAATATCGGGCTCTTTTTGAAGACGCGACTTTCGTCGAGCACGTTCGCGAATTTCTAGAACATTATTCGTCGGCTGAACTCAATACCGCCGCAAAAGAATTATTAGGCTGAGTTCGTCACTCGCTGGAGCGAGGAATTGATTTGCTTCAATTCAAGTCAGTTTTTTCGCCAAGACGCGAGTATGGATGCAACCGCGATAGAATCGGGCCGAATTGACGTGGTCAGGATGACTTGTACTGGACGGTGCTCCCGATTGATTATAAACTCAATTTCTAAATGGCTGCGCAAGCTCTGCTTCGATTTTTAGAAAGCATAGGTCTGTGGGGGATGATGGTGCAGCTTGAAAACCATTGCAAAATTTTGCTTAGGCTCGATTGGCAGACGCCAATGATCAGTATGCTGACTAATAACCTTACGGAGATACGTAAATGAACAGCCATGAGATGATGAGTGCCATACAGGCTGACATCTTGAGTTCGTCAAGCCGCAGCCGGGACAAGATCGGTCAGCAGCTGCGGTTCATTTTTGATAAGGTAATCGAAAGCGCGAATGTTACCCGGGCGCTGGAAGTCGGTGCATATGACGCCGGTTTTTCGAAGTCGTTCAAGCGCAAATACCCAGATTCAAGCGTTATCGCATTTGAAGCCAATCCTCACGTCTACGAGCGTTTTTCCAAGAACGTGCAAGCACAAGGCGTTGATTACAGGCACCTTTGCATCGGACCGGAAAACGGCGAGCTCAAAATTCGCATTCCACGCGATTTCAAAGGAACCGAGCGGCCCGCTGAAAACCAGATGGCAAGCCTCATGTCGAATCTTCATACCGATAATACCGAGGAGGTGAAGGTCGCTTGCGAGACGCTAGATAGCTATGCGACGTCGTCCGCGGATGACAGGTTTGCGCTCTGGATTGATGTTGAGGGCGCGACATCACAGGTATTCGGTGCGGCCAAGCGTATTCTCGAACAGACAGCCACGCTGTTCATCGAGGTCGAAACAAAAGCGATCTGGGACGGGCAGTGGCTTGCCAAGGATGTCGATGAATTTCTCGTGTCTCAGGGCTTTATCGCAATAGCTCGCGACGTTCAGCGGATTAACCAGTTCAACTTCATCTATGCCAAACCTGACATGATTGATCTCAAGGCAATATCCAGACTGGTATCCCGCTATTTGATGGGCACCCATACATTTGAGGTGAAGGAAGAATAGCTTCGGCCAGCCTGATGCGGGGCGGCGTTTTTGCGCGATCGTCCCGCGCGCCCGATCCTTTCGGCGTGGCAAGGCATTTTGACGAAGATGCGAGCCGCGGAATGTAAGGGCCCAGCATTGCGCTGAAGCATCTACATGAGGTCATGGAGATACTCTAAGCGCAGCAATCATGCTGAGGCACATCGCCTTTAGAACGGACAGCTAGCGGGCTGGCAAATGTATAGCCCGCAATGCACAGCCGTCGTGATGGCCGATAAAGGTTTCGTCTCAGACGCCTGTGGTTGGAACGGGCTTGTACCTGCCCGGCTGCATGTAATCGCGAGCCTCTTCCATATCTACGTTGTTTTCGGTGCCGATAAAGTCGCACAAGCCCTGTACCAGACCTTCCGGATTCGACACTGCCTTCTCATAGCTTACGAGGAGGGTTGGCACATCCCAGTCTGAAATCAGATCCACATTATGATTTTGCATGGCTGTGAAACGCTTCAGCGCTTCCACCGCATCCATACCCCGGACCACACGACGAGTTGAAATGGCCACAGCATCTCTGAAGACCACAATAAGGTGAGGGTTGACCAGATCGGACTTGATGTCGCGTAAGTATCGGAATGCCGTTGGAAACTTCCAACCCCAGATCGATTTCTCTTTACTCAGCTGCTGAACATTGCTCCTGATTTGCTCCAGGGCCTGGTCCTGATCGCCAAGCTCGCGTTTGATGACGTCGAGGCTGAACAGCGAATCCTCACAGTTGTCAGGTAAGTTGCTGCCGATATCCAGACCGCACATCCTGGCCACCCCTGCGACCATCGTTGTTCCGCCACGGGGGACACCGAAGATGACGTAAGTTCTCTTTTCGTCGTTCGTCCTCGGCAGGACCTCAATGGTCGGTAGGTCCTTTTTCTGTAGAGGCCGGGCTTCATTCATCTTTCGGGAATCCTTAGTCAAAATACTGAGTGTTGCTTCACTACCAACCCAACCCGGCTGGAACAACAAATATATGAGAATACGCCAATCTTGGTTGCGGCCGACTGACTCAAGCGCTGCGAATTGCGAACTTGGCCAATAAACAAGGCAATACTCAGCTCGATCAAAATGCTAATCTATCGGAACCAGCGTCTGCGAGGTTTTTCGGCTTCAGCTGTGGCATCGACCCGGTCCTTATGGACTAGACCATGGTCTGCCAAGACACGCTCAATGACCTCGCGATTGTGCTTGTTCGAAATTTCTCGGATCTTCAGTCCCCGCTGCCGGCGGTCACGTAAAGTTGCCGGCGACAAATCTGCTTTGGAGATGTCAAAGGGGCGATCTGTGGGCAGATTGATCGGTTCGAAACCATAGGCTTCTCCAACTTCGGGCGGACATATCATCGGACGTGCCGCCCCTAGCCCGGCCAATACTCCGGAGGTCACTTTGCTCTTCAGATAATCGATCCTGCTGGCCGGCAGGAGGGGCATGATTGCCTGGCAACTGCCAAGTGCTTCCAGGTAAAGACTGTGTGGGACCCTGCCACTTAAAGGATCAAGCGGAAGGAGCTCAAAATACTTCTCAAGTCCGTATTTTGAAATGTCCTCCTCAAGCCGCTTTCGGTCGGGCCCACCTGCAATGATGGAAAACTTAACGGGCCTTTCGAGTGCAGAGCCTGTTTCTTTGAGGGTATCAATCAAGCCATCAAAACCACGATTCAGATAATTAACCGAACCGGGTATCACAATGTTCAGGACATCCGCATCGGCGTCATATTCGTCCGGACCAGGCGGCAATACTTCATAAGCATAGTGTACGTGAACCCGTCCTTCGAGCTCGGGGACACGCTTCAGCAAGCTTTTCTGTACGTGCTCGGCCAGACAGAAAACTGTTAATCGGCCGGAGCGTGCCCACCGCATACATACTTCTGAGTCTGCAAATTTTCCTGGATTGTGAACAATTGCAATCACGGGGCGATCAAACTGTTCTGCCCACCCGGCAATACCGTCTTTCTGGAACGTATTGAAAAACAGGAGTTCAGGTGATTCCGTAATAATCCGATCTGCGAGCGCTTGCCAGCAATGGCGGCCCACAAGTACCGGATAGTCGACGTGCACGCCCGCATAGCTGAGATGGTTAAACAAGTCGCCGTTCAGCTGCAGAATACGGCGATTGAAATGGCCATTACACGTTACACCGAGCTCACTAAACACTTTAAAGAACCCAGCGGTGATATGCTCGTGCACCGCCTCCATCTGCATGCACGAGATATCCGCTTTAGCGTTGTCTGGTGCAGATACTGGGCGGAAAGATTGTGACAAGTGATTATCCCCTGCTTGCTTCCAAGTTTGCCTACGTCTTACCAAACAATGGTAGCGGGTCCCACCTGAATTAAAAGTTCGGCCGCGCTTAGAGGCCCAATTTCATTCAATTGCCAAGCCTTCTGCCCAGTGCGAATACAATTAAGGCCAAATTAGATTTTAATCCGATAGCTTTTTCTTGAATAACATAGTTCGAGCAGCTATTGCCAGACTTCGTCAGCGGACCCCAAGCCAGCTTTTGCTGCTCAGGAAAGCGGAATTATTGAATATTTGGACATACGTTGGGGCTTATGAAAAGAGCTATTATCACCGGAATTTCCGGACAAGATGGGGCATATCTGACGCGCAGCCTGCTCGATAAAGGGTACAAGGTATTCGGCACGTTCAGACGCACAAGCTCCACTAATTTCTGGCGGCTAGAGCACCTCGACTGCATTGGGCATCCAAACCTGGAGCTGGTCGAATACGATCTCACCGATCCCGGTAACGCCATTTCATTGATTGCACATTGCAAACCTGACGAAATTTATAATTTGGCCGCCCAGAGTTTTGTCGGCGTTTCGTTTATGCAGCCCGTCTCCACGGCTCACGCAACCGGGCTTGGCGCGCTCCATTTGTTGGAGGCGATCCGTCTCTGCGACAAATCGATAAAATTTTACCAGGCGTCGACATCAGAAATGTTTGGCAAGGTCCGGGAAATTCCTCAGACTGAGGACACCCCGTTCCACCCGCGTAGCCCATATGGCTTCGCAAAGCTGTTTGCTCATTGGGCCGTCGTGAACTATCGCGAGTCCTACGACATGTTCGCTTGCAGCGGCATCCTCTTCAATCACGAGTCGCCCCTTCGCGGGCTCGAATTTGTGACCCGCAAAATCACGGACGGCGTCGCCAGGGTTGCACTCGGGAAATCAGAATCAATCTCGCTTGGAAATATTGATGCCAAACGCGATTGGGGCTTTGCGGCCGACTATGTCGAAGGCATGTGGCGAATGATGCAGCAAGATACCTCAGATACCTTTGTTCTTGCCACGAACCGGACTGAGACCGTCCGAGATTTTGCGACGCTTGCTTTCAAGAGTGCCGGAATTGAGGTCGAGTGGAGCGGATCAGATGTCAACGAGATCGCAACCGACAAGAAGTCTGGGAAAACGGTGGTCAAAATCGACCCAAAATTCTATCGTCCTGCTGAAGTGGACTTGTTGATTGGCGATGCCTCGCGTGCAAATCGCGAGCTGGGCTGGGTCCCCGAAACAACGCTTGAGGACCTGTGCGCGATGATGGTCAAAGCTGACCTCACCAGAAATCAGACAGGATTTCGATTTTAATGACGACGGTCCTGGTCACAGGGGGCGACAGCTTCACTGGCCACTACCTGCAAAAGGTTCTGGCCCGTGAAGGGTACGATTTTGCAGGCACCACGATGTCAAATCGAGAGGCCTCAAATCTTTTTCAATGCGATCTTACGGACCAGCATCAAGTCGACGCTATGGTGCGGAAGGTTTCGCCCTCGTATGTGATCCATCTCGCCGGCATCAGTTTTGCCGCACATCCAGACCCTCTGGAGCTGTATAAAGTAAATCTCATTGGCACCGAAAATCTGCTGAAGTCATTGTCAGCGAACGCCTCTGGACTTCGGAAAGTCATTCTCGCTAGCACTGCCAATGTCTACGGTAACCCCAACATTGAATGTATCGATGAAACCGTATGCCCCCACCCCGTAAACCATTATGCGGGAAGCAAACTTGCGATGGAGCATATGGCCGGCAATTGGCGCGCCAAATTGCCTTTGCTTGTAACTCGTCCGTTCAATTACACCGGCGTCGGGCAGCATGAGAAATTTCTGATCCCCAAGATTGTTTCACATTTCCGGAGGGCCGCGCCGAATATCCTTCTTGGCAACACAAATGTCGCGCGAGACTTCTCTGATGTGAGAGATGTTGCTGAGTCTTATTGCAGACTTCTGACCAGCGACACCGATCACGAGGTGGTAAATATCTGCTCCGGTCGGCTCATATCGCTCTCTTCGATAATTGAGCACTGTCGTGAAATATCGGGCAACACGCTGCAAGTAGAGGTCAATCCTGAGTTCGTGAGGCCGAACGAGATTGAAAAACTGCGCGGAGACAACGGTCGCTTGATGTCGGCCGTCGGCGACATCGCCTTCAGACCGATTGAAGAAACGCTGAGCTGGATGCTCAATTCTGACGCCTAGTCGTAGAACCAGTCGTCAAATTCGGCAAAATCCGTCTCGATGCGCTTGAGATCGCTTTTGGAAAAGCCTTTGCGATATTCGAGCACGATATCTGCCGAAACGAATTTGGCGCGCGTATTCTTATAACGCAGGTTTTCAAGCAGCAGGTATGTCAGGTCAAATTTCAGACCGATGTGCTTGAAAATACCCTCGCACGTGTCCCGGGACGCAAAGCAAAGGTCTTCCAGCGCGATTGAATGAACGCGCGAAGGATTGGCCTTACCTGCTTCATAACCTGCGTAGCACCTGCGCATGTAACGACGCTTGCCCCTGGAGTATTTGTCAAACCATTTATCGAAACCTTTGCCGCCGGCGCGCTTGTAATCGGAAAAGACTGCAGCGCGTGGATCTTTATGGATCAGCAGAATTGGGGCGTCTGTATTCTGCATTACCTTGGTCAGCTCAGCGACATATCTCGGTGTCTTATCGAACAGCTCCATTGATTCAGGCGTAATGGCTGATGCGGCTTTGAGGCGCTTGTAAAATTCGTCGAACGAATCGGTATTGCAGCACTCGACGAGGTCCTTTTTGCTTATGCTCCAGCCCTCTTCCATAAAGCCGTAGAACGGATCAAGCTCGGGGAACTCACGGGGCGAATCGGTCATGAGCACACCGCACTCAAATCCGGATTCCAGCGTTCCAGACTGCCGCAGAAGGTCGCTCAGTAGAGTGGTTCCGGAATGCTCCATTCCGCAGATAACCGCTTTTAGCATGTTTTTATTCCTAATATATGCGCCCGATAAAGCCGATTAATTCAGATATATGAAGGTCTGGGCTGCGACAAATCCTAAGTCAGCTTTTGTCATCTGCCACTGTGGAATCCCAGCTATTAGGCACTGACACGCCCATGCCTTGCAAGCGTCGAACCTGATCTTCGTGCAGCGGTCGAGCGTACTCGAGAAACGAAGCGGGCATTGGGCGAGGCGGTGTTGCATTCACTTTCTTTGACACGCGTTCGTGTCTGTATCGGCGCGCCTCAATTCCAAGAAAATTCTCTACGTTATTGAGCGACTCTATGGGTGTTTCGCGAACCAGCTCAAAAAACTGCAACATAAGCTCGTCGGGTTCGAGAACCGACCTCAGGCGCTCCAGATTTGTAGCGTAGTCACCGTGCACATCCTGCCGGCCAGCAACAAAAAACCGTTCGAAGTCCTCAACCGTCCACGCCGAAAGATCTGTTTCGCTTCCCGCGAAGGTATGATGAAAGACTGCGTGGGACCACATCCGCTTCAATGGATGGCGCAAGGTGTAGACAACCTTGATTTCCTCGGCGACGGACCGAATGAGCTTCCAGTCTTCGGCGTCAAGAAGACAATAGAGGTTGGAAAAATCCGCGCACCATTGGCCTGGCTCGCGCCCGGCGAACAATCTTTGATACCATTGCGGGCTGGTCTTCATTGCCAGATAATGGCGCGTGTACCAGATCAGGTTTGCTTTCACCCGTGGATTAAAGTTCTCCGGCGTGATGTTCGAGACGACCCGTTGGAACCGTCTCACACGATCTTCAATGCGCATCGGGTGGGATTCCCCGTCAGGCGCGGCGAAGTAGTGGATTTCTTTTTCCGGTGTGAAATACACTTTTGGATGGCTTGTCAGCTGCTGCTGAAGCCAGGTGGTGCCCGCCTTCATGGCACCTACACTCAAGAATAGTTTTTCAATCATCGGATCCGCGGCGTCTAGTGCTTAAGCAAGCCGCGTAGATAGGACTTGTAGTCATTATTGTATTTTCCGGCCAGCTTATCGAGCTGCTCCGGTCCGATGAAGCCTTGGCGCCAGGCAACTTCTTCAAGACACGCGATCTTGAACTTCTGCCTTTTCTCGAGCGTTTGCACGAAATGAGAGGCCTCCAGCAGGCTGTCGAAGGTGCCCGCGTCGAGCCAGGCCGTCCCACGTGGCAGGCGGTTCACCTTCAAGGACCCCTGTTGGAGATAGGCTTCATTTACGGACGTAATCTCCAGCTCGCCGCGCTCAGATGGCTGGACCGCCTTAGCAATATCAACAACGTTGTTATCGTAGAAATAAAGCCCCGTAACAGCCCAGTCGCTGCGTGGGGTTTTGGGCTTCTCTTCGATTGAAAGAGCCCGCCCATCTTCGGAGATTTCTACAATTCCGAAGCGGTGCGGATCGTTGACCTTGTATGAAAATACGCAGGCGCCCTCTGTCAGCATTCCAGCCGTACGGAGTTGCTGGCCAAGCCCGGCGCCAAAAAATATGTTGTCGCCCAGCCCCAACGCGCAAGGCGAGCCATCAACAAACTTCTCACCAATGAGAAATGCTTGCGCAAGACCTTCCGGCTTTGGCTGAACGGCATACTCGAAATTCATACCGATCTGACTGCCGTCACCCAGAAGAGCCTGGAAAAGAGGGGCTGAATCCGGTGTTGTGATAATGAGAATATCCCGGATGCCGGCCAGCATCAGCGTACTGACTGGATAATAGATCAACGGCTTGTCGTAGACTGGCAGAAGTTGCTTGGAGACAACCGACGTCAAAGGGTGCAGACGTGTCCCCGAACCTCCAGCGAGAATAATGCCCTTCACGGCGCACTCCTTTCATTGAGTATTCTGCGAACGCAGGCGCGCGTACTGGCGCGCCAGTCCGGTAGTTGCACACCGTATTCATTCAGCAGCTTCGCAGAGTTCAGCCGCGAATTTTTCGGTCTCTTGGCAGGCGTAGGAAATTGCGAGGATGGAATGGGCTCGACTTTTGCCGACGGGCCACCGAACTCTTCTGATGCCTCAAATATGGCCTTCGCGAATCCATACCAGTTCGTGTCGTTCTGGCCGCACATATGATAAATGCCCGGTTTGATATTCCCGCCCACCATCTGCCTTGCGACTTCAAGTGTTGCATCCGCAATATCGAGCGCTGACGTCGGGCATCCGAACTGGTCTTCCACCACTGAGATAACATCGCGGTCAGATGCAAGACGCAGCATCGTTTTCACAAAATTGTTTCCGAACGGACTGTACACCCACGCCGTACGAAAGACGACGTGATTTTCCAAACGATCCGCTACGGCCTTTTCGCCAGCCAGCTTCGATCGTCCGTACACGCCCAGTGGCTGGGGCGCCGCATCTTCAGCGTAAGCGTTTTGCGCTGTGCCGTCGAATACATAGTCGGTTGAATAATGCACAAGCGGAATGCTCAGGGAATTGCACAGTTCCGCCAGAACGGCGGGGCCGTCCTGGTTGACCAGATAAGCTGCGTCTTCGTCAGATTCTGCCTTATCGACGGCCGTATATGCAGCAGCGTTGACGATAATGTCCGGCCGGACCTTATTCACCGCCGACACAACGGACGCTTTTTTCGTCAAGTCCAGCTCAGGCCGCCCAAGTGCAGTGACATTGTCACGATCGCTCGCGCGCTCAACGAGGGCGCGAGCGACCTGCCCGGTTTCTCCAATCACAAGAATGTTCATCACGAATTTTTCGGTCGTCGGTTTGAATCAGGCATGTTTCAGTAGCCCGAGACGCTGGCCGTCATATTTTGCTTCGCGCAATGGCTTCCACCATCGCTCATTTGCAAGATACCAGGCGACAGTCTTGGCGAGGCCGCTTTCGAAATTCTCTTCCGGTTTCCAGCCAAGCTCGCTTTGAAGCCGCGTGGAGTCGATCGCATAGCGGGCATCGTGGCCCGGCCGGTCCGTCACGAACTCGATCAAGCTTCTTCGCGAACGGTCAGCCGGTTTCATCTCATCAAGCGTATCACATATGGCGTGCACAACCTGCAAATTCGTACGCTCATTGTTTCCGCCAACATTGTATTTTTCGCCCAATGCGCCTTTCTGCAGAATCAGGAGCAGTGCGCGCGCGTGATCGCGGACATAAAGCCAGTCGCGCACATTTGACCCATCACCATACACGGGCAGAGGCTTCATTTGCATCGCATTAAGCGTGACCAGCGGAATGAGCTTTTCGGGGAAGTGGTACGGGCCATAATTATTCGAGCAGTTCGATATCAGCCCGGGAAATCCATATGTTCTGTGCCACGCCGTCAGGAGGTGGTCAGAGGCAGCCTTCGAGGCAGAATATGGCGAGCTCGGATCATATGCCGTCTTCTCAGTGAAGAGGCCTTCCGCGCCAAGCGAGCCATAAACCTCGTCGGTCGATACATGCAGGAACCGGAATTGGTCTTTTCGACCAGACGGCAATTTGTCCCAATAAGCCCGCGCTGCCTCAAGCAATACGAACGATCCAACTATGTTGGTTTGGATAAAATCTGCCGCGCCCGTGATGGACCGGTCAACATGGCTCTCGGCCGCGAGATGCATAACGGCATCTGGCGCATGGCGCGCAAAAATATCCGCCATCGCATCAGCGTCAGCGATATCCGCCCGTTCAAAGGCGTAACGTTCATCAGAGGCAATGCTCGAAACCGAGTCCAAATTCGCCGCATAGGTCAACTTGTCGACATTTACGACGCTATGGTCTGTTTCTTCGATGACATATCTGCACAATGCCGACCCGATGAAGCCGGCACCGCCAGTGATGAGTAATTTCATTGTCCAGCGCCCCCAGACGCATGCTCACTTTCATACGTGAAAACCAGATCCACCTTGGAAAGCAGCGGCGCGTTCGTGTCTTTGTCAGACAACGTTATTAACTCTGGATCGATTGGCCATTCGATTGCGATGTCTGGATCGTTCCAGGCAATATTCCGGTCGCATTCTTTCGAATAATAATTGGTAACCTTGTACTGAACTTCGCAGCCATCTTCCAGCGTAATAAATCCGTGCGCAAACCCCTTCGGCACCAGTATTTGCGTCCAATTTTCCTCACTCAGTTCGGCGCCTACATACTGCCCAAATGTCGGTGAACCTTTTCTGATATCGACGGCGACATCGTAGATCCTCCCCTTAGTGCAGCGCACCAGCTTGTCCTGAGCAAATGGCGGCGCCTGATAGTGCAGTCCCCGGAGCACGCCTTTAGCAGCAGAATAGGAATGATTGTCTTGAACAAAATTGAGATCAACACCCGATTCGACCAATGAAGCCTGATTGAAAGTTTCGGAGAAAAAACCTCGGTCATCACCAATTTTTTTTGGCGTGATAAGCTTCACCTCAGGAATGTCGAGCGGTTGTATCAATTGAATTTCTCACTAGCTTTTACCGGGTCAAGCTATAGTGGACTAATCCGACAATATCTACCCATATGTTGGGATCGGTGTAGCCAAATTTCGCGCCTGACCGCGTACAAAGCAGCTCTGCGAGGAAACCAAATTGTCATCTGTAAGCTGCGGCAAGATCAGCGTGATTATTGTCAACTATAATGGTGGGCAATTTATCGGCGCTGCGATTGATCACCTGTGTCTACAGAGCCGTCCCCCGGACGAAGTTATCATCGTCGACAACGCATCTACAGACGGTTCAGCCGACGCTCTGGACCTCTCTCGGCTGCCAGGTGCGCGGCTGGTTCGAATGGATGAGAATTGCGGCTTTGCGCGCGCAAACAATCTGGCGGCAAACATGGCATCGGGTGACTGGTTGGCGCTCCTGAATCCGGACACTGAACCGCAACGGGACTGGCTGGAGCAATTGGAAAAGGGGGTCGCGCGCCACCCCAATGTGCGGATGTTTGCAAGCGCTCAGATCGACGCAAATGATACGGACATAATTGATGGCGCAGGCGACTGCTACTTTATCCTTGGAGTGCCGTGGCGAGGCGGATTTGGCCGCTCATTGGCAGAGCTTCCCGCCGAAGGTGAGTGTTTCTCACCCTGCGGCGCCAGCTCGCTCATTGACCGCGCGACTTTTCTTGAGGTGGGCGGTTTTGAAGAGTCTTTTTTCTGTTATTGTGAGGATGTGGACCTCGGCTTCCGGCTGCGCCTACAGGGACAGCGCTGCGTTTTCCTGCCTGAGGCTATTGTCCACCATCATGCCAGCGCCATTACCGGCCGTCACAGCGCCTTCACCATAAGGCTGGGGACCAGAAATCGCCTCTCGACATATCTGGCAAACATGCCCGCCGCTGCACTCATCGCAACGTTACCTGGCCACATTCTTGCGACGCTTTACCTTTATGTCCGGGCATTCGGGAAACCGTACGCGAAAGCCATGCGGCACGGTGTCTTGGAAGGTTTGAAAAACTTTCCTGCAGCTATGCGCCGCAGGAAAGTCATTCAGAAAGCCAGAACAGCATCAACTCTGGAAATAATCAGCGCCATGAGCTGGAATCCCCTACAATTACACGGACGAAAAGTTCATGTCTGGCCGATCAAGCGATCAGACAAGATTGCAGGGAAGCCATAATAGATGCCGTCGTAGGGGGGGCGAATTCCAATTACTTCGGCGAAACAGTTATTTCCCCCAACGTAACAGGGCCGTTCACCGGCATTATGCCGATAAAATCGCGCCCAGCATTGGCGTCGCCGAGTTTATAGTCGAACGAATATTCTGACATGGTATCAGTCAGGTCGAAAGACTGCCATCCACTGTTGCCTGAACCGGCGGTGGAGTATGCTACCCGCATAGAAGAGCCAGCTTCGCCCATTGCGCGCCAGGATATCGTTACGTTCTGGCCCGCCATGTCACGAACATAGCCTGGTGGAATGATGAAGGCCGCGCCAGACGTTCTTCCGCCGGACTTATCGCCCTCTGCCGTGCCAGACACCGTGATTGTGGAATCCTCATTCAGAGCCACGCTCAAAGTATCAGGCACAAGCATCCCATCGATGCGGTCCTGATCATAGGTGATCGTGAAAGGCTTGGCGGCAGTTTCGACTTCGACGGTTTCAGCGGAAGTCGAGACCTCTGGCTCGACTTTCGGCGAGGCCTCCTGTTTGGTCGACTTGTCACCACCGAGGCCAATCTGATCACATGAGGCTAGGCCCAGGACCAGAACTCCCGTCAAAATTGCAATTCTCATACTGCATATCCTCTCAATTGATTGATCCGCCTAAGCCTTAGGTACGAATTGCTAGTGATCGATAAATCCGGCTATTTCTAGACGCTGGATGATCAAATCTGCGGCAGCTTCGGCCGTCAGCTTATCCGTTTCGATATGCAACTCTGGATCAACCGGTGCTTCATAGGGACTATCGATACCCGTGAAGTTCTTGATCTTGCCTTCACGCGCCTTCTTGTAGAGCCCCTTCACATCGCGTTTCTCGGCGAGTTCAAGTGGCGCATCGACGTGAACTTCCCAGAACTCCGTTTCATCAACCATTTGCCGAACAATACGTCGCTCGGCCCGGAAGGGTGAGATGAAGGATACCAGAACGATCAGACCTGCATCAAGCATCAGCTTGGAGACCTCACCAACGCGGCGGATATTTTCCACCCGGTCAGCATCGGTAAAGCCAAGGTCATTGTTCAGACCATGACGAACATTGTCACCGTCCAGCGAATAAGTGTGCTTGCCCATCGCCGTCAGTCGCTTTTCGACAAGGTTGGCAATCGTCGACTTGCCGGCACCAGACAGACCCGTAAACCAGAGGATCAACGGCTTCTGGCCTTTCATCGAAGCCCGCACGGCCTTGGAAACGTCCATCGATTGACGATGGATGTTGGAGGCGCGGCGCAGTGCGAAGTTCAGCAGCCCCATACCAACGGTTTCGTTGGTCATACGGTCGATCACGATGAAACCACCCATACGGCGGTTATCGTCATACGGATCAAATGCAATCTCGCGGTCAAGCGCGATGTTGCAGACACCGATTTCGTTCAACTCAAGCGTCTTGGCTGCTTCGTGGGCTCGCGTATTCACATCGATCTTGTAGCGCTGTTCCGTGATCTGGATCTGGCACTCACGGCCGCCCACTTTCATCACATAAGAGCGCCCGGGCAGCATCGCATTATCGGACATCCACAGAAGCGTGGCCTGAAACTGGTCAGACACTTCGGCAGGAGACTGGTCTGCACACAGGACGTCGCCACGTGAGATGTCGATCTCATCTTCAAGCGTCAGCGTAACGGAGTGGCCTTCAACGGCCTCTTCCATATCCCCGCCCATCGAGACAATACGGGCAACCTTGCTCGACTTTCCTGAGGGCAGCGCGCGCAGTTTGTCACCCGGCTTCACACGGCCCGACAGAATCTGACCGGCAAAACCGCGGAAATCGAGGTTCGGACGGTTGACCCACTGAACCGGCATACGGAATGCCTTATCCTGGGCGTCCGACTGGATCTCAACCGTATCCAGATATCGCATGAGCGGCGGACCATCATACCAGGGGGTACGGTCGCTTGGTTCGACGATATTGTCGCCCGCCAGAGCGGAAACCGGAATGGCCTGAACCTTGTCGAACCCAAGCGGCTCAGCAAATTCAGTATAGTCCGCGAGGATCTGGTCGTAGACCTCTTGCTTGTAGTCAACGAGATCCATCTTGTTGATACAAAGCACGACATTCTTGATGCCGAGAAGCGAAACAATGAAGCTGTGGCGCCGGGTCTGCGTCAGGATGCCCTTGCGCGCATCAATCATCACGATCGCCAGATCGGCCGTTGAGGCCCCGGTTGCCATATTGCGGGTATATTGTTCATGACCAGGAGTATCGGCCACAATATACTTACGCAGATCAGTCGAGAAGAAGCGGTAGGCAACGTCAATTGTAATGCCCTGCTCGCGCTCGGCCGCAAGACCGTCAACGAGAAGCGCAAAGTCAATCTCTTCGCCCTGCGTGCCGAACTTCTTTGACTCATTCTTCAGCGACGCAAGCTGGTCGTCGAAGATCATCTTTGACTCATAGAGCAAACGCCCGATGAGTGTTGACTTGCCATCATCGACAGAGCCGCAGGTAATAAACCGCAATAGCGACTTGTTCAGCTGGCTCTCGAGATATTCTTCAATATCGGTGAATTCTGGTGCAGCATATGCGGCCATTAGAAATAGCCCTCTTGCTTCTTCATTTCCATTGAGGCCGGGGCATCCTTATCGATCGCACGACCCTCGCGTTCGGACGTTGTGGTCCGCAGCATTTCTTCAATGATCTCGGTGACCGTCGCTGCTGAAGATTCCACGGCGCCGGTTAGCGGGTAGCAGCCGAGGGTACGGAACCGCACCTTCTTCATCATCGGCTCTTCGCCCGGCTCCAGCGGAAGTCGGTCATCATCAACCATCACCAGAATGCCGTCACGCTCAACCACCGGCCGCTCTTTTGCGAAGTAGAGCGGAACAAGTTCGATTTCTTCCTGGTAGATGTACTGCCAGATATCGAGCTCGGTCCAGTTCGATAGAGGGAATACCCGAACGCTCTCGCCCGGCTTGATCCGGGTATTATAGAGAGACCAGAGTTCAGGGCGCTGGTTCTTCGGGTCCCAGCGATGCTGCGCAGAGCGGAAGGAGAAGATGCGCTCCTTGGCGCGTGACTTTTCCTCGTCACGCCGCGCGCCGCCAATGGCTGCGTCAAACTTGTACTCGTTGAGCGCCTGCTTCAGGCCCTGCGTCTTCATGATGTCCGTGTGAACGGCCGACCCGTGCGTAAATGGTCCGACACCTTGTTCAACACCTTCCTGATTAATGTGAACCAGGAGATTCGTTTGCGGGTCGTCCTTAAGCCGATCGCGGAACTCGATCATCTGGCTGAACTTCCAGGTCGTATCGACGTGAAGCAGCGGGAAAGGGATTGGACCGGGATAAAAAGCCTTGCGGGCGAGATGCAACATGACAGAGCTGTCTTTGCCAATCGAATACATCATCACGGGGTTTTGAGCTGACGCTGCAACCTCGCGCAATATATGGATACTCTCGGCCTCTAGCCGGTCAAGATGAGTCAGTTTTGTCATAGGTGTTCCAGGATCATTTGCGCCCGCGGTCTTGGTGTCAATCGGCGTAATGGCGATCAACGTCTCTATCGTCAACAGACAGAAGGCAATTTCTTCGAGATTGCAGGGTCTTGAAGCAACAGTATTCAAAACTGGCTGCTTATGCATCACAAATAACTCAACGCCAAGCAGTTGCAGGTGTTGCGGCCAATCCTTGAACCAGATACGCGACGTCATCTTGGACAAACAGAGAGTGACCGCGGAATGACCGCTTTGCGTTTCGCCGTTTTCGGAGATAGTCGGCTGTGCGCATCGCGCTGCGAGGCGATCCGTCGGCATCCCAATGCAGAGCTCGGGCCGGTGTTTTCGGTCAGCGATGTCGAGACGGCCGGAACACGTGGCGGGAGGGACCTGATCAAACCGGACGAGGTTGACGGCGTCATTGTCGCCCTGCCCGCACATCTGGCCTATTCTGCTTCGCTTGGCTTGCTTGAAAGCGGGCTTCACGTGCTGACAGAACTGCCGGGCGCCCGCTCTGTCGAAGACATCGTGAACCTCCGCGCCGCCGAGCGCTCCAGCCGCGCCATTCTGAAATTTGGCAGCACGCTGCGCTATCATGCAAGCGTCAAAAAAGCGTCTCAGCTGGCCAGTTCAGGCGAGCTCGGCAAGTTGCTGACGGCCCGGGCGATTTACGGTCACGCCGGTCTTCCCGGTATCGATGCACGCAGTGAAGGCATACTGATCGGCCATGGCATTCACATGCTTGACCTCCTTCATCACTTTTGCGGCCCGTTCGAGACCGTTAAAGCCATGAGCGACGCCGACGCCCCGCATGATCAGAACCTTTTTGCGCTTCTGAGAACAGGCGCCAACACGATCGCGCAACTCCATTGCTCATCGACATCCTGGCGACAGACCTTCCGGCTCGAACTAGGGTTTGAAAAGGGCTATCTGTGGCTTGATGGACACCTCCCCGGCCTGCCGGGCTATGGCCCCGAAGTGCTGGTCAGCGCGAAGGCGGTGAGCGGAGAAGATGGCTCAAAGCTGCCCAATCCGGATGAAACGGTCGAAACGTTCGAAAAAGCCCTGACAGCCGAGAGTGAAATCGCTGAAATGCTCGATACGATGGAAGGTCGGCGACAAATTGAGCACGGAACCAGTCATCAGGCCTTCGACGCAATGAATATCGCCCAGCGGATTTGCGCCGCCACCGAAAGGTGGGCATAAGCTCCACCCGGACACACCGCTCCAGCTAATATTCAGGGGATAATATGAGCCTTACGCCCGAACAACTTGCCCGTATTGCGATAGACGCTGGCGCCCTCATCATGGAGATTTACTCCACAGACTTCGAAGTAGATCGCAAGGATGATGCATCGCCGGTAACCGAAGCAGATCAGAAGGCTGAAACGCTGATCCTTAAAATGCTCGCAGAGGCCGATCCAGAGCTTGATGTGATTGCCGAGGAAGCCGCCGCGTCTGGCCAAGTTCCGGAACACGGCCAACGGTTCGCGCTCGTTGATCCGCTCGACGGCACGAAAGAATTCGTCAACAAGAACGGCCAGTTCACTGTGAACATCGCGATCATCGAGCACGGAAAACCGGTCATGGGCGTCGTCTTTGCGCCTGCCCTTAATCGTATATTCATGGCGGAGTCGCCCAGCAGCGCCTGGCAGGCGGAGGTGAAGCCGGGTGAAGCGGTTCCCGCAAGTGACGCTCGACTTCCAATGCAAATTCGCAAAGCCCCAGAGGCTGGTCTGACCGCAATCGCCTCGAAATCACACCGGTCTCCGGAAACCGATGAGTTCCTTGAGAAATTCAACGTGGCCGAAATTATTTCTGCCGGCTCATCCCTGAAGCTTTGTCTGGTAGGCGCCGGCGAAGCGGACATTTATCCGCGCATGGGCCGGACAATGGAATGGGACACGGCGGCAGGCCAGGCGGTTGCAGAAGCCTCTGGCGCCCGGGTACTGACCGAAGACGGCGTGCCGCTTCGCTATGGCAAGCGCGAGCGTGGCTACGACAATCCCCACTTCATCGTCTACGGCGATGTGACACCGCTCAGCGCCTGAGCCCTAGCCATTGTCAGGCGTCGAGCGATGATTGTCGCGGCGATGCCAGTCCCAGGCGGTCTCGACGATCGTGTCGATATCGGAATTCAAGGGCTTCCAGCCCAGAATGCGCTCTGCCTTCTCCGCCGAAGCGACAAGCGATGGCGGATCACCGGGACGACGCGGGCCAGGCTGGCGTGGGACAGGCTTACCTGCAACCCGTTCGACCGCATCGGCAAGCTCAGATACAGAAACCCCCCGTCCAGTACCAAGATTGAAGACGTCGCTAGCGCCACCTGCCGCGAGATAGTCGAGCGCCCGCCAGTGCGCATCGGCCAGGTCGCTGACATGCACATAATCACGCACGGGCGTGCCGTCCCGCGTGTCGAAATCCGTGCCATTAATGGTGAATGTGAACGTTCCATCCATCGCGCCCATAATGGCGAGTGGTATGACATGCGGCTCGGGATCGTGCCGCTCGCCGATTTCACCGTGGGGGTCAGCGCCGCCAGCATTGAAGTAGCGCAGGATCACAGAGCGGATGCCATGTGCCATGCCGAAATCCTGTATCACCCGCTCCGCCATTTGTTTCGAGGCACCGTACGGATTGATCGGCTGCTGGACTGTCTCTTCAGTGATCAACTGCGGATGAATGCCATAGGTCGCGCAGGAGGACGAGAAGATGAGGTTTTGCGTTCCAGCCGCTTTCATTGCCTTCAGCAGGTTCAATGTGCCGGAAACATTGTTGTGATAGTAGAGCCCCGGATCCTTCATCGACTCTGAGATGTAGGCAAAGGCCGCAAAATGAGCCACCGCATCGGGCTTGACCCGAGCCATGACCTCGCTCAACCGGGCCTTGTCATGCAGGTCGCCCTCGATCAGCTCGCCCCAGCGCACGAAATCGCGCCAGCCGCGTGAGAGATTGTCATAGACGACAACGTCCCATCCCGCCTCTGAAAACGCCTTGCAACTATGGCTGCCGACATAGCCTGCGCCGCCGGTGACCAATACGGTTTTGCTCATCACGCCCTGCCTAGTGCTGAGGGGCCTTCCCTTCATCGGGAAGAGCCCCGGATTCCTTGTCGTCCGGCATAGAGACTTTTTCCCCAAGGTCCAAAGATCTCATGCGGCACAGAATTGAAAAAGGGCGATGCCGAAGCACCGCCCTTTCATATCTGGTCTGTTAAGGCGACAGACTAGTTGCCACCAAACCGCTTGGTCACGCTGATCTTGAACGTACGGCCGAACGGATTGTGCGTGTACGGATCATAGTTCAGGTCGAACGCGGCTGCTGGCGGATCTTCGTCCATGATATTGACCACGGAGAGGCCTAGATCTAGGCCCAGCGAGTCACTTGAATAGGTGTAGTACCCATCAAGCGTCGTCTGGCTGTCAATCGAACCATAGACACCGCCGCGGTCCGCCGCCGGACGCTCATCATCGTAAGAGTTGATGTAGCGCACCACGCCGCGCACATTGTGCGCACCGAGGCTGTAGTTGACAAAGGCGTTAGCTTTGAACTGCGGCATGGACCGGGTGAAGTTGGACCGGTTGAACTGCCCAGCATAGTCGCCGCCGCCGATCGGAACACCTTCGACGAAGTACGGGTCGACATCGTATTCAATAACGTATGTTGAATCCGCGCCGATCGTGAGCTCAGCACCATTGCCGAAATTATCCCAGACATTCTGAATCCGGAAGTCGAGACCGGACGTCTTGATGTCAGGCCCGTTGACCACGTTCACGCGGATACGGGAAATTTCGTTGGCCTGGTTGATGCCGTCGCCATTGTTGTCGGTGAACGAAATCCGGTTGAGGATATCATCGTCATCTGTCGTTGGCGTGCCAAGAGCCGCAATTGCTGCAGCGACAATGTTCGACTGCTCCTCGACAATGATTGGGTCCGAGAAGTCGAAATTGTAATAATCGACCGAAGCGGAGAAATTGCCACGTTCGAAAAGGGCACCAAGGTTGAAGCTGAAAGCACTTTCAGGTGCCAATCCGGAGTTACCGAATTGGTCAACCGCCTTGAAGGCAGAGGTTGGAGCGACGAACTGAAGTGTCGTTCCCACACCGCCGAGTTGGTTGAGCGTCGGACCTTTGAACGAGGTCTGAGCAGACCCGCGAAGCGCGAAGTAGTCATTGATCTGCCACTTGGCCGCAACTTTCGGGTCAAAGGTTGAACCAACATCGCCGCCATAGTCTTCGAACCGCGTCGCAAGCTGGATATCGAGGTTTTCGAATAGCGGAATCTGAACTTCGCCGAAGATCGCATAGATCGTCTGATCCCGATCGGTTGGCACCGTGCCCGCGAGGAATGAGAACGCGCCCGTTCCGCCCGGTCCCGGAGTGATGTTCAAATTCGTAAGAGGCGTTGGTTCACCCGTACGGGTTTCATGGCGGAGCTGGAAGCCAGCGGCCCAGCCAACAGACCCTCCAGCGGCCTGAACGCCGCTCTGTCCGGAAAAGACGGCGTCGAAGACGGTCAGTTCATTGGTGGTCGTGCCTTCAACACCGCCATCCGTCATCCAGTCAGCTAGCGTCAGAGAGTTCTCAAGCGCCGGATTGTATTGCGGGTTGGCATTGCCATTGATTGCCCCTGCCGGAATGGCATTGGAGAATGGGTTGTAGTATTCGCATGCGCCTGTACCCGCAGTGAGCGACCCTGTGTAGCCAGCCGCGAATGGCTGGGTGCCAGTTGCCGGATCCGTCCCGTCAATTGGATTGGTACAGACGCCAAAGCCTTGAAGGGCCGCCGTCAGACCTACGATGTATGTATCGTTGGTTTTCGAGTCGAGTTCAGAAGTCGAATAGCCAAGACCGAAATCATAGCTGATTCCATTGCTCCACTCGCCCTGCAGGGAACTCGCCACCCGCCAGGTTTTGTGCTTGCGGAAGCCTTCCTGTGCCCCGTAATCGGTGCCAGGAAAGCCGCCCCAACCATAGACCCGGCCAATGAACAGAGCCTGGATGGCCGTATCCAGCGCAGTACCCGGATTATCGGCGATATATTGCTGCCAGCCCGGATGGCTCGGGAACACGACCTGGTTCGTCAGAGCCTGTGGCGGATAGGATGGTGATGTCTTCCACTCCGGCACATCTGACTCGCCGTAGAGCACTTCCAGGTGGAAGTCGCCGATCGACATATCGCGATTGTACTCGGAGAAGATCTGGAACCGCTCTTCCTTCTCGATCAGATTGTCAAACTGAGTGAACTGGAAGCGGCATTGGCCGTCTGAAGCGATTTGTCCGCCAAGCGGCACACAGCCCTCATCACGAACGTTGCCAGTCACTCCAAAACCGCCACCGGGGAGCGCACCGATCGTCACGAACCGGCCCGGGTTCGACAAAGACGAATAGCCGGCCACCGGGTTTTCATCGAGCAATGGCGTCGCCCAATCTTTCTCGATCAGCCCCACTTCGGAGCGCATCTGGTAACCCGCCGACGTGACCCAGTTCCAGTTGTTGCCCTTAAGACCATAAGCAGCAGATACGGTGTAATTGCCGTCCGAGCCGTCAAACGTCTCAAACGATCCACCAACCTCAAAGCCTTCGAAATCGTCGCGCGTAATGAAGTTCACAACGCCGGCGATGGCATCGGAGCCATAAATTGCCGCCGCGCCGTCCTTCAGAACTTCGATCCGGCTGATCGCCGCGGACGGGATCATGTTGGTATCAACAAAGAGCTGCGCTTGCTCGCCAATGGCTGGCGGCGAGAAAACCTGACGCCGACCGTTGATAAGAACCAGCGTGCGAGCCGGGCCAAGGCCGCGCAGGTTGACGTTCGATGTGCCTTCCAGACCGTTTGAGGCGAACTGGTTGGTCTGACCGTCCACACCGGAAGAGACGCCGAGATTCCGGATCAGCTCCGTAACACTCGGAGACCCTTCAAGCTTCAGATCGGCGGCCGTCAGGACGTCCACGGGCAGCGCTGCATCTTCAGGTGTGCCCGCGATTGCAGACCCCGTAACCGTAACTGTTTTCTGGCGTAGTGTGGCGTCTTGCGCATGCGCAACACCAGCCGCCAGCAAGGCAACTGAAGATGTTGCGAATAGCAATCTGTTGAATGACCTCATGAATATTTCCTCCGCAGGGTTTGCCGATCCGCCTTCTTTTTTGGGACGGATTCCCTGCGCACACTGCCGTTAAGCAGTGCGAAATCAACAAACAAACAGTGCTGCATCGCAACAGATTCTTGCGAAGACTTGGAACAATATTTCAATATTGAATGTACTTTACTACATTGTTCTAGTGGTGCTTGGACCTGTGTTTCTGGCGGGGAATGGAATTTTACATGCACAATGTCTTGTTGGAGCGGGTCAAAGCTGCCATCGAACCCTTATGATCTATTCTGCAGCCCCTGAATTCCTGCCCCTGGCCGATGCCTTCGCAGACGCAGCATCGCCTGCGCATTTTCGCATGGCCGTGTTGCGTTTTCGCAACACGCGGTGGGCAAGCCGTGTAGGACTGGAAAAATTGGGCGATGAGGCGTGGTTAAATAGCTTTGCGCGCTTCGAGCCATTGAGTGAGAATCTCCCGCATCCTCTCGCCATGCGGTATCACGGCCACCAGTTCGGCGTTTACAACCCTGAACTCGGCGACGGGCGCGGCTTCCTCTTTGCCCAGCTACGTGATGACACAGGCCGCGTTCTCGACCTCGGCACAAAAGGCTCAGGCCAGACCCGGTGGTCACGAAGTGGAGATGGCCGGCTCACACTAAAAGGCGGCGTGCGTGAAGTATTGGCAGCACAATATCTTGAAGCGCATGGCGTCAAAACTTCAAAACCTTTCAGCCTGGTCGAAACGGGCGACGAATTGCAGCGCAATGATGAGCCCTCGCCCACTCGGTCTGCCGTCCTGGTTCGGCTGTCGCACAGCCATATCCGGTTCGGCACGTTCCAGCGGTCCGCCTATCTCGGCGAAACCGAGAACCTCGCCCGGCTGATCCGCCACTGCGCGGAGACGTACTACCCCGAAACGCTCGACACAGACATCACCGTCATGGCTCCGGCTCTTCTGGAGCGGATCACCGGCGAAACCGCGCGTATGATCGCCCAGTGGATGGCGACGGGCTTTGTGCATGGCGTCATGAACACCGATAATTTCAACATAACCGGCGAGAGCTTTGACTATGGGCCCTGGCGCTTTCTGCCCCATTCGGACCCGAACTTCACCGCGGCCTATTTCGACCAACAGGGCCTCTACCGTTTCGGGCGTCAGCCGACCCAAGGCCTCTGGGCGCTCCAGCAGCTGGCCTCGACCTTCACGCTGGTTTGCGACGCTGACCCGCTGACCGCCGCACTCGAAACGTATGAGACCGCTTATCAACACGCGCTCGCCGATCACAATCTGAAGCTGTTCGGCCTCAAAAGCGCAGGGGGCCTCAAATCCGATCTTATTTTCCTGCAAAGCCTCTACAACTGGATGTCAGAAACGCAGGTGCCCTGGGCGCAAGTCTTCTTTGACTGGTTCTGCGGGACTAAAAGCGCTGAACGGGCCGCCCGCAGTCCGATCGCCTCGCAGTATGAAACGCCCGGCTTTGCCCCCGTGCGCGAGGCGCTTGAGGCCCGCACGCCGGACCGTCCCGAGCGTCTCATCCACGCCTACTGGCAGCGAGAAACCCCGGTCACCCTCCTCGTCGATGACGTTGAAGGCCTCTGGGATCCGATTGCGGACAAAGACGACTGGTCAGTTTTCGAGCATACGCTCGCTGACATAGAGGCCGCGCGTCAGGCGCTCGACATCCCATTTGAAGCCCCACCAAAAGAGGCATAAGCTTCCCCTGCGACACTATTTTCCGCTGCACTGCAGCAAAAATTGTGTCAAACACCGCTCATCAATCTAGATGAAAGTGCGTGAAAAACGCCTCGGAGGGAAAAATTATGGACGGTACGGCAAGCGGTAAGGTTTCCGCAGTCATGGACAATCTGCTGGAAACGATGAACGAGGCAGTGATCAGCCTCGAAGCCTATGGTGAGGATGCCAAGGCCTCGATGAAGGCGCGTCTCGCCCCGGCCGGCAAGCCTGATCGCAAACTGCTCGACGTTCATCAGCATTCCGCCCATGGCCTCTCCTGGGTTATCACCTATGTCGAAACCCTGCGCGAAACCGCCCATTGGGCCAACCGCATGCAGGACGAAGGCAAGTTCGGCGAGATCGAACAGCTTCTCTCGCAAATCCTCTTCTCCGAATACTGCGCCCAGCTGATCGGTGGCATTCCGATGAACCAGGGCGAAATCATCCGTCCGGCCGATCTTGGCGTCACCAAGGACGGCATGGCGCGCCTGTTCGAACCGGCGGTTCAGCGCTTCCTCACCGAGGGCAAAACTTCTGAAGCCATGTCAGCGGCCGCCAGCCATCTGCCCGATGCCCTTGGCCGCGCCACCGTCGAAGAGACCGGCCTCGACGAAACGCTGACCATGATCCGCGACCAGTTCCGCCGCTTTGCGACCGAGCGCATCATGCCGCACGCCCATGAGTGGCACCTCAAGAATGAATACATCCCGATGCCTGTGGTCGAGGAGATGGCAGAACTCGGCGTGTTCGGCCTCACCATTCCGGAAGAGTTTGGCGGCCTCGGCCTGGGCAAGACTTCCATGTGCGTCGTCTCCGAAGAGCTTAGCCGCGGCTATATTGGCACCGGCTCTCTCGGCACCCGTTCCGAGATCGCCGCAGAGCTGATCCTGATTGGCGGCACCGATGCGCAGAAGGAAAAATACCTTCCCGCCATCGCCAGCGGTGAAATTCTGCCAACCGCCGTCTTCACGGAGCCGAACACCGGCTCAGACCTTGGCGCGCTGAAAACCCGCGCCGTGAAAGATGGCGACACCTACAAGATCACCGGCAACAAGACCTGGATCACCCACCCGGTCCGCGCCGACATGATGACGGTGCTCGCCCGCACTGATCCGGCCACGAACAATTTCTCTGGCCTCTCCATGTTCCTGGCTGAAAAGCCTCGCGGCACGGACGAGAACCCCTTCCCCGCTGACGGCATGACCGGCGGCGAGATTGAAGTGCTCGGCTATCGCGGCATGAAGGAATACGAGATCGGCTTCGATGCGTTCGAAGTCCCGGCTTCAAACCTTCTCGGCGAGACCGAAGGCATGGGTTTCCGCCACCTGATGGCGACCTTTGAAAGCGCCCGCATCCAGACCGCTGCCCGCGCCATTGGCGTTGGCCAGAACGCGCTGGAGCTCGGCCTCAGATACGCCCTCGACCGCCAACAATTCGGCCGCGCGATCTTTGAGTTCCCGCGCGTTTCCAACAAGCTCGTCATGATGGCGGCAGAACTGCTCGGCGTGCGCCAGCTCACCTATTATTCGGCCCGCCAGAAGGACCAGGACAAACGCTGTGACCTCGAAGCTGGCATGGCCAAACTCCTCGGCGCCCGCGTCGCATGGGCCGCGGCTGACAATGCCGTCCAGATCCATGGCGGCAACGGCTTCGCGCTGGAATACCCGGTCTCCCGCGTTCTGCAGGACGCCCGCATCCTCAACATCTTCGAAGGCGCCGGCGAAGTGCAGGCGATGGTCATCGCGCGGCGTCTGGTTGAAGGCGGGAATTAATACTCCATTCCAAGTTCTCAAAAATCAATTTATGGCTAACCTCCAACAAAAAGAGGGGAACGCCGAAATGTCTTTTGATGAACAGTTAAGCGCCTTGGTGGAAGCCGCCAAAAAACAACGTGAGCATTTGGCTACTGAAGAAGCTGTCAAAACGGCTGTCGTTTTGCGACTTTTGCAAGCGCTCCAATACAATCCCTTTGACCCTAAGGAGGTGGTCCCCGAGTTCACCGCTGATGTCGGCATTAAAAAAGGCGAAAAAGTCGACTACGCGATTTGCGTAGATGGCCAAGTGTCCATTTTGATAGAATGCAAGTCTCCGCACCTGGATCTAGATATTAAACACGCATCCCAGCTGTTTCGATATTTTGCCGTTACAGATGCGCGCTTCGCCATACTTACGAACGGGTTTCAGTGGCAGATTTTCACCGACCTGGACCAGCCCAATAAAATGGACCAGCGCCCCTTCTTACAGTTTGATATTGAACGTATCGACTCCGCTCTTTCGATGGAGCTGGGCAAGTTTCAAAAATCCAAATTCAACGTCGATAACATCCTGCGCACAGCCTCGGACTTGAAATACATATCAGCTCTAAAGAGCCAGTTCTTGGATGAGCTCGACACCCCATCCGACGAACTCGTGTCGATGCTTGGAAAAAGAGTCTATGACGGCCGTTTTACCGGAGCCGTTCATGACCAATTCAAAGGGCTAATCAAACGTAGTATCAATGAAGTCATTCAGTCCCGCGTAAAAGACCGTATTCGGAGTGCTCTGGATTTTAGCAACGACTCTGGGGCCGATGAAGACGAGGCTACGGAATCAGACGTTGTCACAACCCCTGAAGAGATGGATGGCTTCCGCACCGCTGTTGCGATCGCTGCGGCGGTTATCGATCCCGATCGAATTTTCATGCGCGATCAAAAGTCTTATTGTGGCGTATTGGTCGATGACAACAATCGAAAGCCATTAGTCAGACTGTGGTTCAACAGCGACACGACAAAGTACTTGGGTTTGTTCGATGGCGAGGCCGAAGAAAAAGTGCGGATCGACCGCGTGGTTGATATCTACAATTTTGCAGACCGAATTCGAGCATCAGCCAAAAAGTATGCCTGATTAGTTGGGTCGAGTCGTGGTGCGTCCTGGTACTGAGCCGCCGTTCTGGATCCGTACACCTGAGTTTATTTCAAAAAAAATCCCTTATTATCTGACCTCCGTCGGCATACTGACCTTTCCTCAATAGCTGCACTGGAGGGAGGTCCATGCACACTCTAAAGACAATGGCGGCGCTCACGCTGCTGGCAACAACCGCCATCGCCGCGCCAATGGCGACAGCTCAATCGCTAACCTCGCAAGAGCGGCAATACGTCAATCTGCTGGATGATGAGGAGTTCGAGAAAGCGAATTTCTACGTCAGCCAGGGACTGGTAAACCCGGCCAGTTTGTCGACGGGCAAGTCGCTGCTCTATTATCTTTTCCCTGCAAATTATGGAAATCTCGAATAGCTAGGGCAATTCGCCCGCCGTTCGCTCAGTGCTCGCCAGCCTTTGCGCCGGTGAACACAAAAGCGCGCGCGGCAATGGCTTGGTCGGTGATTTCGGGTAGGGGCGGCGCTGCATCTGCTCTCGCCCGCGCGCCGGTATATACAAACGCATCGGCGCGAATGAACTGATCCATGACTTCAGGCGGAGGCGGCGGAGTTCGCTCGCTCGCCTTCGCGCCGGAATAGACATAAGGCGCGGTCCTCACGGCTTGATCGACCGGCTCCTGCGCGCCAGCAATGGGTGCGACCAGCAGGCCCACCGCAATGAAGTAGCCGTAGCGCATTAGTTCGGGTCTTTCCGAAAGAGCGGCGACGTTGGCAATTTCGAAGGCGGCTTGATCTTCGATGGGTCGATATTCGTATTGGCTTTTGCCGGGGCTGGCATCGCCGAGGATGAGCCTGTCGCGGGCACAAGAATATCCCCGCCGACATAGCCATTTCCGGTGCCGCGAACCGCCGCCGGGTAGCTCAGATTGTTCGCCTCGTCACGGGCGACATTGTTTCCATTATAGTCAGGCCCGCCCATGCCAAGGCGCGGCTCGCAGCGGTAGTTTCCCCGTGCGCCGGGTAGGAGCAGCTTCTCCACATCGCTGTAGGGAACCGGAATGTCGAGCGACATGGTCCCGCTGACATCACGGTAGCCATCCGCACTCAGCGGGTTTGTATTCACCATGATCACGACATTCTCGATATGATTGGTGAAAGACAGCGTGGCTCCGCCCTCGTCGCGCGGTACGCCGATACTGATGCGGCAATGATAGCCGAAGGTCGTGACGTCCGGGTCCAGATCATTGAGCTGGTAGGGAAGCGTCAGGGCAAAGATAACCTCACCATCAGGGCTCGGATCGGGGCTTAGATCCAGCCTGATATCCTGGCCAGTGGCAGGCATGGCAAGGGCGGCGGCAAGCACGCCAAGCGTGAGGGCTGGTTTCATTTTGAAGCTCCCGGTACCAGCTATATGGCTTGCCAGTATACCAGCGAATGGCGACAGCGCAAAAAGCCAGCAGGCCCGGCGGCGCGCACCAACGCCAAAATCGCCACGCGGGACCCCGCTGGCGTTTCGCATGAATTCCGCTGCCAAAGATGACAGGGCCGGGCGCGTCTTGAATGGACGCTGATGGGAGTGCCAGCCTTTCGGCCAGCGATATAAGCGCCTGTTCCAGACGCGCCCGCGAAACCTTGCCCCTACGCATCATACGCAAGGCCGCCGAGAGACCGTCCGTGGGAGAGCTGTCGCCCACGGGTGCTTACTACAGGCGCCGGACCACATTGGCAGGCTTCGTTAAACCCTGCCCGCAGCGACCGGTCGTTTCCGCGCCTCACCTCCACCCGGCCGGTCCGGACCGCCCTGTCAGAAGATGAGGTGAGAGCGGTTATAGACGGGGCGCACGGGTGTGGGATGGATTTGTTAGAGACGATCCGCGGAGAACCGCGGGAGAGGAAGCGAAGCTCGACCTCAATAATGCGGCGGCGGCCGGTTTACAGGCGCAGCATCGCCGCTCGACTGTTCGCTGTCAGCCACGCGTTCCGCCAGCCGCAAAACCTGCCGCTCCAGCCGCTCGATCAGCTTCCATTGCGCCGTGATCGCGTCATTCAGGTCCTCGATCGTCTGGTCCTGATGGGCGATGCGGATTTCAAGCTCGTCGAGGCGGGAGGGGGCGGTTGTGTCTGACATGGTGTGCGCCTTAGCGGGGGCGGTGGAGGGAGGCAATATTTTAGCGCCGCTCATTCCCGGCATCCTTCGACTTCGCTCAGGATGAGGGGCCGGCATCTCGTGTGGCGAGATCGTCTTTGTCTGCATGAGATCCCCTCCCCCTCATCCTGAGCGAAGTCGAAGGACGAGGGGGAGGGGATGAGAGGAAAAACTGCAAAGGCGGTTCATCTCACCCCTCAACCCGCGCCAGCACCAACTGCGAAGGATGGTCGCCGCCCTCGCCGTCGCGATAGATTTCGCTGCGGATGAGCGCTCCATCCTCACCGAGCGCCAGAGAGAGGCTGTGCTGGTGCTGCTCGCTCGCGGGGTCAAAATCCGTCACATCGCGAAAGGTTAAGCTGGCAAGGCCGTCCCCACCTGGCACCAGCGTCATGCGCGGCTGGTTGCCCTGCGGGCAGTAATGGGTCGCCATCAGCGTGTCGCCGTCGCGGTGATAGAGGGTGAGCGAGTGGGGCGCGCCCTCAAACGTCCATTCCTCGACCAGCACAGAGCCGCGCGCCGTCGTGCTGAACACGATGCGCAGGCCATGCTCCGGCTGCTCGGCGAGCTGCCAGGTGCCGTCCAGCGTCTTCAGTGCGTCGAATGCGGCTGCGGCGGGGTCGGGCGTTGCGGCCTCCTGCTGGGCAGGCTCTGCCGCAGGCGAGGTCTCAGCCAGTCCCGGCGCCGCACCAAGCGCGATGATGGCCACCAGCGCAGCCGCGCGCGCCAATCGGCGCCCTGCGTTCAATTCCAGGTCTGTCACATCCCCTCCCCTTCGGCCTCTGCGCCGGGTGTCTTCAGATACGGAAGAAGCTGCCGCGTCAGAGCGGCGCTGTCCAGCGGGATGAATGAACGCGGCCCCCGACGCCCGCAGATACCTGCGCAGGCAGGTATCCATGACCTGACCATGGGGGGGAGCAGCTTTGGGGAATAGATGAGGAAACGGGCAAGTTGATTTGGCGAGAGTGCCGGAATAACTAAAATAGAACGAAAACGAGGGGAGCGACCTTGTGGCCACTTATAAGCAGATTCAGGATCACACGCGGCGCGAAGATGGGTACGTTCCAAAAACATGTTGGATCGCCCACGTGATGGGCGATCATGGCTTGACGCGACGGATCGCGCCAAATCGTCAGTCGGTGGATGGTCGAACCAACCCATGCCCGCCCGATAAGAAACCGTCGATCGAGCAAACGCTCAAACATTTCGGGATGCTGTGATCCGCTCTTCAGTTGGTCGCTTCAAGCCCTCAACAAGTCAGCCTCCAGAACAAGCGCAGTGCGTGTCCGATCCTCTTTTTCCAGTCAAGGGCGCTTCGCGTCCGGAGGATTACACCCTTGACTGGAAAAAGAGGATCGAAAGAGGCTAGCTTTGGCCAAATGGCAGAACCTGCCATGTGGCCTGAATGTTCAACACAAAACTCTCCCCAAACAAGAACAGATCGGTCCAGCGCAACGCTCAGATAGCGCTAACCTATTTTTGCATTTGACCTGGCTTCATCAAGAAACTCAATGTGGTCAGAACAGAGTTCTTCGACTTCCTCGTCGTCAAATTCGTATTCAAAATACACGTCCGCCCAGTCAATTCGAATTCCCGACCTGTACGACTTAGGCCCAAAGGTTTCGCGGTCGAACAAAACCGCCAAGCCATGATGAGCAACATGAGAAAATGGATCGCCAGACTTCCGTAGTTCCGCAATTCCCAATCTCCAACTTTCGTTACACAAAATTGTGGCACGCGTACGGACGGGCCACAGAACATTGGCAACTGATAGCGAAAGTGCTTCTGGAATTGGGGCGCCCACTTCAGCTGCGTGACAGCCGATCAGCTTTTCAAAATATTTACGATAATCTTTTCCAAGCGGAGATAGTGGTTGGTTCCAAGGCCACATGTTTACGATTTCGTTCGGATCCGCACCATCCGTCATTATTGCTCTTAAATCCTCGGAGAACTGCGAATACGCGTCGTCATAATGCTTAGAAACGTTCGTGTTGCATCTGTGACAGATAGATTTTTGGAATTTAGCATTTTTGGACTTAGGGCTATTCATGTATTGAGGACGCTGTGCGCTCCAGTCCTCTCCAACGAACTTAGCCATCTGGTCGCTGCCAAACGATGCCTTTAGGTCTGATGCTTTGAATTTGTGTTCACCGGTTAACGGGCCGCGTTCACGGCAAATCCAGCACTCATCCTCATGCCGCAAAAAGAATAGTTTTTCTTTTGAAATAGTCAGAGCTTTCTGGTCCTGTGATAGAATGCATATCTACTACAACCCGTGAATGAGCGCCTTTTCTTTTTGCCTTTTCGTGCATCTCTCCTTTTCATCGGATAACCGCGCTCTTCGCCTTCATCCCTTCCTCGGCCTCTTTGGCCTGTTTCTCCAGGTCAGCCTTCTCATTATCCGTCATGCCGGCCGCATAGTCGCGCACTTCGGCGGTGATCTTCATGGAGCAGAATTTCGGGCCGCACATGGAGCAGAAATGGGCGACCTTGTGGGCGTTTTTCGGTGAGGTCTTGTCTTTGTGGTGCGGGCGACACATAGGGGCAGGCGGGGTGTAATCGGAAAGGCGTTTCGTATTGCTTTTGTCAATTCATGTTGGCCTGCCAAAATGCGGCTCTACCACGATCCAGCATGTTCTGGGTGGCATGAGGGAGGAGCTGGCGAGGCGTGGCATTCACTATCCGGCATCTTTCCGACCGAACTTTGAAGCCGCCAATACGCTGATCAATAATCAATGGTCTGCAGGGAATATCGGCGTCGACGACATCGTGGCCGAGGCGCGGGAGGCCAACGCAAGACATTGTCTGATTTCAAGCGAATTCATCACGATCAACATGCAAGCGTTCGCACCTGAAACCCTGGTTGGTGCCCGGAAGTGGCTCAGCGACAATGACGTGACGTTGCACCTTATACAGGTGTCACGATCCCGGGACAGATTCATGGAGTCGATATACCGGCAAAGTATAACCAATGGCGCCGGCCATTCATCGACATATTATGATATGGACCTCTCCGTCTACGAACAGGCTCACTCATCCGGCATGCGCATGCTGTCGAAATACCTGCAGCCGGAAGGGGTCTTCCGTTACCAGCTGGAAGATCAAAACTGGCTCGGGGCCATGTTCGGAGATCTTGGCGTTTCTTTGCCAAAGACCGTTCCAAGAACCAACAGGTCCGCCCCGGATGTCGCCATTGAAGCGCTGCGTCAATTCTGCGCAATGGGTGATGCGGCGCCGTCCCGGGTTTTTTTCGTCAGGCTGTTGCAGCTGGCTGTGGGCCGCGCAAATAGCAGTCTCTGGCGTCAGGCATGCAGCCGCCCAATGCACGACGCACGGGTGTTGACGGAAGAGTTCATCGCTGCGCTTTCCTTCACCCCGAATCCGCCTCTGTCGTATACAGAGAGCGAATTCAATGCGTTCAAGGACCAGTTAGCCCGTCTTCTGGCGGCTCACCGCCGCGCAATTCACGGCGCTCCGCGAAGATTCGTGAACGTATTCGAAGACATGCACCCGGTGTGACTATTCCCCGAAAACGTAAATCTCGCCGCCCTTGTCCATAAACTCTCGGCTCTTCTCTTCCACGCCTTTACGCGCCTCTGCAGCCTGTTTCTCAAGGTCGGCCTTTTCATTGTCGGTCATGCCGGTCGTGTAATCCCGCACCTTTGCGGTGATCTTCATCGACCAAAATTCCGGGTTGAACGCACCTAGTCGATGATCGGCGTTGTCCGCAGGAATTCGCAAAACGCCTCCGTGTCCTCGCTGCTCTCCCCGCCTGCCTGTTCAGCGAGGGCCTTCTGGCGGAGGATGTAGCCTTGGATCACATTCAGTCGGTTGAAATAGGCCATGCCGAGTTCACTAGTGTCGAATCCGATTTTGCGACCTTCTGAAGACGAGCTTTCGATCCATTCCGGTATCATCGTCCTCATATCTGTTAATCTTGCTTCGGCGGCTTCAGCGGTGAAGTCTTCCTCATGATAGCGATAGTCCGGCTCCATCTGGAATTCGGACGTATCGCATAGGGCCGGGCCAGGCAGTTCCAGCGCCTCAATCATGTGGGGCGAAAGCGTAGACACGCGCATGTCGGAGCAATGGTCGGCCATGAAGCTGCCGCCTTGCTGCCGCGCCATGACGAGAAATGTCTCGCCCGCATGGAAATACGGGCCGCAACGGACCCAGCCCTGATCGTATCGGTGATAGATATCGAGCGTTGTGGCCGCCTCACCCTTGTGCATCTCTACCACCTCGAAGCGCGTCACGCCGAGCAGCTCCCCATCCTCGTTTTGTCGGTTCGCGTCTTCGATCGATATCGCTGTTCCAGTAAAGACAAGGTCGGCGCGTGCGATAGCCTCGCGCGCATGCGAAACCGACTTGTAAACCACGCAGCGGCAGGCTTCGGCAGGCAACGCGATCGCGACGAGAGCCGCAAGGCACGCTGCAATAGCCCTGAAACAAATACTCATTCTGATTTCTGCCCCAAGTCCTCCAAGGCAGTCATTAAACCACTTTGATGCGCTTTCGAATAGACCGCAGGCCAAGACGAACAGGAGCAGGTCTCCGGCAGCCCTGATTCTTCCATAAACGTGAGGATGAGGTATTGGCGACCCGGTGACAAAACCGCGCTGCACATACCGCCGCTTCTGGTTTCATGCAGAACCCGGACGTTTTTTATCGGCGCGCCGAAAAAAAGTCGGTCAATTCTAAACACGGTCTGATCCGCAAAATCGCCGTTCAACATCCGACCGGGTCGTCGAGCAGGCGCGCCGCGCCCCAGACCGCTGCAGCGGTCCAGAGGGCGGCGGCGAGGCCGAGGGCGAGAAGCGCCCTTGAAAGGAAAAAGAGGATCGAAAGAGGCTGGCTATGGCCAAATGGCACTTCGTAGCGCCCGGAAATCAGTCCAGTGGACTGATTTCAGCGGAGAAGGCCACGGCAGTGGCTTGCCATTTGGCCTGAATGTACTTGAGGATACCGCTCCAGCCGCTCAATCAGTTTCCACTGCGCGTTGATAGCCGCGATGAGGTCCTCAATCGTCTGATCCTAATGGAAGGCGCGCATTTCGAGCTCATCGATGCAGGAGGCGGCGATGGATGTGTCTGACGTGGTGCGAGCAATAAGCGCTGGGCGTGGGGAAGGCAATTCTCACGTTGGCTTAAGCCCACATTTGAACGCATCACAGCAATTCAGCAAATCTCGCGCTCGGCAACTTACTCACGCACGCTGCTTTTTCTCGGGAAGAGAATTGATCAGTCGGTCACGCATTTCGAAAAAACGTGAATCGCGCACAATATGAGAACTTCCGCTATCTTTCTTTATTGAAGCGCTTTTCGACTCAATCACAAACAGAAAATTGCTTTGCCCAGAATCAGCATTTTTCTTTTTCGTCATTTTTTCATTCCCCGAGTTCGATGTCCTTAATATACTCAGTTATGCGTTTTTCCAACGTCGAAAACGCGTCTAGGTTCACCGCATCAGCTGGCATCGCTTCGGATCGATTCACTGTTTTGAATGCACCATCTTTCTTAACGTCTTCTTGTCGCACAAACACGGCGTAATATCGCACCGGCCCAACACCCTGAAACGGTTCAAGAATTACTTTGCTTGAATCGCCGCCACCCTCGGACACGGCCAAATTCTCCAGCGCGTCGGCATGAAGTTCCATAGCTAAACTTTTAGGATAGGGCTCGATATACACCACTCTCTTGATGCCCGCAAACACGATATGACGGGCGCAGTTGTGGCATGGAAATGTAGTCACAAACAAAGTTGAGCCTGCCAAATTTCTTGAACCGTTCCGCGCGACATCGACAATAGCTGCCATTTCTGCGTGAACCGAACGACTAAACTCACTCAAAGATTTAATTCGCGTCTTTGATAGCTCAGATTTGAAATTATCTAGCTTGTCAGTCGGCAAACCATTTGCTTGCGCTGCCAAAATGACATCGTTGAACAAGTTCTCTTTGTATTCATCGTTTCGGCACTTTTCCGATCCAGATTTGAAGCAGCGTTTATCGAGATTGGTGTTGAAATCGGGATAGGTGCCACCGCCAAATTTTGGCACCTCGTTCCATCCTGTGCCGATCGTGGAGTCAGATTGATCTCGAATTACGGCGCCTACTTGCCGACTAAGACATGCTGACGAAGCCGCCGCCTGTTGGGCAGCTGCCATTCCGCTTTCATCCGCTTCAGGTGTTATTAAGGTAGTCGAAAATATGACCTCGAGGAGTCTTTCGAGAGACCCCTTTAGCTTTGATTTTTCATCACTGTTGTTATTTAAAAAATAGTCGCTCAGTATGAACGTATCACGTACGTCCTGCCCATGGTCGGGCCCCTCATGTTCATCGATCGAAATAACTTTCTTAATTTCGAGCTCACTTACACCCATCTTTTTAAGACGAATTTCACGCACATTCTCATTTGCAAACACGCCCACCAACCAAAAAGCGCTGCCATACACAGCCCGGAGGAGCTCAGCCTCAGATTCGTTCTTAATTGAATCGATTACATGAACCACGCGCCGCGATTTTGGATTCGAAAATTCTTCATCTTCGTAACCGTCGTTACCTCGTCCGACGGCGATAAGCTCAATCACCTTTGCGGCCAGGTACCCAGCCCCAAATTTTTCTCGCAACTCGCTGCCAATTTTTTGAAGATCTTTGATACGCTGGTCACCAGCATCTGCCACATCGCCCTGAAATGAAGTGTGCTTTTTTGATTCTTTTATTATGTCGCTTATTTTGTAGTGTGTCGGTGTGTAGCCGTAATGATCATGCATTAGACCAGCGATTATGTCTTTGGATGTGGATACTCCAGCGCCCACCGCACCTATGAACCCGATAACCAGTTCAGGGGTTTGACGCCTTTTCATTAGGTCGACAGCTTCGTCTCCCGATTGCTGCACCCGACCCTTGATTAAGTTCTGAACTTTTGGAGCAGCCAACCTCACCTCCCGAATATTTCGAGAAATTTAGAAAGTTATTCTAGGTTGAGGTCAAATCAAAATCGTTCTTGGAGCTCACTCCCGCTCCACATAAATCTCCGCACCCTGCGCCATGAATTCCGCGTTCTTGGCTTTCATGCCTAGCGTGGCGTCTCATAGTTCTCCGTGAACGAGCAGTCCTCCACGTCATAGTTCCAGCTGCCGCCTGCATCGAGACAGTCATCGACAGGGTCATGGAGCAGCCGCGCCGCGCCCCAGACCGCGGCAGCGATCAGGAGGGCGGCGGCCAGGCAGAGGGCGAGAAGCCTAGTCGGTTTCCACATAAAGCTTCCGCCCCATCGCTTCATACTCCGCGCTCTTGGCCTTCATGCCCTCTTCGGCCTCTCTCGCCTCGTGAGCTTTGACCGCCTCGCGAAACTCGGCGATCCGCTGCAAGTCTTCCGGTGCGAGCCTGCCGCGCACCACGAATTCGTCCAGCGAAGCGGACGCCGAGCGATAGCTCTCCGTGAACGAGCATTCTTCGACGTCATAGTGCCAGCTGCCGCCAGCATCGAGGCAGTCATCGACGGGGTCATAGAACAGCCGCGTCGCGCCCCAGACCGCAGCAGCGGTCAGGAGGGCGGCGACGAGGCCGAGAACGAGAAGTCTAGTCGGTTTCGACATAAAGCTTCCGGCCCATCGCTTCATACTCCGCGCTCTTGGCCTTCATGCCCTCTTCGGCCTCTTTCGCCTGTTTCTCCAGGTCGGCCTTTTCATTGTCGGTCATGCCGGCTGCATAGTCGCGCACCTCTGCCGTGATCTTCATGGAGCAGAATTTCGGGCCGCACATGGAGCAGAAATGGGCGACCTTGTGGGCTTCTTTCGGCAGGGTCTGGTCGTGATAGTCGCGGGCGGTTTCCGGGTCCAATGACAGATTGAACTGGTCTTCCCAGCGGAACTCGAACCGGGCGCGGGATAGCGCATCGTCGCGGATCTGCGCAGCCGGGTGGCCCTTGGCGAGGTCTGCGGCGTGGGCGGCGAGCTTGTAGGTGATGACGCCGACTTTCACGTCATTGCGGTCCGGCAGGCCGAGATGCTCTTTCGGCGTGACGTAGCAGAGCATGGCCGTGCCGTACCAGCCGATCATCGCCGCGCCGATGCCGCTGGTGATGTGGTCATAGCCGGGCGCGATGTCGGTGGTGAGGGGCCCCAGCGTGTAGAAAGGCGCCTCGCCGCATTCGCGCAGCTGCTTGTCCATATTGATCTTGATCTTGTGCATCGGGACGTGGCCCGGCCCTTCGATCATCACCTGGCAGCCCTTGGCATGGGCAATCTTGGTGAGCTCACCGAGCGTTTCGAGCTCTGCGAACTGGGCCGCGTCATTGGCGTCCGCGATGGAACCGGGGCGCAGGCCATCGCCGAGCGAGAAGGAGACATCATAGGCACGCATGATGTCGCAAATTTCCTCGAAATGGGTGTAGAGGAAGCTCTCTGTGTGGTGGGCGAGCATCCATTTCGCCATGATCGAGCCGCCGCGCGAGACGATGCCGGTGACGCGCTTGGCGGTGAGGTGGATATAGGCGAGGCGTACGCCCGCATGGATGGTGAAATAGTCCACCCCCTGCTCGGCCTGCTCGATGAGGGTGTCGCGGTAAACCTCCCAGGTGAGGTCCTCAGCGACGCCGTTCACCTTTTCCAGCGCCTGATAGATCGGCACGGTACCAATCGGCACGGGGCTGTTGCGGATGATCCATTCGCGCGTGTTGTGGATGTTGCGGCCGGTCGACAGATCCATGACATTGTCGGCGCCCCAGCGCGTCGCCCAGACCATCTTGTCGACTTCTTCTTCGACGGAAGATGTGACGGCAGAGTTGCCGATATTGGCGTTGATCTTGACCAGGAAGTTGCGGCCAATGATCTGCGGCTCAAGCTCGGCATGGTTGATGTTGGCCGGGATAATAGCGCGGCCTTTGGCGATCTCGTCGCGGACAAATTCCGGCGTGACGAAAGTCGGGATTTCGGCGCCGAAGCTCTCGCCCTGCTCTGTCTGCGCTGCCGCGTTCTCAAGCTCGGTCTGACGGCCAAGGTTTTCGCGCTCAGCAACGTAGATCATCTCTTTCGTGATGATGCCGGCGCGGGCGAATTCATACTGGGTGATATTGTGGCCATCGAGGCCGCGTAGCGGCTTGTGCTTGGTCGGGAATTCGCGGGCAAGATGCTTGCCGGAGACGCCTCCATTATCCTCAGGCTTCACGTCACGGCCGTCATATTCCTCGACGCCGCCGCGCTCGATGATCCACTCGCGGCGCTCACGGGCAAGGCCCTTCTCGACATCGATGGTGACCGACGGATCGGAGTACGGGCCGGACGTGTCATAGACCGGCACGGGTTCTTCATTGGCGGATGGATGCAGATCAATCAGGCGGCGCGGCACGCTGAGGCTCGGATCGGCCTTGGGGTGCGTATAGACCTTGCGGCTGGCAGGCAGCGGGCCGGTGGTGACGTTCGGCGTGGTGAATTCGGACTGTGGGGTGGGCTTGTTCATTGGGAAGTGCCTTTCTTCAGGCTGTCGCATTGATTGTCTGTATTGTTGCCGAATGTGCCCCAGCCGTCCGACTTCGCGCCAAACTGCTTGAGGTCCTCATCGAGGGCATTCTGGAAATCGACGATCTCTTCGTAGACCGGCGTCATCATCACCGGCACATAAACCGACCAACGCGCCGATTCTTCGTCGAAGAATTTCTCGGATTCGAGTTCGCGCGATTTCAGACGTTTGACGCAGAAATCGGCGACGGCCTCGTTGGGCACATCGATGGCAAAGTCGATCACCATCGGCGCTGACATATCGGAGCCATGCTCCTGGACCAGCCTTAGGGCTTCGCCGTCAGCATCCGTCGGATAAACGTGTTCAATCATGCCCCGCCCTTCCGCCATTTATAAGTCAGCGCCATGGCGATGCAGTGGCGCAGCGGCTCTAGTGGGAGGGGAGCATCGACGGCCATGCGGACTTCGCGGTTGCCGATGAGGTCGAGGGTGCCCGAATAATGCTCGCGCCACTCATCGAGCAGCGTGGTCTGGCAATTGACGAAGAGGCCGATGACGTCAGGCCGCTTGGCGGACCAGGCAAGGCGGATCGTCGTGCCAGCCTTGTTCAGATAGGACGGCTCACCCCATTTCAGCGTTTCGGTGATCGGGCCGGTTTCAGACAGGCCGGCGGCAGTGTCATAGACGAGCGTGCGGAGTTTCAGGAGCTGATCGCGCGCAGGCGTTGGATAGGCGTCATAGACCGCTTGCACGGCAGCTGGAGGCTTCGGAAGGGTGACGCTGGCGCCCAAGTCTTGCTCCGTTCCTACGCCGGTTGGGGACCTTAATGCACGATGCATTGGCCCGCCGGATCAGGTTCTAAGGGTGCTGGACCTGCATCTGGTCCATCTCAGCGCTAGCAAGACGCGCCCCTCGGATGAGCAGAGCCTAGAGCAATATGCCTGTTTCGGAAAGAGGGCGCGCGCGGGCCGCTTGCATGCGCGGTGACGCTCGGCCATCTGTTGCGGCATGACCCTGGACCTCGATGCCTATCTGAAACGCATCGCGTATGACGGCCCGCTGGACGCGGATGTTGAGACGCTGAATGCGCTGCATGAGGCGCACATCAATGCGGTGCCGTTCGAAAATCTCGATGTGCATGCCGGGCGGCCAGTAACATTCTCGCTTGAGGACGCCTATGATGAGATCGTCACGCGGGCTCAGGGTGGCTGGTGCTTTGAGATGAACGCCGTGTTCGGCTGGGCGCTGTCTGAGATCGGGTTCGACGTCATGCGGATTGGTGCAGGCGTGCGCCGAGCCTCGCTTGGCGATGAAGCGCTTGGCAATCATCTCGCGCTGATCGTCCGGCTCGACCGTGACTACCTCGTCGATGTCGGGTTTGGCAGCTCGCAGCTTACCGCGATCGCGCTGGAAGAAGGCGTTACCAGCCACTCGCCGCTGCGCATGGCACTCGCCAGGACGGAGGACGGCTATTGGCGCCTGCATGAGGGCGGGCCGGGCGCTGTGATGAGCTATGATTTCCGCGCCGAGCCGGCGAATGAGGCCCAGATGGCGGCGAGCCATGCGTGGCAGTGCACCGATCCGAACAGTATTTTCTACAAGACGCTATCGGCGAAGATTCGGCGCGGGTCGCACTATTTCATCCTGCGCGGACGGATGCTGGAAACGCAGATGCCGGGACGGAGCGAGCAGCGTATCCTCGACTCTCCAGTAGAGCTGTCAGAGGTCTTGAGCGAGATATTTGGCCTCGAAGAGCCGGAGCTTGAAAGGCTCTGGCCGAAAATCTGCGCCCGCCACAAACAGCTCTTTCCACATGCCTCCCGCCAATCCGGCGGCTGACCACCAGAGCAGGCCGGCAGACATTCAACCAGCCTGGCGGCCAAACGCCCCGTTCAAAGACGTCTCTCTTATTTCAGAGCAGGCGCCAGATCATCGATGTTTCCGTCATTCTGAGCCGGCGTAATCCCGGTCAGTTTGGCCAGGAAAGGGTAGACCGAAACATTGTCGAATTTTTCAAGTTCGACACCAGGCACGATTGCCGGTCCATTGGCGATGAAGATGGCCGACATCAGCGGGTCGGCAGGGTCAAAGCCATGTCCACCACCGCTGCCGCGCCAGGCTTTCATCTCTGCGGTCTCATAGCGCCAACCGATATCGGCGAGGCAGACGATGGCTGGGACGCGCGGGTTCTGACCATAGGCAAAGCGCTCTGGAAGCTCACCTTTGCGCCAGCAGGTCCCGTGCTCCTTTTCGCCCAGGAGGGCAGCTTCGACCTCAGCCTCATATCCCGGAAGGGGGGACAGGCCGACAAATTCACCGGCCCAGACCACATGCATTTTCGCCGGATCGACCATTGCATCAAGCGCCATGATCTGATCGTCGGCGATGGGCGCCATGCCATGATCGGAAACAATCACGATATTCGTGCTGTCGCGCAGACCTCGCGCTTCAAGGCCAGCGACCAGGCGCGCAATGGCAGCATCGACCTGCGCAGCGGACGAGGTCGTCTTCGGGCTGTCCGGTCCATAGAGGTGACCGGCAGTATCGACGATGTCGAAATAGAGCGTTGCCAGTTTCGGTCGGTCTGCCTCTGGCGCATCCAGCCATGAGAGCAGGATGTCTACGCGGGCGAAGTCTGCCAGTTTCTGGTCGAACTTCTCATACTCGCTGGGGCGCTGGCCGTGGATTTCAAAGTCGGACCCCGGCCAGAACATGGTGGCGCTATTGATGCCCTGTTCAGCGGCGCTCACCCAGAGCGGACGACCCTCATCCCACCATGCCGGGTTCGACGTCACCACTGGGTCAGACAGCTTGAACAGATCGCCTGGAATGGCCGGGTCTTCCATCGTATTGTTGACGATGCCGTTGTGGTCCGGCGTAAGCCCGGTGATCAGCGTGTAGTGGTTTGGGAAAGTCTTGGACGGGAAAGAAGGCTGCATCGGCCCGACGGCGCCGGTTTCTGCCAGCGCGCTCATCACTGGAGTGGCGCCGCGATCAAGATAGTCCGGGCGGAAGCCGTCGATTGAGACTAGAATCGTAAGCTCACTGTCGGCTTGTGTCGCAGCCTGTTCGACCGGGCTCACCTCGACAGGTGTCGAGCCAGTGTCAGTCAGCGGAGGGGTGGTGCAGGCCGCCAGAGCCAGTGCTGCGCCAGAAAGCCAGAGCGTCGAAATCGTGTTCATGACCACTTTTAGCGCATGTTTGTGACGGCTAATCAACGGGTGGGGGCAGACGCTGCTGCGGGACATCTCGGATCCGCGCAAAACGCGGGCGCATTCCAATCGTCCAACTCCAGGATCATGCCGCCTTGCCGGCGCGCTAAGCCGAATCGCACGTCAGGCGTTCTGCTCAAACTGAGCCGTATCGACGGCGAACCAGAGCGTGTCGGCATGGGCGAGGAGCTTGCCGTCTGCGGTGTAGAGCGCCGTGCCTGCGAAATGCTTGCGCCCCTTTCCGCCCATGCGCCAGGACGCGATGATCAGCGGCTCACCCACGGGTGGACGCTCAAGGATCTGGGCATTCATTTCCCCCAAGAGGGCGCGGTCAACATCCGGGAGGGAGAAGCCACCGGGGCAATCGAGCGCGCTCCACATGATTTCTGGGCGGACCAGGCCGTCATCATCGGCGAATGTCTCATGCGGCGTCCAGATCGTCGCGGCGGTTTCCGGGTCTTCCAGCTGGCCGCAGAAGATGCGGAGGCCCTCACCCGGCTCGCGGCCACGCCCGCAAACGAAGCAGACGGAATTCTCACCCGCGCCGAAGGGCCGGGGATGCTCGCTCGCCTTTTTGGCTGCCTCAAAGGGCGGGGCCGGACGCGGCGCGATACCGGGCGCTTCCGGCCGGGCCGTCATAATGAGCGTTTCGCCCGCCATCAGGACGGTGTTGTCGCCATCTGCCGCAATGGTGAGCGAGGCTTCCAGCGGGATCGGCGCATTAATGCGGATCGTGTGCGGGCCATCGAGATGCTGGGCGAACAACCCTGCCGAATAGCCACCATTGCCGCTTCCGGGCGGTCCGTTGAACTGGTTCGGTATGGTGATGGTCTCGCGCGCAGTCATGGCCAGGCTCCTCTATCGACGGGACGGCGCTATCCACAATTGCTTGCGCGTGCAAGTGGACGCCTGAGGCAGGCTGTGCGAGGCGAGGGCCGTAGATACCGCCCGATGGAGTGCCCCACCATGCCGTTTTCGTTCCGCCAGCTTGGCGCAGCTGCCTGTCTTTCTCTGCCCCTCATCCTGTCAGCCTGCCAGTCAGCGCCCGGGGCGCCGATGAGCGCCGCTCAAGCTGCGCCAGCCGCCATACCGGACGATGTCATCGAACTGCGCGAGCCTGAGCTGATCGCAAACTTCTATCCCGCCACAACCACCGACGCGCCCGGCCCGGCCATCCTGATGTTTGGCGGATCCGAAGGCGGGCTGAGCGAAGGCGTCGCGCGTGATGCCGAGGCGCTGCGCGCGGAAGGCTTCAGCGTGCTGCAGATCTCTTTCTACCGCTTCGAGGGTCAGGAGCAGAACCTTGAAATGGTGCCGCTGGAACGGTTCGACCGGGCGCTTGACTGGCTGCTGGCACGCGGAGACGTGGACGCAGGACGCGTCGGCATCTTCGGCACATCGAAGGGCGCGGAAGCGGCGCTGATCGTCGCGAGCCGCCGGCCGGAGATCGAAGCGGTTGTGGCAATCGTCCCAACAAGCGTCTCGTGGGCCGGCATCAACTGGGACTTTGACGGGCGCGTGCCGGAAGCGTCCTGGTCACTGAACGGTGAGCCCTATCCCGCGCTGCCCTATGGCGACTTCGACTATCAGACAGGCCTCTATTCGCTCTATGCCAATGGGCTGAAGGCTGTCGGCGAGCATGAAGAGGCGGTGATCGCCGTGGAAGAGATCGACGCACCGATGCTGCTCATCTGCGGCGGGTCGGATGCGCTCTGGCCCAGCTGCCCGATGGCGGAAGCTATTGAAGCGCGGGCCGAGGCAATGAGCGGGTCTGAGGTGACGCTGCTTGCCTATCCGGACGCCGGACATGGCGCGGGCGGCCTGCCATCTGCGGCGCTGGACCCGGAGACCGCCGACGACCCGCTCGACTGGGGTGGCACACGCCGCGCAAACCGGGCCGCGCAGCAGGAGAACTGGCCGAAGACGGTCGAATTCCTGAAAGAGACGCTCTAGGCGCGGGCCTTCCCCGTCATCCAGTCATTCACCGCATCGGCATGGATATGCGTGGTCGAGAAGACAGGCAGCGGTCCGTCGCCGTCGGAGAGGATCATGCAAAGCTCCGTGCAGCCGAGGATGACGCCGTCAGCACCTTCATCGGCATAGCGGGTAATCATCGCCGTCAGTTCGTCGCGCGAGCTGTCTTTCACCACGCCCTCGACCAGTTCCTCGAAGATGACGCGGCCGACGAGATCGCAGTCTTCTGCCGATGCAATGACGGGCGTGCCGGGAAAACGCTGGGCGAGCGCCGGGGCGAAGAAGTCCCCGCTCATCACCCAGGGCGTACCGAGCAGGAGCGGGCTGGCGACGCCCTTTGCAATCATCGCATCCGACAGGCTGTCGAGCATATGGATGACGGGAAGGCCTGTTTCCTGCGCGACGGCTTCTGCGGCGACATGGGTCGTGCCGGAGGTGATCGCGATAGCCTCTGCGCCCGCCGCCTTCAGCGACAGCGCGCCTTTGATGACCTCGGCCTTGAAGGCCTCCCAGTTTTCATCGTGGTAATGCCCGATCATCACGCCATAATCGAGCATGTAGAAAAGACACCGCGCCGAGTGCTGGCCGCCCAGGCGGTCACGCGCATGACCGTTCAGCAGCTCATAATAGATTTTCGTGGCTTCGGGGCTGACCCCGCCAATAAGACCGACAAGTGACATGGCGGGCGGTGTAGGGCGTCTGGCGACGAATGAAAAGAGGCACCGCAGGCGACCCTGTCAGACCGGGAACGTTGTCAGCCGCTAGGGCTGCTCAACGCTTTCGATCGCTTTTTCCCAGGAGTCGATCATGACGCTGGCTCCTTCGAAGGGCGTATAGCTGAGGCGATCCACGCGGTCTGACCGCTCGTCATAGTCCTCGATTGCGCGCAGCGCGGCGCGATAGGCGTCGAGGTGCAGTTTCGTTTTTGCCGCGTACGGCCGGGCGCGCTCGTCATATTGGGCTTTCGCCGCCTCATACTCCTTTTTGTCCAGTTCTTTTTTCGTCATGGCGGGAAGCGAATAGACATGTTCCGATGGGCCATAATAGGTTTCCTGCAAGTCCATCCTCCAGTCGGTCATGCGCACGGCGACGGTCCCGTAGAGCCGCGCCAGAGCGTAATTCGTTTCGACCGCGAAGTCCGGACAGGCGGCACGGAGCGCTTCCAGCCGGTTCTGTGCCCATGTATGAACCGGCTTGCCTTCCTGCCCGTCCGTGGCGCGGCTCCATAGTTTGAGCTCATCCATGAGCCGGCTTGACCCGCCGCCATAGCGACTTGTGGCATAGGGACACGCCTCGAGCGGTGCACCTGAAATCAGCGGATGGACAACGTCGCGCTGTCCGAGCGCGATCAGGGCCGGGATCAGCGTATCGGTCAGCGCTGCGGTGGCATAGCCGTAGCCGAAATAGTTCACCATTTCGCCGCTCGGTGTTCTGACTTTCAAGGTCTCCGTGCCCTTATTCGCCGCGATATCATTCTGGCTGATCGCCATGTGGAGCAGGGTCAGCAGATCAGCGATCCGGTCGGTTTCAGGGACGGACTGCACGGCTATGCGGAGCAAGTATGACGCCATGGCCTGCGCATCCGCACGGCCGGGGCAGGACTCGACGCTGAGCCGGGCCAGGTCGATCACCGGATCAACCTCCCTCTGCTCCCCGCGTTCAATACGGCCCTGCATGTCATAGAGCTGCTGCTCCATGTCATCGGGACAGGAGGCGGGCTCAGCCTCTGCCATCGCAGGCTGCGAGGCGATGAAAATGAGCACCGCAACTCCTGCGAGAAATGTCAGCGGTCGTTTCTTTTGAATCATCATGTCTTTCCCCTGCAATGGCCGGCCTATTCCGGCCGCGCGCATTCACCCAGAAGCTGCATGAACTTGTGATGGTCGAGTCCTGCTACATAATATTCATGCAGATCCGCGACGTCCGCCTCATAGCCAGCGACGTCATCATATTTCTCATACTCGGCCCTAGCGGCTGCGAACCAGTAGTCTGAGGTTTCCCGCGCGGCGGGCAACTGGACCTCCGGATGGAGCTTCTCAATGAAACTTGCCGTCCATATGCCCGACCCTTCGCCATAGAAATCGGGATTGAGACTATCGGCCCAGGCATCCCAGTAATTGGCGCAGGTCAGCATCTCAGAGCCGGTAACGGGCGAAACGCCGATGGCCTTGGCCTCTTCATAGGTCATGGCGGAGGCGGCCAGCGGCGCAAGCATTGCCGCGGCGATGATGGTCAAAGCGAAGCGGATAGACATGGGTCGGTCCTTCGTAAGCTGTTGATGATGCAAATCTATGTCCTCCTCGTGCACTCGAACATCCCCCCGAAGGGTCACGCCGAACAAACTGCGGGCGCGTCGGAACGCAGGTTGTGACCGATCATTCGTTAAGGAGCAGACTTTTTAGCCCTTTGAAGGAGCATCTCATGAGCAATCCAAAAACCGTCATCGTGACAGGCGCCGGATCCGGTATTGGCGAAGCGACCGCAAAGCGTTTCTCTTCCGATGGCTGGAACGTCGTTCTGAATGGCCGCACGCGCGAGAAGCTCGATAATGTCGCCAAGGATTTGCCAGACGATCGCACGCTGGTCGTTGATGGCGATGTGGCCAATGCCAATGATGTGGCGCATCTCATCTCCGAGACCCTCTCGCGCTTTGGCGCGATTGATTGCCTCGTGAACAATGCCGGCGTCGCCCGGATGGGCGAACCGGGGGAGCTGTCGCTGAAAGCTTTCGAGCTCATCATGTCAGTGAACGTGACGGGCATCTTCAACACAGTGACGGCCGCGACCCCGCATCTGAAGGAGGCCAAGGGCTCCATCGTAAATGTCTCGTCCGTGTCGGGGCTTGGCGGTGACTGGAAGATGTTTGGCTACAACGCCTCGAAAGGTGCCGTCTCCAACATGACACGCGCCATGGCGCTGGATCTTGGCAAGCACGGTGTGCGCGTGAATGCCGTCGCGCCATCGGTCACAAAGACGAGCATGGCTGAAGGCATCCATTCCGACGACGAAAAGATGGCGATGGTGCGCAACCGTATTCCGATGAAGCGCGCGGGCGAGCCGGAAGAAGTGGCCAGTGTCATCGCGTTTCTGGCAGGGCCGAATGCGGGCTTTGTGACGGGTGTCATTCTGCCCGTAGATGGCGGCCTGACAGCCTCGAACGGCCAACCAAATTTTGACGGCTAGGTCAGCCCCGGCGGGTCATCCGCAACTGGCTCGACAAGATTCTCTTTGACTTGGGGTGAGTGCGCTATATCCATCTTGAGCCACCATAATTTGGGGTGATCAGGGAGGATACTATGACATCATTCAATCGAGGCGCGCTTTTGGTCGGGGCCAGCTGGGCCATTCTTGCACTGGCCGGTTGCGGAACCGCGGATAAGGCCACCGATAACGCCGAAACGACACCTGTTGAAGTAGCCGAGCAGACGCCGGTAGACACAGTGGAAGCAACAGAACAGCTAGTGCTGAGCGCAGCCGCCTGTACGCCGCCGCCTGTTGATCGCTGCACGCGCGGCGAGGACTGCGGCGCCCTCGTTATCGAGCAAGGCCCGGCGGTGAACCCCGAAACGGACCGCAATTATTATCTCGATTATTCCTGCGACCTGAAAAAGGGCGAACCGGTCAATCTGGTGCTCAACCTGCACGGCGCCGGATCCTATGGGAACTGGCAACGCCACTACTTCCCTATCCTCGACTATGCAGATGACTACAACCTCGTAGTCGTCACGCCGAACGCGCCGCCCCAGATGTGGGCGCAGACCGATGATGAGCACCTACAGACCATCGTGTCCTCGCTGATCGATGAGATTGGCGCGGAAAACATCGCCTCATTCTGGCTCGCCGGACATTCGCAGGGCGGCATCACCTCACGGCGCCTCGTTTGCACACCGTTCTTTGAAGACAAGGTCGACGGTATGTTGAGCCTGTCGGGTGGCCGCGTTGGCCGGGCCGAGCTTTCGCCAGACTTCTATCGCCCGGATATGGAAGCAGTGATGCGCAACCGCCCTGCGTTCCCGCCGGAAGTCATTCCTGACTGCGACTTCAGCCATATCTACGAAACTGGCGAGCTTGAGATCGTGTCCCTGCCTGAAACGTCAGTCTGGGCTGAAAAGTATAGCTGTGACGCCCGCGAAGCCTCGGTCATCACCGATACCGAGCCGGGCTATGTCTACGATGCCAGCAGCCAGGAAAACCCGAACCCGGTCTGGGGCTTGCTGCCCCGCGCGGGCGAAGCTGATCTTTACGTCTACCCCGGTTGCGCTGACGGGCGTGTCGTCGCCGATGTGGTTCGCCGCGGCAAAGGTCACACCGAAGGGCTTGAGCCGAAAGTAACCGAAGAAATCGTCAAGCTGATGGTGAGCGTACCGACCAGCAAGATCGCTAGCGGCGCGAACTAGACCCAATCTGCCGGGGCGGTGTCTCTGCCCCGGCCATTTGGCATCGAAACGCCAAGCACCTCCTAGTTTTCGAAGTCCTCGATCCGTTGCTTCATTGACAGAAGGTTTCTCTGTCGACCCAGGACGTAGCTGGCGTTGAGCTCGTCGCGACTGTCAGTGACCTTCATGTGGCCGAATGCAGTATAGTGGCGCCGTGCACTTTCGATGTGGGCGAGCGCGCGTGCGAGCGCTTCCGATCTCTCATCACCGCTCAACCTGCCGTAGGGAATTTGCTCGATGATTGCCTCAGCAACGTCTTTGTTGATTTCAGCCAGTGCGAAAGTAACTGCCGGCTTCTCGGACGGGCACGCCTCGGCGAGCGCCAATAGTCGTGCCTCGATACCTGCAAAACCAGCTGCGCCTTCCGCCTGCGAGCGGGAGCCGCGCGCGTCGATCGCCTTGCGCCATGAATCTGCTTCCACCCGGGCGCGAGATTGCTCTTCTCCATAGGGGCATTCGTCCAGCGCATTGTCTGACAGGATGTCCTGCGGCCTGCCGGCAAGGTGGAGGTCGAGAAACTGCGTGAAGACCACATTCTCAAGGTAGGTGTTGACCTCATTATAGGGATAAACGCTCTGCTCGCTGCCATCTGAAAACCGCACCTTCGGTGAAGGTGCCACCATCGAGAATGTCCGGCTATTGGCGAGCGCGGCATTGTAGGCGGCGTTCAGAACCGTCTCGCGGGTCTCGGCATCAGCGCCGCTAAGCGCGTCGGCAAGGATCGCGAAGATGGTGCTCGACAGTCCCTGAATGGCAGAATTATCAGGGCACAGGGTCACGCCTGCATTGGCTGATGCGAAGATGACGCTTGGCTTAAGTGCCTCGCCACTCATCATGCCCGCCCGCAAAGCATAGAGTTGCTGGAAGGCATCTTCCGGGCAGTCTTGCGCAGGCGCGGGCGTCTCCGCGCTCGCAGCCAGCTGGACCGCGCTCAAAGCAAGCGCGACCATCATCATTTTCAACATGTTGCGTCCTCCACCGCCCGAGACTACTCCAGCCTTCAGAGGACGCAATCAAATTGGCTGAACTGACTGATCAGCTCTCGGTATCGCCAAGATACCGATCGGTGAAGTCCATGAAGGCATCCCAGGATTGCTCATCGGCAAGCGCCTGGTAGCGATCAGAGCCAAACACCGTCCAGGCATGCGGGGCACCGGAATAGATCTGCACTTCATAAGTGGCGCCGGCCTTTTCAAGCATGTCGGCGGTGTTGGCTGCGAGCGCGTTTGGAATGCCGGTATCTGCGCCACCATGCATGATAAGGACAGGTGCCGATGTCGCCGAATAGTCTGCGCCTTCTGGAGCATCCAGGCTGCCATGGAAGGTCGCAAAGCCTGCAATGTCTTCGCCTTCACCTGAGCGGGCGAGCTCCAGTGTGGCACCGCCGCCGAAGCAATAGCCCATCACAATCACATCACTCTCGCCTGAAGCTTCGCGGGCCTGCTCAATGCCGCCAAGGATGCGCGCACGCATCAGCTCACGGTTGTTGTAGAGCTTGCCGACCTGCTCCTTGCGGGCCTCGGTTGTGTCGGGGCGGTTGCCTGCGCCATAGAGGTCAATCGCGAAGGCGTCATAGCCCGCATCGGCGATCATTTCGGCGCGGGTCTTTTCATAGTCATCGAGTCCGCCCCAATCGTGAATGATGACGACAAGCCCTTTGGACTCCCGGGTGGCTTCAGCGAGATAGCCTTCATAGGCCTCGCCATTCACTGAATAATCGATGACCTCGCCAGCCTGGGCGGTCAACGAAACAACCGTCGAAGCGGCAAGAAGTGTGAGATAACGCATGGCGGTCTCCTTTTGTTTGTGTCTGCTCCAACATTGAGCTAGGGCGCACGTCTTCTCCGCCAAATGCGAACCAGATGAGGAACCGATCTTGCCATCGGCCCCGTCAGTGCTGCATCCTGCAGTAGGGACAGCAGGTTTTAGCATTTTCATGACCGAGCCTACAGCAGAGGCGCGCTATTTCGAACTTCTCGGGCGCGCATATGAAATACCGCTGGAAAGCGAGGGATTCGAAAGTTTTCTCGATGCTGCGCACGATTTTTTTTGCGCTGATCCTGAAACCGGAAAGGTCCCCGCAGGCATCGAAGTTTTCACGCCCAAAGGGCTGGAAGATCATACCAGCCGCCTTGAGCGCATTTTCGATGTCGCCATGAAAGCTGAAGCCCAGGAGGCAGAGACGGAGGCGCGCTACCACAGCGTTCTTCGCATTGCCCCGGGCACCCTCACCGTTCACGGCAACGAGGCGGCGGTCGCCTTACTTGGCTGCGACCTGCCATGTCCGCTAAGCCAGCTCCCCTTCGACCATGAAGCCCTGTCCCGGATAAGCGATTGCCTGACGCGCCCAGCCAGCGAAGACCTCATCGTGCTGGCAACGGTTGAAGGCGATGAGCCACGGCCCTGCCTTGCCCTTGTCCAGCGCGGGCAGGACGAAGACACCGAAACGCGTATCTCTCTGTCCTTCATTCACTGGTCAGAGGCCCTGATCAGCCGCCTCGGCAAAGCCCTTGGACTGACTGCGTCGGAGACAGAAGTCCTGCACGGAAATCTCTATAACCGGTCGCCGCGCGAAATTGCCGACGACCGGGGCCGTTCTCCCGAGACGGTCAAGGCTCAGGCCAAAACCATTCTTCGCAAAACCGGCTGCGCGCGGATGACGGATGTTGTGCATCTGGCAGCGAGCGTTGCCTACCTTCTGCGTAAGCTGCCGGACCGTGAGCAGGCAGACCTGGACAGCTGGACGACGCCCGTGGAGTCTGTGGCATATATCGTCCGTGATGGCCGCAAGATTGCTTATTACAAGCATGGCCCGGACAGTGCCAGGACCACGCTTCTCTTCTCACATGCGCTGATCCAGGGGCCTTATTTTGCCCCTGCATTTCTGCGTCAGCTTTCTGAGAATAGCGTCCGACTGCTCGCGCCATCGCGGCCGGGATACGGATATACCGATCCGCCCCGCTCAGCCGAAACCTTCGGCGCCGACACGATAGAGGATGCACTTTGCGTGCTCGACGCCGAAGGGGTCAGCGATGTTCACATTGTCGGGCACCAACTTGGCACCAGTCACGCCTTCCGGATCGCAAATGCGATTGGGGCGCGCGCGAAGTCTCTGATCTTCATCAATGGTGGGATCCCGCTGCGCGAGGAGCACTATGCCAGAATGGATCGCCGCGTGCGTTATGCGGCGATGGCAACGCGTCACGCACCGGCACTGCTCAAGATGATCAATTCCCTCGGCCTGCGAAGTTTCAGGAAGAAGGGCGTCCGAGCCTTTCTCTTCGACCGGTACACCAGGTCTCAGGTGGACATGAGCGCCCTGCACATGCCGGGCGTCATGGACCTGCATGCCAGGGGCACGTTTCACGCCTGTGAGCAGGATGGTCTGCCGTTTTATCTGGATGAGAAATCGAAGCATTCGGACTGGCTGCCGGACACGGAGAACGTGATCTCGCCGCAATACTGGCTACAACCCGAGGAATGCTCGATCCTGGCCCCGGATGCGGTACGGGAGTTCGTTTCAGATTTGCGCGGCGCCCGGTTCGAAACCGAACCAGGCGCCGGCGCGATCATGCTGTATCAAAAGCCACTACGCGTCGCCAATTTCATACTCGATGCAATTGACGATGCGGCGGTGGTATCGGGGCGGGCAGAAAACCCCTAGCAGCCTTTGCCAGCATGAACTGAAGTAATCACAATAGATCAGAGCTGACGGGGCCGGCATCACCCTGACGGGTTACGTCTGCAGATTTTATCCGGAAAAAAGATAACCGGCATCCCTGCGCCGTCGTTTTTAAAGACTAGCTTCCCGCCATTCACCCGGCGCTAGCCCCTCTAACGACCACTCCCCAATGCTGTAGCGGATGAGACGCAGTGTCGGGTGGCCGATGGCGGCCGTCATACGGCGGACCTGCCGGTTCTTGCCTTCGCGCAGGCGCACCTCAAGCCAGCAATCGGGGACGGATTTGCGATAGCGGATCGGCGGGTCGCGCTCCCACAGCGCTTCGGGTGGGTCCATGCGCTGAATGCCGGCCGGGCGGGTCGGCCCATCATTCAACATCAGGCCCTTGCGGAAGCTTTCCAGCGCCTCATCGTCCGGAACACCTTCAACCTGCGCCCAATAGGTTTTTTCCATCTTGTGTTTGGGGTCAGCGATCCGGGCCTGAAGCTTGCCGTCATCAGTGAGCAGCAGCAAACCTTCACTGTCGCGGTCCAGCCGCCCGGCCGGATAAACGCCAGCCTGGTCTATGTAGTTGGACAGGGTCGGGCGTTTTGACCCTGCCAGTCCCTTATCAGTGAACTGTGACAGGACCCCGAACGGTTTGTTGAAAGCAATAAGCATGGAAGGGAGATGCCCGCCTCAATGGCGGTCTGACAAGTCCAAAAGAAAAGCCCGCCGGATAAGGGCGGGCTTTCCATATCAATTTCAATTCAGCTTACGAACCTGAATAGCTCATCAGATATTCGCTCAGCTCGATGTCGCCATCGCCATCAAGGTCAAAATCGGCGAACAGGGCGTTATTGGCGTTCTCATTGCTCTGCCATTCGACCCACTCTGGCTCGGTGATTTTACCATCATTCTCGGTATCGATGGCGAGGAAAACCTGAACGGCTTTCTTGGCGGTCACATCAGTGCCCGGCACGGACGTGGAGCTTTTTTCGATAAACTCGTCGGCGTCATCCTTCGCTGCGTCGGCGACGGTCTCTGCCTCTTCGATCGCTGCATCCGCAGCCACTTCAGGCTCAGCCGTCACAGTTGTCTCAGTTTCGGTGCTGACGGCCGCTTCTGGTGCTGGGACGATCATCGTTTCGGAAGTGGACGTCGTTTCCGGCTCCTGCACGGTCGTTTCCGTTTCAACCGTCACATCCGTGTCGGTGTCCGGCATTGGCGTGTCAGTGCTCACCGTGACGTCTGCCTCAGGCGCAGGGGCCTCGGGCTCAGGTGTGGTTGTGGTCGTCTCAACACTGACGTCTGGCTCTACCGTCGGCACCGTGACCTCCGGCTCTACCGTTGTCTCGGTTTCGACAGTTGGCTCTGGCGTCTCGACTTCCATTTCTGGCGCTGTCGTCTCGGTCTCGACCTCAACGTCTGGCGCCTCAGCGGTCTCAGTGGTTTCTACGTCGGCGTCAGTTTCGACTTCGACAGTCGTTTCTGCTTCGGTCGTCGTTTCTGCTTCCGACCCGTTATGGTCGGTCATCTCATGATCCATAGTTTCCGTTTGATCGGCGGATTCCATGTGATTTTCGGCGATAGCCGGAAGGGTAGCGAGGGCGGTCGTCGCCGCAAGGGCGGTAAGAAGCCGTTTCATGGTGGTTCTCCTGAAGTTATGTGCAGGATCAACGGGTGAGACTATGACCTGTTCCGGAATGAACCGCGTTGCGCAGCCAGGAGTCCCTGTGCGATAGAATGGAAATACCCGCAGGATCGTCGGCGGGATAAGGGGGTCTGGGAGGACTAATAAAATGACATCCATGCAAGCGGCCGTGCTTTATTCTGGCCTGTTCGTGCTGTTCTTCATGTTTTTAAAAGTAAATGTTGGCCGGGTCCGCGTCGGCGAGAAAGTCATGTTCGGAGACGGCCAGAATGAACGGCTGCAGCGCATGCAACGGGTTCATGGAAACGCGGTTGAAGACGTTCCGGTCACGCTGATCGGTCTTCTGGGGCTGGGCTTTCTGTCCGCACCCGTCCTGCTCATCCACATTCTCGGCATCGCACTTCTGATCAGCCGTATTCTTCACGCAGCCGGACTTGGGTCTACAAGCGGCGCCAGCAAAGGCCGCATGTTCGGCACGCTCGGCACGGCGCTTGTAATGCTGGTGACGGGTGCTGCGTGTGTGTGGTTTGCCGTCTTCTAATCAGAAGACAGCCTGCACATCGGCTGTCCAGCCAACGTAAACGTCAGCGCCCGTTTCGATGACCGGGCGCTTGATGAGCGTTGGATTGCTAATCAGCAAATCTGCCGCCTTGCCTTGCTCAACTTCCGATTTCTCCGTGTCGCTTAAGGCGCGCCACGTTGTCGACCGTTTGTTGACGAGCTTGTCAGAACCAACAGCAGCCAGCCATTGGGGCACTTTCTCTTCAAGATCGGTGTCGGCGCGAATATCGACAAGCACAACATCATGACCATCCTTGTCGAGCGCGTTCATGGCCTTCTTGCACGTGTCGCAATTCTTCAGGCCGTAAAGCGTCAGATTGGCCATTTGATTTCTCCTTGCCGAGTTTTGTCGTATATGAGACCAGCGCAAGACAGGCCTGACGGTTCCTTTCCAGACCCTGGGCGGAACCGCAACCTTACGAAAGGGTTATCAAGCTGAGTGAAGCAGGTTGCGGGTGGCAATTTGCACGGTGGACTATTGAGGACTTTTTATAATGGGACGATTTCTTTCAGGGCTGATCGTATTGATCGCCGTTATCTTTTTGGCCGTACTGCTCTTCTTCCGGTTTACGGACGGCTCCTTCGAAGCCGCAGGCGCGCGCATGGACGTCATGCTTGGCGCAGCAGCCGACGAAACAGGTGAAGCCGCACGCGATATCGCCCGCGAAACCGACCAGGCTATCGACGATCTGAGAGATGGCGACTAAAAATATGTAATCTGGCTGGATCAGGTCTCGTCGGCGAACACTTCGCCGTCGAGATCGTCCAGTTTAGACTGAAGGTGCGCGCGCACATCGGCAACGGCTTGATTGTAGACCGTCGCACCAAGTGAGCCCAGCATCACATCTATCAACGCATTGGCGCGAAACTCGCTGAGCGTTTCATCAAATTCTATCGAGAACAGCGACTGGACCTGACTGACCAGCGCGTCACGGCGCTCATCTGTCAGCGTCAGCTTTTTCATTCCACAACACCGACAATCGGCCCCATGTCGAGGCCCGCCTCATCGCGACCCATGGCTGGCGCGTACATCCGCGACACCTGTCCGTCGAGGAAGAGGGCGTTCGGGGTTTTCAGCTTGTCCTGAAACAGGCTCGCAAAGTCATGAAACGTGACCGGCGTATCTGAAATCGCGAAATAGACGGTCTGCCCATCTTCGGCCACGCCGACGCCGTTGCGCCGCTTGCGCGAGGTGCCGTCTTCATTGATGTCCGGATGAATTTCTCCGTCGATGACCAGCATCGGCCCGGACTGGGTCGCATAATCGGGGTCAAGCGACAGCTCGATATAATCTTCTGAAACGGTGACACCCGCCTTGTTATCCTGAAGCCAGAACACGCCGTTTGGCTTCATATGGAAATTGCCGGGGCCTTCATTGGTGTTGACCGTCGCAAGGTCACCATTCTGCGTGCGCAGATAGCCAACCGGCTGGCGATCCTCATGATACATGCCGCCATTCGTGGCGAAAACCAGCGTCTTGCCCTCTGCTTCGAGGGCCGACGCCAGCGCGTCGAATTGCAGGAAGGGCTGACCATCTGACCCGGCATGGAACAAGCGTATATCGTCCGTCGCCGTATCAAACTGACAGACCGTATAAGGGTTCGACTTGTATGTGAGCGAACGGCAGTTTTCGCCTGAGGCCTCTTCGAGCGCCGTATCGCAGGCCGAAAGCCCGAGCGCCAAAAGCAAAAGTGAAAGCCCTGCGGTGACCGGTGCAATCGGATTAAGCACGCCTGTTGCCTTTCAATTGAGCTTGTCGACCAACCAGCCCAGATTACCCACCGCGCCAGACACAATTTAGGTCCTGCCGTCATCGATGGAAGAGTTTGCAACTTCAATCAACCGATCGGGATGGCGCAATTATGACATTCAGTCAGAGGCCGCCATTTCATAAGCTTCGCTGGCCTTCAGCCAGGCTTCCTCAGCGACGGCGAGTTCAGCCTGCACCTTATCCCGGTCCTGACCGAGGTTCACCGCTTTTTGCGGGTCGCGGTCATAGAGCGAAGCGTCAGCCAGTTTCGCATCAAGCGCGTCGAGAGACTTTCGCAGGCGCTCGATGTCACGCTCAGCCGCAGATATCTTCTTGCGGATATCGGCAGTGGCCCGGCGAATTTCCGTTTCGGACCGCTGCGGTGGGGGCGGCGGCGCTGGCTCTGATTTGCTTGCAACGCTCGGGCTGTCCGTACGCGTCTTGTCAGCCGCCAGGACGAGCTGACGATAGTCTGACAAATCGCCATCATAAGGCGCTGCGCGGCCTTGATTGACCAGCCAGAGGCGATCAGCCGTCGCTTCGGCCAGATAGACGTCGTGAGTAATCAGAAGGACCGCGCCTTCATAATTGTTCAACGCATGGATCAGCGCCTCGCGGGAGTCGATATCAAGGTGGCTTGTCGGCTCGTCCAGGATCAGGATGTGCGGCTTCTTCAGGGCGGTCAGCCCAAGCAGCAGCCGGACCTTCTCACCGCCCGACAGCTTTTCGACATTCGTCTCGGCCTTGCTGCGATCAAAGCCGATATTGGCGACGATGGATCTCAGCTGGCCTTCGGTGGCATTCGGGCGAACGCGGCGAACATGGTCGATCGCGTTCTGACCGGCTGAAAGCTCGTCGAGCTGGTCCTGGCTGAAATAGCCGATCTCGATCTTGCGGGCGGCGACGCGTTTCCCCTCAAGCAGAGGGAGCCGGTCGGCAACGGACTTTACCAGCGTGGACTTGCCCTGCCCGTTCGCGCCAACAATGGCGATCCGGTCATCATTGTCGACGCGCAGATTGACCCCGCGCAGGACGGGCTCGCCGGCCGTGTAGCCAAGGTCGGCGTCATCGAGCACGAAGAGCGGCGAGGCGAGTTCGTCCGGCGCCGGGAAGTCGAAGGCGTGCGTGCGCTCTTCCAGCGGAATGACGATGTCCTGCATCCGCTCCAGCATCTTGATACGGGACTGGGCCTGCGTCGCTTTTGAGGCCTTGGCGCGGAAACGGTCGACAAAGCTCTGCAAATGGGCGCGCGCCTTGTCCTGCTTGGCCTTCTGGGCCTCGGCCTGCGCCAATTGCTCAGAGCGCTTGCGCTGCCAGCTGTCATAATTGCCCGGATGCACGAAGAGCTTCAGATGCTCCAGCGCCAGAATATGGGTCACCGCATTATTCAGCAGCTCGCGGTCGTGGCTGACCAGCAGAACCGTGTGCGGATAGGTCTTCAGATAGGATTCCAGCCAGGCCGCGCCCTCAAGGTCGAGATAGTTGGTCGGCTCGTCCAGCAGCAACAGGTCGGGCTCAGCGAAGAGGACGCCAGCGAGCGCAGCGCGCATCCGCCAGCCACCCGAAAACTCCTTGCAGGCCCGCGACAGGTCAGACTGGGAGAAGCCAAGTCCGGTCAGGATAGAGGCCGCGCGCGATTCCCCGGACCAGGCATCGGTCGCTGTCAGGCGCTCAAAAACTTCGGCCAACTCGTCGGGGTCCGTCACGGTCTCGGACTTATGCATCAGGCGGGCGCGTTCTGTGTCGGCGGCGAGCGTTTCTTCCAGCAAGGTGCGGTCGCTCGCTTCGACTTCCTGGGCAACCCAGCCCATCTTCGCCGCCTTGCCGATGCGGATGGCGCTGTCAGTCTCTGTCTCGGACTCGCGGATGAGGCGCAGCAGTGTCGACTTACCCGTCCCGTTGCGGCCAATCAGGCCAACTTTCCAGCCGGAAGCAAGCCGCGCAGATGCGCCTTCCATCAGCGTGCGGCCCTGGATCCGGTAAGTCAGATTATCAATCGTCAGCATGGAGTGGCTGCTAAGGGGTGCGGCCTGTGGATTCAAGATGGCAGAAGCTGCGCCCTGCCCGTCTGTCTCAGTCCTTCTTGCGCGGCCTTAGCTTACGCATCAGGCCTTCCTGCACCGTCGACGCGACCAGCTTGCCCTCGCGGGTGAAGATCGTGCCGCGATTAAAGCTGCGGCCATTGCCAGCCTGCGGACTGTCCATCGCATACAGCATCCACTCATCGGCCCGGATTGGCGCGTGGAACCAGATCGCGTGATCAAGGCTCGCCGTCATCAGTTCCGGAGTGGTCCAGTGCAGGCCGTGCGGACGCAGGCTGGAGCCGAGCAAATTCATGTCGCTGGCCCAGGCCACCAGGCAATGATGCATCGCCGGGGACGCGTCCACCTTACCGTCTGTGCGGAACCAGACATGGTTCACATCCGATTTCACTTTGGGCTTGAACGGGTTGATCCCGCTGATCTCTTTCATTTCGAACGGCTGAGGCCGCGTCCAATGCGAAAGTTGTTCATCATCAATCTTTCCACGAAACGCTTCGGCCAGCTCCTGCCGGGACTGCAGCTCTTCTGGCTGCTTTACCTCTGGCATTTCGTGCTGATGGTTCCAGCTATCCTCATGCACGTGGAACGACGCCGTCATATTGAGGATCTGCTGGCCATGCTGAATGGCGACAACCCGGCGGGTGGTAAAGCTGCCGCCGTCGCGGGAGCGGTCAACCTCATAGACAATCGGTATTTTCGGATCGCCGGGCCGAATGAAATAGGCATGAAGCGAGTGGCAGCTGCGATCCTCCTCGACCGTGCGATAGGCAGACGCAAGCGCCTGCGCGATGACCTGCCCGCCATAGACGCGCGGGCGGTTGGCTTCGTCTTTTGGTGTGAACCCGCGGAACAGGTCGACCTCCAGCCGCTCCACGTCGAGAAGTGCTAACAGGTCGGTAACAGCATCGGTCATTTTCGAACTTCTTTCCTATCGGAACTTAACCACGCGCCAGTATCACTCGAAACCGCATGTGAAAACAGGCGCGCCGACTGAACGTCTCCACAGAAGAGACTCCGACAGTGCGCGCCACAAGGCAAGGCCGTTGGGTTGATGAATTTGCTAAACACGATGAAGCGCGAGCTACAAACGGTCGGTATTCTGCTGCGCGCGAAGAAGTGGATTGATCCGGTCACCAATGACTCGCCAGACCTTCTGGCCGATGATCTTGAAGCCGTTGTGGACGCACACACGGACCGGATCGCTTTCTATTTCGAAGACGACACGATGACCTATGGCGAACTGGAAAAGCTCGCCAACCGTGTGGCAAACTGGGCGCGGCTGGAGGGGCTGCAGGCAGGCGACAAGGTCGCGCTGTTCATGGAAAACCGCCCTGAATACGTCGCCATCTGGTTCGGGCTGACAAAGATCGGCGTCATTCCCGCACTGGTGAACACAAACCTGGCGGGCGATGCGCTCGCGCATTCAATCACTATCGCAGAGCCAGAACTGATCATTACCGGCGCTGAACAGGACGAACAGATCGTCTCCATGGGCGAGCTTGCATCGGCCTATCCGGTCTTCACGCTTGGCGGGTCTGTCGGCTCTTCGCTGGCGGCTCAGCTCAAACTCATGCCCGATATCAGGCCTCATCGCCGCGTGCGTGAGCATCTCAGCAATTCTGATATCGGCTTCTATCTCTACACGTCCGGCACGACAGGTCTTCCCAAGGCCGCGAAGATGTCGATTGCGCGCGTTCGCATCATGATGCGGTCCTTCATCGCGCCTCTGTCGGCGACACGTGATGACCGGCTGTACCTCAGCCTGCCACTCTATCATGGCACAGGCGGCCTCTGCGCTGTCGGTGTCGCGCTCTATACAGGCGCGTCCATCGTTCTCGCCCGCAAATTTTCCGCCAGCCGCTTCTGGGACGACTGCACGCGCTATGGCGTCACCAGTTTTGTCTATATCGGTGAGCTTTGCCGCTATCTGTTGAACCAGCCAACTCATCCAAAGGAGAAGGCGCACAAGGTCCGCAAAGGTCTTGGCAATGGATTGCGCCCCGACATCTGGGACAAGTTCAAGGCCCGGTTCGGCGTCGAGCGTATGATTGAGTTCTACGGCTCGACTGAAGGCAATGTGAAGCTCATGAACTTTGACGGTCAGCGAGGCGCTTGCGGACGCATTCCTCCGTATGCGGCCAAATACTTCGACCACATCGCTTTCATGAAAGTTGATCCGGAAACGGAGCAACCGGTCCGCGACGAAAATGGTTGGTGCGTCCGCGCCAAAGAGGGCGAAACCGGCGAAGCGCTCGGCCGGATTGGGAATGATGTGACGACACGGTTTGAAGGCTACCACGACGCCTCTGCGTCTGACGCCAAGACACTGCGCAATGTCTTCGAAGATGGCGATGCCTGGTTCAGAACCGGCGACCTGATGCGCCAGGGCGAGCATGGTTATATCTACTTCGTTGACCGGCTCGGCGACACCTTCCGCTGGAAGGGTGAGAACGTGTCGACCAATGAGGTCGCCGACGCGCTGGCCCAGCTGCCCGGCATCAGTACCGCAAACGTTTACGGCGTACATATTCCGGGCACGGACGGAAAAGCTGGCATGGCGTCCGTCACGACCAGCGGCTATATGGAATATAAGGATTTGCTCGACAGCCTGTCGGCGCGCCTGCCGAAATATGCGATCCCGGTCTTCATCCGCGAACAGCAAGAAGCCACGACAACCAGCACGCTGAAATTCCAGAAGAGCAAACTGGCCGAGCAGGGTTTTGACCCGTCGGCATCAACTGATCGTGTCTGGTACGCTGATCCTGAAACCGGAAAATATGTTGAGCTCACGCCTGAACGGTTCAAGAAAATCAGCGCAGGTGGCGAGAAATTCTAGCGCTCCATGGCGTCGCGGATGATGTCCATTTCCGCTTCGCGCATGATGGCTTCTGTAATACTGGCGCCTATGACAGGCTCACGGCCGACCTCCAGCATGACGGGCACGGCAAAGGGGCTGATCTTGTCCAATCGCTTGTGATCGATCTTGCTCCGTATACGCACGAGCATGTCTGACAAGCGTCTGATATCCAGCAAACCGGTGGCCGCATCCTGGCGAGCAGCCTGCAGCAGAATATGGTCCGGCTCATGGCTGCGCAGCACGTCATAGATGAGATCAGTCGAGAAGGTGATCTGCCGACCGGTCTTTTCCTTGCCGGGCAATCGGCGCGCAATCATGCCTGAAATCTGCGCGCACTGGGCAAAAGTTCGCTTCATCAGCGCGCTCTCATCCAGCCACTCTTCAAGATCGTCGCCTAGCATGTCCGGATGGAACAGCGCATCCATGTCTACGGTCGACATATCATCCATGGCCCAGACAGCCATGGCATATTCAGAGGCGACAAAACCGAGCGGTTTAACCCCTGCCCGCTCCAGCCGACGCGTCAGCAACATGCCGAGCGTCTGATGCGCAAGCCGGCCCTCGAACGGATAAGTCACCAGATAGTGACGGTCCGCGCGGGGGAAGGTCTCGACCAATAGATGGTCCGGCGGCGGGATCGCCGATTTCTCACGCTGGATCTCGAACCATTCGCGTACCTGATCCGGCAGCTCACGCCACTGGTCCGGCTCATGAATCATATGACGGACCCGATCAGCCAGAAATGTCGTCAGTGGAAACTTGCCGCCATTATAGCTTGGGATGGCCGGCTTGTCGGCTTTTGCGCGCGTCACGAGAACGTCGAGATCCGATACGCCCAGCAGGCGAAGAATTTCCCCTGCAAAGAGAAACGTGTCTCCAGGCGTGAGTGTGGAGATGAAATACTCCTCGATTTCCCCGAGTTTCCGCCCCGCGCGAAGCGTTCTTTGCTCTCCGCGCACCTTCGAGGCCTCAACCCCGCCCGTCGGCTCCCCAGACTTGCCAAGAAAGCTAGCAAGGCGAACGCTCATCATCTGCGCTTCGACAATGGCGCCGACATTCATGCGGTGTTGCTGGGCATCGCGCATGGTACGCACCCGCCAGACACTGTCCCGACCACGCACGATCCGCTTGAAACGGTCATAGGTCTTCAGGGCATAGCCGCCCGTCGCGACCAGATCGACCACCCGCTCGAACGTCTCCCAATCGACGCAACTATAAGGCGCCGCGCGGCGGATCTCGTCGAAGAGATCGTCCAGCCTGAACCCGACGCCGCAGGCGCGGCCCATAATGTGCTGCGCGAGAACATCCAGCGCCCCCTCGCGCATCGGCTCGCCATCAATTTCGCCTGCCTCGACGGCGGCTTCAGCGGCGCGGCATTCGAGGATTTCGAACCGATTGGTCGGCACCAAAAGGGCGCGGCTCGCTTCATCCATACGGTGATTGGCCCGGCCGATGCGCTGGATGAGCCGTGCAGCGCCTTTCGGCGCGCCCATCTGGATGACTAGATCAACCCCGCCCCAGTCGATCCCGAGATCGAGCGTGGATGTACAGACGACGCCTTTCAGCGTGCCTGCTGCCATCGCCGCCTCAACCTTCCGTCGCTGTTCCACCGCAAGCGAGCCATGGTGCAGCGCAATCGGCAGCGCATCTTCATTGGCGCGCCACAACTCCTGAAACAGAAGCTCCGCCTGGCTGCGCGTGTTCACGAACACCAGCGCCATCTCGCTATCGCGGATCGCCTCATAGACTTCGGGGATCGCGAAGCGGCCAGAATGCCCCGACCAGGGTATGCGCTCACGCGAAATCAGAATGTCGATATTGGCACCAACCCCGCCTTCGGCCCGCACCAGCTTCACGCCGCGCTTGCCATTTGGCTGTTCAGCATCCGCCCGAACATCCAGCCAGCCCGTCAACAGGCCGGGGTCACGCACCGTGGCAGAGAGGCCGACAAACCGGCAGGCGGGCGCCCAACTCGCCAGCGTCGCAAGACCGAGCGACAGCAGATCACCGCGCTTGGAGGCGGCGATGGCGTGAATTTCGTCGATGATCACGCATTTCAGGTCACTGAAAAATTCGTCCGCATGGTCTGATGCAATCAGCAGCGCCAGCTGTTCTGGCGTCGTCAGCAAGATGTCAGGCGGGTTCGCGCGCTGGCGCTGGCGCTTTGAGGATGGCGTATCGCCGGTCCGCGTCTCAATGCGGATATCAAGGCCCATCTCTGAAACCGGTGTTCTAAGATTGCGCTCAACATCGGTCGCGAGCGCCTTCAGCGGCGAGATATACAGCGTGTGCAGGGCTGGACGCCCGGAGTTTGATTTCGGCTTGTTCGTCAGCTCGACAAGGCTTGCGAGAAACCCTGCCAGCGTCTTCCCGCCCCCGGTCGGCGCGATGAGCAGCGCGCTGTCTCCGGCAAGTCCAGCTTCGGCCAGCTCAAGCTGATGCTTGCGCGGCTGCCAGCCACGCCCGGAAAACCAGTCCTGAAACCGGTCTGGCAGCTGGAATGTGGGGGCGGCGGCATCTGGCATGTCCCATCACAGATAGGACATTTACCGCCATCCTGCGATGGCAAACGCATGGACCAGCTGCCCGGCTAGTCCTCGTTATGCATCGCTTCGGCTTCCGACGCCGAGAGTTGGGCGTCAAGTCGGTCTGAATCGCCAAGCGCGATGGCAGCCAGAACGTCTTTCGTGAAGCTTGCAATATCAAAGCGCGCGCCATCAGCCAGATCAAAACCCCGGCGTACAATGACCACATCCAGCGACGGCACGATGATCATATACTGGCCGCGATTGCCAAATCCCGCATAGGTATCGGACGGTATGCCCTCATGCTTGTCCATCAGCCAGAAGCTTGCGCCATAGCCGAATGAGCTTGGCTCTGAGCTGTCCGGCTGGGCCGGGCCGGGCGTGGATACAAACTTCGCCCAACCCTTCGGCAGAATGCGTTCACCGCCCCACTCGCCATCCTGCAGGTAAAGCTGGCCGAGGCGCGCCATATCGCGCGCGGTCATCCAGACCTGGCTCGAGGAAATGAAGTCGCCCGCCCAATCCGTTTCCAGCGTGGTATTCAGGGCACCTATTTTCATCAGCACTTCCGTATACGGATACTTCCAGTAAGCGTCGTCATCATCGAGCGCCTCACGCAAGGCACGCATCGCTGACAGTGTGTCATTATTGGCGTATTTGAACCGCTCCCCGGGGGTGACTTCCAGCGGATTGACGAAGGCTGTGTCCTGCACGCGCGCGCCGCCAAAATAGGACCGGTCGGTGCGATTTCCCGCGACACCGGAATCGAGGCCGCTCGCCATCTGCATGACATTGCGCAGCGTGATCTCACGGCGCGGATCCGCCGGGGAGGACCAGATATCCAGCAAGGGCGCGCGATCAAGGTCGAGCACATCGTTTTGAACAGCCGCGCCGATGACAGTCGCCGTCAGGGATTTGGCCACTGACCATGTCCGCTGCGGCGTCTGCGCATCGATGCCGCGCGCATAGCGCTCCGACAGAAGCTGGCCCTTGCGGACAACAACCACGGCACTGGTGCGGGTGCCCTCGCCATAGGTCTCGCTATCAAACGCTCGTGAGACCGGTATTTCTAGCCGTTCGGAATACGCACTGGTATCGATCAAATTGACGTCGGACCCGATGGCGGTCGAGGAATCTTCAGTCTGTCGTGGCTTGGGACCGCTGAACCGGGGCAACCAGTCTACCGCATCCATCGACGCGCCAATCGGCAACAGGGAACATCCGAACCCGTCCCGCCAGGCGGCGAGGCGTGGCGGCTCACCCTTCTGGTAGCGCACAGCGACGGTGCGGGAACGGTCATTGATATTGGCTTCGGAAACCCGGCGCATCGGCTCGCGATAATCGACATAAATCCCATCGAGCTCATTGAACTCGATTTCTGAGCGCGACTGTTCTGCCGTGAACGTGCCCGAGCAGGTGAACAGCGCCTTGTAGCCGGCCGCCAGCGCCTTCTTCATAACCTCGGTTTCCCCGCCTTCCTGTGCCTGTGCGCCCGTGCCGAGAGCAAACGAAACCAGAAGGGCGGACAGAACGTGACGTAGCATCAAGAGAAGGCTCCAGAACTTTCAACTCAGATCGTAACAGCTGGCGACTGTGTCACACGCGGAAAAGGCAGAAACATGGCATGTCCGCCACCACCGGCTGCCCTATATTCAGGTCATGATCCGCCCTGACCTTCTGCTGAAACCGACACCCAAGGGACTCTACTGCCCACCTGGCGACTTCTACATCGACCCGGTGCGCGGCGCTGTTGATCGGGCCGTGGTCACCCATGGCCATGCAGACCATGCGCGCGCCGGACACGGACATGTGCTCGCAACGCCAGAAACCCTCGCCATCATGGCGTCTCGCTATGGCGACGAATTTACCGCGTCACGCCAGCCGCTCGAATATGGCGAAACGGTCGAAGTCAACGGCGTCACGGTGTGGTTCTCGCCGGCCGGGCATGTGCTTGGCTCTGCGCAGGCGGTCGTTGAGTGGAAGGGGCTACGCATGGTATGTACCGGCGACTATAAACGCCGCCGCGACCCGACCTGCCGCGCCTTTGAACCGGTTGAGGACACCCACGTCTTCATCTCCGAGGCGACCTTTGGTCTGCCCGTCTTCCGCCACCCCGACAGCGCCGGCGAAATCGCCAAACTGCTCCATAGCGTCGCGATGTTTCCAGAGCGCACACACCTTGTGGGCGTCTACGCTCTCGGCAAGGCGCAGCGGGTCATCGCGCTGCTGCGTGAGGCCGGATACCATGACACGCTGTATATCCACGGCGCGCTGGAAAAACTCTGCAAGCTCTATGAGGATCACGGCGTCAGGCTGGGGGATCTGGAGCTTGCGACGCTCGACACAAAGGAACGCGGTGCGCAGGAGCGCTTTCGCGGCAAAATCGTGCTCGGCCCACCTTCTTCCTTCCATGACAAATGGGGCCGGCGCTTTCCCGATCCCCTGCCCTGTTTTGCCAGCGGCTGGATGGGCGTGCGCCAACGCGCCAAGCAGTCCGGCGTCGAACTTCCCCTCATCATCTCAGACCATGCCGACTGGGACGAGCTGACCGAGACAATCGAAGAAGTTGACCCCGAAGAATTGTGGATCACCCATGGGCGCGAAGATGCGCTGGTGCGCTGGGCCGAACTGGTCGGCCGCAAGGCCCGCCCGCTTCGTCTTGTCGGTTATGATGATGAGTCTGCCGACTAGGGCTTTCGGGCTTTTACAATCTTGAACGTCGCACTGGCGCGGGACACCGGTTCACCATCCGCCAGGATCAGCGCTGCGGTGAAGCAGAGCGAGCCGTCCGTCTTGAAGTGTCGCTCAAACCCTTCCGGCACATCCATGACTGTCATTACGCATCCCCCCGCCTATCTGTTTCACCATGCAGGCCTTTTCCGACCTTCTTGAACGGCTGATCCTCACCCCCTCGAGGAACGGGAAGATCGCGCTGCTTGTAAATTACTTCACGAGTGACGTAAGTCCGGCGCGCGGCTGGACGCTGGCCGTGCTGACCGGGGAGCTGGACCTGCCCGGCGTCAAAGGCGGCACCATCCGCAAACTGATCAGTGAACGCGTCGATCCGGAGCTGTTCCGACTTTCCTACGACTATGTCGGCGATCTCGCTGAGACCGTCAGCCTGATGTGGCCAGGCCAGCGCGGCGCCAACCGGGTCCCGCCGATCGAAGACGTGGTCGAAGCGCTGATGGGCGCGAGCCGCGCCGAAGGTGAGCGCATGGTCGCTGGCTATCTCGACATGCTTGATCCGCGCCAGCGCTGGGCCTTGCTGAAACTTGTGACGGGTGGTCTCCGCATTGGCGTTTCGGCTCGCCTCGCCAAAGTGGCGCTGGCCGAGTTCGGCGGTGTCGAGCCGGCCGAGATCGAGGAAATCTGGCACGGTCTGGAAGCGCCCTACATTTCCCTGTTCGACTGGCTTGAGGGCAAGGCAGACAAACCTTCCCCGGACATTGCTGCACCGTTCCGGCCTGTGATGCTGGCCCATCCGCTGATCACCAAGGACAAGCGCGACGACCCGGACGCCGTCGACCCGGCCATGATTGACGGCGATGTGTTTGCGGCTGAATGGAAATATGACGGTATTCGCGTTCAGGCCGTCAGCGAGCGGGGCGTGCGGCGCATCTATTCGCGCACCGGCGATGATATCTCACACACCTTCCCGGACGTGCTCGCAGGCATGAATTTCGAAGGCGCGATCGACGGCGAATTGCTGGTGCGCACCCCCTCGGGCGATGTCGCCCCGTTCAATGATCTGCAGCAGCGCCTCAACCGCAAGACGGTCACAAAGAAACAGATGGAGGCGCGCCCGGCCTTTATTCGCGCCTATGACCTTCTGAATGCGAACGGCGAAGACCTTCGTGCACTGACCTTCCGCCAGCGACGCGAGCATCTGGAAGCCTTCGTTGAACAGGCCGGCAGCGACCGTGTCGATCTCTCCCCGCTCGTACCCGTCACAACGCTGGAAGCCCTTGAAGCTGCGCGGAATGATCCACCCGCTCCTGAGATCGAAGGCGTCATGCTGAAACGGTGGGACAGCGTCTATCAGGCGGGCCGGCCGACCGGCCCCTGGTACAAATGGAAGCGCGACCCATTCCTGATTGACGCCATCCTGATGTATGCGCAGCGCGGTCATGGACGCCGCTCCAGTTTCTATTCAGACTTCACCTTCGGCGTCTGGCGCGAGGGCGAGACTGGCCGAGAGATTACGCCCGTCGGCAAGGCCTATTTCGGCTTTACCGATGAAGAACTGAAGCAGCTAGACAAATTCGTCCGCGAAAACACGATTGACCGGTTCGGACCTGTCCGCTCTGTCACGGCGAATGAGGACAAGGGGCTTGTGCTGGAGGTCGCTTTTGAGGGGTTGCAACGCAGCCCGCGTCACAAGTCAGGCCTCGCCATGCGCTTTCCGCGCATCAACCGCATTCGCTGGGACAAACCCGCCGCAGAGGCCGACTGGCTTGAAACCCTCGAGAAAATGTTACCACCCGAGCCATAGTCGGCGACGTACTTTGCTTGCAGCCTTTATTTGATCAGGCTTGCCAGCATGGGTCTCTGGGTCAATTACTGTCCGGCAGCCCATATCGGGAGCGGACAGCAGATGAATTTGAAAAATGCCCTCATTCTTCTGGCGATTGCGATTGGCCAGTTCTTGGCGCCCGCGCTTCCCAGCCTCGGCATTGGCGAGAGCGTGGGCGAACGCGCGCTACAGACAGGCATTCCGCCTGAACTGCCACCCGGCATCTTCTTCTCGATCTGGGGCGTGATTTTCACGCTCTATCTCATTTTTGCAGCCATCGCGCTGCTAAAGCCAAGCTATGTCGAGATGCATCTGGCACATCCGCTGGTCCTTGCGGGCGTCGGCAACGTCATCTGGATGGTATCCAACCAGTTGATCGGCAATATCGCGCTCGACCTTATCCTGCTGCTGCCAATCCTCCTTTTCTCATGGGAGGCGAGCCATCGTTTGCACCGGATGGGCGGCTTTGATGGCACGGGACGCCGATTGCTGGCCGGCATGCTGACGGGGCTGTTGTCCGGTTGGGCCGCTGTGGCCGTGTCGATTTCATTGCCACGACTGGTCCGCGCCATCAGGGACCTCGGGCCCACCGATCAGGTCTGGATATCGCTCTGGATCGCTCTGGCGTCACTCGCCATTCTGGCCTGGCTGTATGCGACCCGGGCGAGCCGGGGGCTGTGGTTCTTCGCTGCGCTCGGCTGGGGGGTGACGGGGATCGTCCTCAACAATTGGACCCGCACCGACATGCACTGGCTTGCCGCGGCAGCCGGGCTGGTCGGGCTTTACGTCATCTGGCGACGCCTGGCCTACGGCGCCCGGCCCGCATTTCAATAATGTCAGATTAGCCGCGTGCTGATGCGGTCAGGGCGTTCAGGCTTTCGACAAGATCAGGCGTAATTTCACCGGTCTGGGCCATGTCACTATCGGCTTGATAGGCTGAGATCGCCGCAACGGTGGCCGAGCCCATCATGCCGTCGGCCGGGCCGGGCTCATAGCCAAGGCCGGCCAGAACGGTCTGCACCGCCTTTACCTGCTCATTGCTATTGCCGCGCCAGGCCTGTGGGCCGAACTGGCCGTTAGCTGCAGGGGCCTGCGCTTTTGCGGTCCACGCACTGGCGCGGGCCTGCGCGCTCTGAACGACTTCCGGGGTCATCTGACGGCTAAGCTCGTTCACTTTCGCGGGCGCACCGGTATCTCCCTGACGCGCGGCGACAGCGAACCAGTAAAGCGCTTCGGTCGGATCGGGTGAAACGCCGAGCCCTTCCTTGTAAAGCACAGCCAGATTGTACTGACTGTCGGTCAGACCATAGGACGCGGCCTGACGGAACCAGTCAGCGGCGACCGAATAGCTTTGCGGGCCACCTTCGCCTTCAGCGTAATAGACCGCGACATCATGCATGGCCTTCACATTGCCGCCTTCTGCAGCACGCTCTGTCCATGTCCGGGCTTGCTCCAGATCACGCGGAACACCGAGGCCTTTTTCATGAAGCTTGGCTAGTCGATACTGCGCGGCAGGTTCACCCTGCTCGGCCGCGCGGCGGATAAGGGATGGCCCTGTCGTGTAGTCACCGGCGTCGAGCCGCTGCTGACCGAGCATGAATTGAGCGATCGCATCACCATCTGCGGCCGCGCTTTCCATTGTCTGGGCGCTTGGAATGACCGGCAATGTCGACAGATCGACCGCTTCTGGCGCGTCTTCAGCCGCTGGCGCCGGCGTATCCACCGCAGCCTCTTGAGGCGCATCGAACAGTTCCGCTTCCAGATCGCTATCATCGACCTGCTCTACCGGACCGGCAGCGCCAATTGCTGCGTCCGCATCGGCCAGCGACGCATCTTCTCCAGCAACTTCTGCAACGATTACATCTTCGGTCTCGGGCACGACGTCTTCAGCGACTGGCGCGGCGCTGGCACCAAAGGCGTTGTTGGTCGTCTGAACAACCGGGCGGTCATCATCTTGCTGCAAGCCGCGCAGGAAGAACAGGCCACCCGCTGCGGCGGCCGCAAGAGCGATAACAGAAACCGCCGCAATCAGCGGCGCCTTGCCCGATTTTCCGGACTTCTTCTTTACATCGCCGGGAAGTGGCTTGCGACCGCGCGAACCCGAGCTATCCGAGGCGGCCATTGCAGCCTGACGTGCGCGAGCAAGATAATCGCCTGAACCATTCGCATCGGCTGAGCGCGGCAGACGACCAGAGCTCTGGCTCGAAGGTACATCATCGTCCTCTTCATAGGACGAACGTCCCCAGGAGACATCGGCTGGCGGCGGCGCAACATCTTCCGTGAAGATATCGCTCTCGCGTGTTTCTTCGCCGCTATCGTCCCAATCGGTCAGCGCAGAGACCGGATCGTGTTCGTCATCATCAGGAAGGTCGGTGAGATACTCGTGAAGACCATCTGAAGCGCCTTCCGAAGTGTCATCTTCCAGATCATCCAGGAAGGCGAGCCCCGCCTCAAAGCTATCATCGTCTTGAGTGCGCCGCGCAGGCGCAGCAGCCGGCATCGCCTTCGGTTCTTCTGCCGGCATCGTCGTAGCGACTGCCGGGCGAGCGGCCGTTTCTGGCCGGCGCTGCTCTTGCGAGGGATCCGTGTCTTCGAGCGCTTCGAGCCGCGTCGCGAGCGATGCAATCGCTTTCTGGACCGGTGACAGGGAGGTCGACGACTGACGGTTCATTTCATCAATCCGGTCAGACACACCCGACAGGGCATCCGATAGGCGGATCGACTGCTTCTTTCGGTCAGCTTCCAGCGTGTCGTGCAGCTGCTGGATCGAGCGGTCCTGACGCGCCTGCAGGCGCTGGGCGACCGTGGCCACCTGTTCGCCCACTTGCTCGATCGCTGTCGCGCTGCGTTGCTCGCTCTCATCGACCCGGGTCTCGAATTGGTCGGCGAGCTGGTTAATCTGCTGGGTCACCCGCTCGATGACGTCATCATTCTGGGTGCTGAAGTCCTGAAGACGGGCTGACAGCTCGCTCGTCAGGCTCTGCATATCGGCCTTCACGCGGGCAATTTCTGCAGAGCTATCTTTTTCTTCGACCGTTTTCAGACGCTTGCTCAGGCCTTGAGATATGCGCGCGACCTGCTCAGTGAGACGCTCAAAGGCGCGGCTGGATGTCTCTTCAGTGTCTCCCACACGGGCCTGCAACACAGAGACCGAGTTCTCGAGGCCCGCAACCGTCTCAGGCTGCGGCATCGCGGCAACGGCTTTTTCAATTTCGTTAGCGAAGAGTGCGCGGCTCTCCTCGATGGAAGCGCGGATTTCCTGTGCGAGCCCCTGAAAGCGGTTTTCGAACTGATCACGCAGCGCCTGCGCCGCTTGGGGCGACGCGAATTCTGCCAGCGCATCAATGCGGCCGGTCAGTGTTTCGAAACTCGTTTCGACCGTCTGCATCGCCGAATTGGTGGCCAGCTCTGCATGGCCGAGCCGTTCCTGCAGGCTCGCCAGCGTCGCATCGAGGCCGACCGCGCGATCAGCGGTATCATTCCGGACATGGTCGAGTTGACCGGTCAGGTCATTCACCTTGGAAACGGTCTGATCGAGTTCGCTGCGAAGACCTTCAATCGTGCCATCAGTCGCATCTGCACGTTCGGCAGCGGCGGCGACGTCATCACCCAGCTTGTCGATCCGGCCATTGGCCGTTTCGATACCGTCGCCGATCACATCAACACGGGTGTCGACGCCTTCAATGCTCGTCGCGACGCGGGCAAGCTTTTCGTCCGCCTCTTTTGAGCGGGCGTCCGCCGCTTTCAGCTCAGCATCAACGGCGTCAAAACGGGCCTCTGACCGGCTGATCCGGGCAGCGGCATCATCGAGCCGCGAAATCGTGCTGGCAAGGTCATCATCCAGTTTGTTGATACGCCCCGTCGCGGCGTCGAAGTCGGATACAGCTTTTGAAACCGTACCGGCTGTTGTCGCGGTTTGTTCGGTGTTTTCGCGAACCTGGGCCTTGATCTTGCGGATCCGGTTTTCAGCCTGCTCCAGCCGCGCTGTGGCGGCATCCGTACGGTCGTTCGTCGCGCTGACATCAGTGCCGAGCTTTTCCACGCGGGCACTGGTTTCCTGCACTTTGTCACTGACACCCGTCAGGCGATCATCGAGTTTCTCGACATCAGACGCGACCCGGCTCATCTGATTGTCTCTAGTCTGGGCCCGGCCATCGACAGCGCCGAGCGCTTCTCCCAGCTGTTTCAGCAGGGAATGGGCCCCGTTCACATCAGACGCGGTTGTGTCGATCCGGCTGTTCAGCTTGCCGATATCGTCAAAGCTTTTTGAAAGCCGGTCATCGGTGCCGGACACCCGTTTGTCGATCGCCTCAAGCTGGGTCGAGACAATGTTGAGCCTCTGGTCGCTGGCGTCCGTGCGTTGTCCAAATGTCTCGACGGCATGCCCTAGATTATCGAGCTTCGCATCATGACTGGTCAGGCGCGCAGTGGTGTTTTCGGCATGGCCTTTAAGCTTTTCGATCTCATCGAAGCCCCGCCCGACGCGGCTGCCCAGATTCTCAACCTGTCCGCCAAGTGACTGCACGTCGCGCGTATTGTTTTCCAGACGGGTGTCGAAGGCGGAAATATCTTTCCGGAAACCCTCGATTTCATTGCCAAACTCATCGGTCTTGCGCTGCGTTGCACTGGCTTCATCGCGAATATCAGAGACCCGACCGTCGAGTTCGTTAACCTTCTGGAGGCGTGACGAGACCGTATTTTCAAGCTCAGAGAAGCGGCCTGACAGATGTTTGACGGCCCCTTCTGCGCGCAGCTCCGCATGGCCCACCTTGCTTTCAAGCTGACCAGCCGCGTCCGACAGGACCGACTGGATGCGCGATTCGACACCGCTGACGCGGGCGCCCATGTCTTCAAGACTGTTCTCGACCCGGCCACGGACAGTCGCCGTCTCATCCTTCTGACGAACGGATTCATCATAAACATGCGAGGCCAGCTTGCCGAGCGCGCGCTCAAGGCTTTTCAAACTGTCGAGATTGCTGGCATCGCCCTTGTCGGCTTCCAGCGCGCTGACCTTTTGCTGAAGCGCCTCATGCGTGCTCTGGATATCCTGCACAACGGCTTCGACATTGGTCGCGACACCGTCGGCCTTTGCATCGGCTTCCTTGATACGCGTCAAAAGGCCGACAATAGACTGATCGATGCCGGTCAGCGCCATGGTGGAGCGGGCCTCGACCGCTTCAAGACGGGCGATCAGCTCATTTATCGGGCCGCGCGCTTGCGCCGCTGAGACCTGACGGGCCTCTTCATCCAGGGCGCGCGGATAACGCGGAGATGTTTCATCGCGGGCGGACGGGGCCTCGTCGCCGGTTTCTTCCAGAAGCATGCGGTTAATATATTCGCCGATGGTGAGCCCTTCCTCGCGGGCGGCTTCGCGCGCAGCTTCACGGGCTCTCTGATCGATGCCCTTTACGCTCCATGGACCGTAATTTGTCATACGCGCACTCCATACATATCCGGAGCTCTCATATGCGGAAGTGAGCCCCGGAATTACCGCACGAAGCCATGGATGAGGACGTTCGTCTTAAAAGGTGGTTAAAAAGGTAAACACAAACGGTAAATTTGTTCAGAAATTGCCGCCATTCGTAAATCATTACTTTCCTTTAACGTGAACGGAAAGTTACGTTGACGTTCGCGTAAGGGCATTGCATAGTAGTCGGATGGCTGACACATCATCTCTCTCCATCTCGGAAAGCCGGACCTATTCCATTTCCGAACTCGCCCGCGAATTTGGCATTACCCCTCGCGCCCTGCGGTTTTACGAAGACAAGGACATGCTCCACCCCGCCCGGGATGGAATGACCCGCGTCTATTCACATCGAGACCGTGCCCGTGTGACGATCATCGTTCGCATGAAACGCCTCGGTCTGCCGCTGGCCGATATTCGCGAAATCCTTGACCTTTATGGCCTGGGTGACGGTGAACGTGCCCAGAAGCGCAAGACGCTCGAGAAATTTCGCAATCAGGTTCAGGAATTCGAGAACCAGCGCGAAGATATCGAGATTGCCCTGGTCGAACTCGGCAAGGGTATCGAATGGCTCGAAAATGACCTCGCAAAAATTGGCCCATCGTCGGACCATGCGGACAATGTTGCAGCTTATGATGCTGTCGCCCGCAAGCAGCTTGACGACGCTTAAGCCAGCCCCGCAATCTTCAGGACTAATCAGACGGCACTTTCAGGCGAAAGTGCCGCTTTCCCCGTATCAAAAAAGAGAGCACCAACATGCCGAGATATGAAGCCCCCATCCGGGACATGAAATTCATCTTCCACGATGTCCTGTCCCTTCAGAACTATTCCAATCTCGATGGCTTCTCAGACGCGACGCCCGATATCATCGACCAGATTCTCGACGAAGGCGGCAAGTTCGCCAGCGAAGTTCTCTTCCCGCTGAACAAGGTCGGCGACGAGCAGGGCTGCAAGCGCGCCGATGATGCGTCGGTCAAGACGCCGGACGGGTTTCCGGACGCCTACAAGCAATTTGTTGAGAATGGCTGGCCTCTGCTGGCCAAGTCACCAGAGCATGGCGGACAGGGCCTGCCCAAACTGCTGGCGACCGCGCTCAGCGAGATGGTGTCTTCTGCCAACATGGCGTTCGGCATGTATCCGGGCCTGACATCCGGTGCTTACGACGCCCTGATGGCCGGCGGGTCTGACGACCAGAAGGCGATGTACGGGCCGAAAATGGCTTCCGGCGAGTGGGCCGGCACGATGAATTTGACCGAGCCGCAATGCGGCACCGACCTCGGCCTCATCAAGACAAAGGCTGTGCCGCAGCCAGATGGCAGCTACAAGCTGACCGGCCAGAAAATCTGGATCTCCGGCGGCGAGCAGGACCTGACCGAGAACATCATTCACCTTGTCCTCGCGCGCATCGAAGGCGCGCCCGAAGGCATCAAGGGGATCTCGCTCTTCGTCGTGCCGAAATACATTCTCAATGAGGACGGTACGCCGGGTGAGCGTAACGCAGTGTCCTGCGGCGGCCTTGAAGAAAAAATGGGCATTCACGGCAATGCGACCTGCGTCATGAATTATGATGACGCGACGGGCTGGCTCGTCGGTGAAGAGCATAAGGGCATGCGCACCATGTTCATCATGATGAACGAAGCGCGTCTCGGCGTTGGCCTTCAAGGGCTTTCACAGGCGGAAGTCGCGTATCAAAACGCCGCTGACTTTGCCCGTGAGCGCCTGCAAAGCCGCGCCCTCTCCGGCCCCAAAGCCCCCGATAAACCTGCCGATCCGATCATTGTGCACCCGGATGTGCGCCGTATGCTTCTGGATTCAAAAGCCTTCATCGAAGGCGGGCGTCTATTCACTTACTGGACGGCACTTTACGGCGACTTGCTCCACACCTCACCGGACGAAAAGCTCCGCGAAAAGGCCGGAGACTATATGGCGCTGATGACGCCTGTCGTGAAAGCCTTCCTGACCGATCGTGGCCTCAAAGCCTGTAATGACGCGCTACAGCTGCATGGCGGCACCGGCTTCACGACCGAGCAGGGCGTTGAGCAATATGTCCGCGATGTCCGCATCACGCTGATCTATGAAGGCACGAACGGCATTCAGGCGCTGGACCTTGTTGGCCGCAAGCTCGCAGCAAATGGCGGGCGCGCGATCTTCACTTTCTTCGCAGAGATGGATGACTTCATCGGCGAGCATGAAGGCAATGGCGATATGGCCTCGTATATTGAAGGGCTGAAATCTGCCAAGGCGCAGCTTCAGGAAGGCACGACCTGGCTCATGCAGAACGGCATGAGCGACTTCAATAATGCCGGGGCGGCCTCCACCGACTATCTCCAGCTCTTCGGCCTGACAGCGCTCGGCTATATGTGGGCGAAGATGGCCAAAGTCTCACTTGAGAAAAAAGGCTCTGACCCGTTCTATGACGACAAGCTGACGACGGCCCGCTATTATTTCAGCCGTGTGCTGCCGGAAACAGGGGCGCATCTCGCCAAGCTGAAGACCGGCGCAGAACCGCTCATGACGCTGGCCGCAGACCGCTTCTAGGCCTGCCGCGGACAGCGGCAAAACGACCGGCCGCATGACGCTGCGTGAGGACTCGCGCCGCAAAAGCGCGGTCACTATAAGTTTACGTGCACGTAAACGGCAATTGCCGTTCGATCACGTAGAAATTGGAGAAGGTAGATGCAGGACGTTCTGAACGTTGCCCCCGCCAACTGGCGCCAGGATGAAGAGATTTCGATTTTTTCGGATGCCGTTGGCCAGTTCTTTGATCGCGAATGCGCCCCTCACGTCGAAGAGTGGCGCAAGCAGGGCTACGTCCCGCGCGAAGTGTGGAAGAAAGCCGGCGATGCTGGTCTTCTGTGCGCATCCGTCTCTGATGAGTATGGCGGCGCAGGCGGCGACTTCCGGCACGAGGCTGTTATCATCGAGCAACAGCAATGGAAGGGCATCGACGGCTTCGGCATCACGCTGCACAATGCCATCATCGTCCCCTACATTGAGACATTCGGCTCCGAAGAGCAGAAAAAGAAATGGCTGCCGCGCCTTGCCTCTGGTGATCTGATCGCCGCGATTGCGATGACCGAGCCTGGCACCGGGTCCGATCTTCAGGCCGTCAAGACGACGGCGAAGAAGGATGGCAATCACTACGTCATCAATGGCTCAAAAACCTTCATCTCCAACGGCCAGACCGCAAATCTGATCGTGACCGTCGCAAAGACCGACCCGACAAAGGGTGCAAAAGGCATCTCGTTGATCATTGTTGAGACCGATGAAGTCGAGGGCTTCGAACGCGGCCGCAACCTCAACAAGGTCGGCCAGAAAGCCGCAGATACGTCTGAGCTTTTCTTCAATGATGTGCGCGTGCCAACCTCAAACCTTCTCGGTGCTGAGGAAGGTCAGGGCTTTGTCCAGCTGATGCAGAAACTCCCGCAGGAGCGCCACATCATCGGCCTTCAAGGCATCGGCATGATCGAACGCGCGATCCGGGAAACCACGGCCTATGTGAAGCAGCGCAAGGCCTTCGGCGGCACGATCTGGGATTTCCAGAACACGCAGTTCAAGCTGGCCGAGTGCAAGACCGAAGCGACCGTCGCAAAGGTCTTCGCCGACCACTGCACAGAGCTTCTGCTTCAGGGCAAGCTCGATGCGGCCACCGCCTCCATGTCGAAATACTGGATCAGTGATCTGCAGTGCAAGATCATCGACGAATGCCTCCAGCTACATGGCGGCTATGGCTATATGGATGAATATCCGATCGGCCAGATGTATGCCGACGCCCGCGTCCAGCGCATCTATGGCGGCGCGAATGAAGTCATGAAAATGCTGATCGCGAGGACGATGTAGCTTGACCCGCTGGCTCGGCATTTCCTCCCTCATCCTCGGCGTGATCTCGATCATGCTGGGCGTCTATGTCGAATTCTTCACCGGTGACGTCGGCGTGAGCGGCATCGTCCCGATCCTGCTCGGCGCGTCATCCATCGTTATCGGCGCTATTGTCATCCGCCAATCCAGACAGATTTAACCCCAGACTTTCCCAAAAGGAGTTTCTCCAAATGACCGAAGCCTATATTTTCGACGCCGTGCGTACGCCGCGCGGCAAAGGCAAAAAGACCGGATCCCTTCACGAGATCACGTCCCTCTCCCTCGCGACACAGACCCTTCAGGCGATCCGTGACCGCAATGAGCTGGACACATCCTATGTGGACGACGTCATTCTCGGCTGCGTCTCGCCGGTTGGCGAGCAAGGCGCAGACATCGCCCGTGTGGCCGCCCTCAATGCAGACTATGATCAGGAAACAGCTGGCGTTCAGGTCAACCGTTTCTGCGCGTCTGGCCTGGAGGCCTGCAACATGGCCGCTGCCAAGGTCATGGTTGGTGAAGCCGACATGGCCATCGGTGGCGGTGTCGAAGCCATGTCCCGCGTCCCGATGGGCGCAGATGGCGGCGCCTGGTCGTCCGACCCGCAAGTCGCGTTCAAGACCTATTTTGCCCCGCAGGGTATCGGCGCCGACACAATCGCGACCAAATGGGGGTTCTCACGCGATGATGTTGATGCCTATGCAATCGAATCCCAGAAGCGCGCCGCACGCGCATGGGAAGAAGGCCGGTTCAAGAAGTCCATCGTCCCGGTGAAAGACCAGATGGGCGCCATCATCCTCGACCATGACGAGCATATGCGTCCAGACACGACCATGCAGTCGCTGGCATCGCTCAACCCATCCTTTGTCGGTCTCGGCGGCATGGGCTTCGACGAGGTGATCAAACAGCGCTACCCAGAGCTTGAGAGCATCAACCACGTTCACCATGCGGGCAACTCTTCCGGCATCGTCGACGGGGCTTCGGCCGTTCTCTTTGGTTCAAAGGAAGCTGGCGAAAAACTCGGCCTGAAGCCGCGCGCCCGCATCAAGTCGATGGCCTCCATCGGCTCAGAGCCTGGCATCATGCTGACCGGCCCATCCTATGTGACCGAAAAGGCATTGAAAAAGGCCGGCATGGAAGTTGGCGACATTGACATTTACGAGCTCAACGAGGCCTTCGCGGCGGTTGTCCTGCGCATGATGCAGGCCCTCGATATTCCGCACGACAAGATCAATGTGAATGGCGGCGCGATTGCCATGGGCCATCCGCTCGGCGCGACGGGCGGCATGATCCTCGGCACCATGCTTGATGAGCTTGAGCGCTCCGACAAGGAAACTGCGCTTATCACCCTGTGCGTTGGCGCCGGCATGGGCACCGCAACGATCATTGAACGCGTTTAAGAGGTAGATTGAAGATGAACCTGGAAACATTCAAATTCGACATTGATGGCGACGGTATTGCGCACGCGGTTTTCGACGTGCCGGGCCGCAGCATGAACACGCTGACCGGCAAAGCCATCGCTGATATCATCGCAATTTCAAAAGAAGTGTCGGAGAACGACAAGATCAAAGGTCTTGTGATTTCATCCGGCAAGCCGTCAGGCTTCTGCGCTGGCGCAGACCTTGGCGAAATGGGTGACCGCGCTGGCGCGTCCTCCGGCGGCGACATGAGCGAAGACGAAAAGCTGAAGGCGAAATTCGAACAAGGCTTTTCTCTCAACAAAACGCTCCGTGAGCTGGAAACCTGCGGCAAGCCGGTGGCCTGCGCGCTAAACGGTCTCGCGCTTGGGGGCGGCCTCGAAGTGGCACTCGCCTGCCATTACCGCGTCGCAGCCAATGACAATCCAAAACAGCAATTCGGCCTGCCAGAAGCCAAGATCGGCCTCCTTCCGGGTGCTGGCGGCACACAACGTCTGCCGCGCCTCGTTGGCGTCCAGGCGGCGCTGCCGCTGATCCTGCAGGGCCAGAGCTTCTCTGCCGAAGACGGCAAGGGCATGGGCGTCATCAACGAGCTCGCGCCTGGCGCAGAGGTCGTTGAGAAGGCCAAAGCCTGGGTCAAGGCGAATCCAACGGCGAAAGCGCCATGGGATGAAAAAGGCTTCAAGGTACCTGGCGGCGTGGTTCACAAGAGCCCCGGAGCCGGCCAGGTTCAGACGATGGCGAACGCCATGCTGGCAGCCAAAACCTATGGCAATTATCCGGCCCAGAAGAATATTCTCTCCTGCGTCTATGAAGGCATTCAGGTGCCAATCGATGCCGCCCTTCGCATCGAGACGCGTTACTTCATCAACACCCAGTCGCGTCCGGAAGCCAAGGCGATGATCCGCTCGCTCTTCCTGTCGACGCAGGCCCTCTCCAAGGGTGGCAACCGTCCGGATGGCTATCCGAAGACCGAGTTCAAGAAAATCGCTGTCATCGGGGCCGGCTTGATGGGCGCTGGTATCGCCTATGTTCAGGCAAAGGCCGGTATCCCGACCGTGCTCGTCGACATCTCGAAAGAGAATGCCGAGAAGGGCAAGGACTATTCCCGCAAGATCGTCGAGAAGGACCTCTCCCGTGGCAAGACCACCAAGGAGAAAGGCGACAAGCTGCTCGACCTGATCACGACGACCGACAATTATGATGACTTCAAGGGCGCAGACCTTGTCATCGAGGCGGTGTTCGAGAACCCGGAGCTGAAGGCCAAGATCACCGAGCAGGCCGAAGCCGTGCTCGGTGAGGATGCGGTCTTCGGGTCCAACACGTCGACCCTGCCAATCACCGGTCTCGCCAAGGCCTCGAAGCGCCCTGAGAACTTCATCGGCATCCACTTCTTCTCCCCTGTGGAGCGGATGGGACTGGTCGAAATTATCTCAGGCGAAAAGACCTCCGAAGAGACGCTGGCGAAGGCGATCGACTATGTGCTCGCCATTCGCAAGACGCCGATCTCGGTCAATGACAGCCGCGGCTTCTACACGTCGCGCTGTTTCGGCACATACACGCAGGAAGGCATGCAGATGCTGGCTGAAGGCATCAAGCCTGCCATCATCGAGAATGTCGGCCGTCAGTCCGGTATGCCGATGGGGCCACTGGAAGTCTCAGACTCTGTCGGTCTCGATACCGCTCTCAAGATTGGCCGCCAGATGGCCCAGGCCTCCGGCATGGATTACGACAAGAACGAGCTTGGCCAGATGATGGCCTGGCTGGTTGAGGACCAGGGCCGGGTTGGCCGCAAGGCTGGCAAGGGCTTCTACGACTATAATGAAAAGGGCAAGCCAGAGCGGCTGTGGCCCGAACTCAACAGTCGCATTGATGTGAAGGTCGATGAGTGCCCGCCTGAAATGAAGCAACATCTGAAGAACCGCTTCCTCGTCCGGCAGGCCATCGAAGTGGCTCGCTGCTTTGAAGATGGCGTGATCACCGATGCACGCGATGCCGATATCGGCTCCATCCTCGCCTGGGGCTTTGCGCCTTATACCGGCGGATGCTGCTCCTATGTCGACCTGATCTGGGGCGTCGGCCCGTTTGTCGAAGAGGCTGAAAAGCTCGCCGCACAATATGGCGACCGCTTCAAGGTCCCGGCCCTCCTGAAGGACATGGCCGCCAAAGGCGAAGGCTTCTACGACCGCTTTCCGCCCGGCGGCGTGAAGGCGAAAGTCGCCGCCTGATAGGCACGGTCAACACGCCTAAAATCTAGAGAAAACCCTCAACCCCTGGCGATCCGGTCTAATTTACCGGATCGCCAGGGGTTTCTTTTTGAGACGCAAGTCACCACTCCAGGCATCGACGATCTTGGGTCGCTATTTCGCAGACAAATGCGCCATTGATCAGATAGTCGCGAGCAAACCGGGTCTCATCGCCTTTGCACGTGAACCATGCGCAGAAGTGACCGATGCACGACGAGTAAATCAAAAGCGTTCGGCGATTGACCAACAGGTCTAAGTTCAACGAGCAACTTTTGTACGGAAAAGCTTTATAGGCCAAATATTTGACGAACACGCGCCTAAACTTAATTTATATATTATTTTGTATATTAAATGTATTATAATTTATATATCACTGATACTTGACGGCCCGATACGTCCATTTAAGTCAGTGATATGCCGAGACCCGTTGGTATCCGAAATCAGGATTATGATGAGAAGCGTCTGGCGCTTGTCGACGCCATGCTTGAGTATGTTGAGCAGCCCTCAACGACGCTCCCATCCCTTCGACAATTAGCGATTGCCGCCAAAGTCTCGGATGCGGCCTTGCGTCATTATTTTGGCGACAGGCGCGGCGTCATTGTCGCCTTGATCGAACGGATCAAGGAGAAGACCGATGGGCTCCGCCAAGGCCTGCAGCTGCCAGCCACATCGATAGAAGCCGCCGTCACCGACTACATTGCCGTGGCTGCGCAACTTGGTGAGGACGCCACCTATCTTCGCTGGCACGTCTTCGCCTTGCGCGAAGGCATGCTCGACCCGGAAGTGTTCCTGGAATATGAGCGGCTGCTCTATCATCCGGCGATAGACGCTGTCGCAAGTCGTTTCTACGAGTCTCCTGGCGGCCCTGACGTTTACGAAGCCGCGCAACATGGCGCCGAGCTTCTTATCAGCGCCGCCATGGCGATGGCTCTAAGAAACCATTTCAGAAGTCCCGATGATGAAGGCGGCGACTCTCAGGCCGATCTAAAAAGTCGTTTCAATCGACTGCGGAACTGGGCGCTGCACGGTGTTGTGCACGACCCGAATGGTTTGGGCGAGCCGCAGGACGCCAGCGACCCATAAAAAAGGCCGCAGCGAATTACGCTGCGGCCCTGATTAATTACAAGCTATGTAAAATTAGCTCGTTGTGACCGGCGTCAGCAGGATTTCAACGCGGCGGTTGGCTGCGCGGCCTGCTTCGGTGTCGTTGCTGGCAATCGGCTGGGTTTCGCCACGGCCATAGGCCTGAATGCGAACCGGCGCGACGCCTTGGCTGGTCAGATAGTTGGACACGGAATTTGCACGACGCTCGGACAGCTGCTGATTGTAGTCGTCAGGGCCATCGGAGCTTGCGTGACCAACAACGTCAACGGCCGTCGACGGGTATTCGTTCAGCGTGGCAGCCACTTCATTGAGAGGGCCATAAAACTCAGGCTTGAGGTCCGCACTGTTCACCGAGAAGGTAACGCTGGACGGCATGGTCAGGGCAATCTGGTCGCCTTGACGCTCAACTTGGATTTCGGTGTTGGCTGTGCGCTGACGCAGTGCACGTTCCTGCCTATCCATATATGTACCAACAGCACCGCCTGCGAGCGCGCCAACGGCTGCGCCAATCGCGGCATTGCGGCCATCATCGCCACCGGCGAGTGTACCAAGTGCTGCACCGGCGAGCGCGCCGCCACCTGCACCATAGGCCTGGTTCGTCGACAGGCCTGTGCCTTCACAGGCGGTCAAAGCCATGGCAGCTGCGGCTGCACCAATCATCAACTTGTTCATGTTTTCATACTCCTCATACTACAAGCCCCATCCATTCCGGATCGGGCATCGACTTCACAACGTTCAGCCCTCAGCTTCGTTCCACGATGCTTGTGTATCGCGTTAAATACTGGACTGTATACTGATATATGTGCGGCAGATTTTTCAGACATGGCGTGACCTGGGCCGATTACCGGGCCTGGCTTGATCTTATTCCACCGGATGATACCGACCCACCCGAACCAACATACAATGCCGCTCCAGGGTCATGGCAGCCCATTTTGCGAAAGACCCGCGATGGCCACGCCGAACTCACGCCAGCGCTCTGGGGCCTGGTGCCAAGCTGGTGGAAAAAGCCGCTGAAGGAAAAGACCTTCACGACGTTCAACGCAAAATCGGAAACCGTGGCCGAGAAACCAGTTTTCAGAGGCGCTTTCCGGCATCATCGCTGTCTGGTGCCTGTCAGCGGATACTATGAATGGACGGGGCGCCAGGGCGCCAAGACCCCCTTTGCCATCGGACTTCGAAATCGGCGACACTTCTGCTTTGCCGGACTTTACGATGTCGCCCATATCGACGGGTCGGAGCTGCACAGCTTCACCGTGCTCACAACGACGCCGAATGATGCCACGGCCGGAATCCATCACAGGATGCCCGTCATCCTCCATCAGTCCGATTATGAGCGCTGGCTGGATACCGACAACCGCAAGGTAGACGACCTTTTTGAGCCGTTTCCATCAGAGGATATGCATGTTTGGCCGGTTGGCCCGGACGTTGGCTATGTGCGCAACAATCATTCGGGCTTGATTGAAGAGACATGATCTGCGCCTATGAAGCACAATGTGACAGTAACATGACGAATGGACATCATGCGTATCATCTTTCTAGCTTTCGTTGGCCTTCTCGCTTTGGCCGCCTACGCCGTCTAATCGTCTTCGATCTTGAAGGCTGAATAAGCCTTTGCGACCAACTGAGCGATCTCTTCGCAAGCCTCTCTCGCCGCGGGCACCACGCCTGTGAACGCCGTAAATCCGTGCGCCAGGCTTTCATAACACTTGTAAGTCACCTTGACGTCCGAGCGGCGCAGCAATTGGGCATAGGCGGCGCCATCATCGACGAGCGGATCAAAACCGGCCGTCGCGATGATCGCCTGCGGCAGATCTTCCAGCCGGGTTTCCCGCGCCGGTGATATCCGGACATCGGTCTTGTCCTGACCCTCTGGCAGATACTGGTCCATGAACCACCGCATCGTGTCGCTATCGAGCGGATAGGTTTCACCGAACGCGTGGTAGGATGGGAATTCCTCTTCGATTTCTGTTGCCGGGTAGATCAATAGCTGAAGCATGGGCTTGGGCTTGCGCTCTCGCAGCATCTCCTGGCTGACGATCGCGGCGTAATTTCCGCCCATACTGTCACCGCCGACAGTCGCGGTCCCGGCGGGCGCCCCATGCTTGGCCGCATTGCGCAGCGCCCACTCATACGCATCGATACAGTCTTCCAGACCGGCAGGGAATTTGTGTTCCGGCGCCAGACGATAGTCGACCGAAAGCACCGGACACCGCGCAGCCTTGGCGATCATCGTGCAAAAGACATGACAGGTCTCAAGGTCGCCGATCACGCCACCGCCAAAATGGTAATACACCATCATCGGGGCTTTCGGATTCTGATTGTCCGGCCGGTAGATCCGAACCGGGATCGTGTGCGTCTCGCTCGAAGGGATGTCAGTGTTGCTCCAGGTGACCCCCGGCTCGGCCTCATCGGCAAACATCGCGAGGCCCTGAGCAGAGGCCGCCCGCGCTTGTTCCGGGGTCAATGTTGACATGGCAGGCTGCTTGCGCGCGCTTTGCGCAATGAACTGTAAACGCGGATCGAGCGTTCGCCCTTCAATCTCAACCGGCTTGCCGCCGGACATTTTGACCAGCCAGCTGTCTGGCAGTTTCAGGAGCAATTTCGCGATTTTGACCTGGAGGCTCATTCGCGGATCCTTCTCTATGGTTTTCGTCTGCCCGATGTCAGCGATTGCACGCCGTTCAGCAAAAGACTGGTCGCAAAACGGGTCGCACCATCGACATCCACCGGCCGTCTTTGCAGCATATGGTCACCAAGATCGCGTGCAATCCCTATCGCAGCGGCGGTCAGATATTCTGAATCAGCAAGCGGCATCTCGGACAGCCGTGTTACCCGCTCCATGTCCATCCGGATTTCGTCGAAGATGGCGTGCATCTCCGGCGTATCAACGCGAACCCCGATCAATGCGATATGCGGCGCGCCCTCACTGATGGCTTCTTCATTGGCGGCATTCAGAAACTCGAAATAGGCGCGATAGGCCTTCTCGATATACTGCTCGAAATTGTCCGCGCTCTGTCTCACGTCCTGAAGACGGGGGCGAAATTGCCGCCCGCTCTCATTGGCGAGCGCCTCAAAGACTTCTTCTTTAGATTTGAAGTAATTGTAGAAAGTACCCGCCGCGAGATTCGTCTCGCGAATGATGTCGCGTACTGTGGTTGATTCGAAACCGAGACGTGCAAACACCTGCCTGGCGGCCGCCAGAATAGCTTGCCGGTTCACTGCTTTGGTGTGGGCGCGTTTTCCCACTGCTTCTGCAGACTTTATTGAAGCGGACATAGGTTCGGACTTTCTTCGCCCGTTCAGCAACCAGAAGAATGACGTACCGTCAACTTTGTTTGCAGCCGCACCTCACACAACAGCAGCCAAGGCCACTCAAAGGTCAGAAGACCCACGATCTGATCACCCCTGCTCGCACTCAGATTTTATGATCCGCCCTGCCCCATATAGGGCGGGAATGATAGCGGGTTTCGCGAGGTCAGATTGGAGGAACTTCCAACCGCCGAATAGGTCCCCGTCAGCACCTCGAAGTGCAGGTGAATGCCGGTGCTGTTGCCCGTCGTGCCCATGATTCCCAGAGGCTGTCCAAACCCGATTGGCAGGCCGGCCACGACACCAGGCTCAATATTATTGAGATGAGCGTAGCGGGTATAGATGCCCTGCCCGTGATCGATCAGCACCGTATTTCCATAGCTGCTGCTATAGCGCGCTTCGCGGATCGACCCTGGCGCGGCTGAGTACACCATACCCGGCGGCTGCGATCTGAAATCGAGCCCCTTATGGGTGCGTCCCATGCGATGACCGAACCCGGAGGTCATACAGGCATTGTTGGTCGGCACCGGCGTCAGGACCACTTTGCCATCGACCAGGACGACCGGGTGAAAATTCAAAACCCGATAGCGCTCATCGGTTTCGAAAGCATTTGTAATCGTGCTGTTCGGACAGAGATAAAGGTCCACATCCGGCTGAAACGGCCCCTGTTCGGCCATGACCGACGCGGTCGAACTGATCGCCAGAGGGGGTTTCAGTGTAGGAGGGGGCGGCCCACCATGACGGATCGGCGCGGGCGTTGTGCTGCACGCCGCGATAAACAGGTACAGAGCCGACAGGCCCGCAAAAAAGCACTTTCTCATGGCCGTCACCAAGGAGTCTGAACTCAGGCGGTCGCTTTGGCTCGCTTCCGCCCGTTTTCCAACTCTTTCATGAGGTCCTTTACGTAAGCGTTAAAATCGACCTGCATCGTATGACGTGGCGCATCATAGAAATGTCCGAGATGGAATTTCTCGTCCTCCACGATCACCTTTTCCATCTCTTCTCGCGGTGGGAAATCATATTCACCGGCTATCTTCGCAGCGCATAGTTTCGATTGTTGCTCGGCGAAATTGACGAGCGTCGGCAGCGGCTGCGCAAGCCCAAGGAAAAACAAATTCTCATAGCCCGGCTTCACCATCCGCTTGAATAGCGGGAAGCGATTGTCCTTGGCGCGGAGGTCATCGGTGTCAAAGAACGGGAAAGAGACATTATAGCCTGTCGCCCAGACGATCGCGTCAATCTTCTCGCGAGTGCCATCCTTGAAGATAACGCCATCGCCGTCGAGCTTGTCGATTGCCCCTTTTGGATGAATGTCGCCGCATCCGACGCGCGTCAGAAACTCGCCAGACACTGATGGGTGCCCGTCCAGCGGCTCATGATCCGGCTTCGGCAGGCCATAGTCTTCCATATTGCCGATACGCTTCTTGATCGCTGACCGTGCCAGCTTGCGCCCGAGCTTTGTCGGCAACCAACTTGGCAGCACCGCCTTGTCCGCCGGCTGGCCATTCATGTATTTTGGCAGCACCCAGACGCCGCGCCGCATGGAAATAAATAGTTTCTCGGCAATCGGGCGCTGCGACAGCTCTGATGAGATATCCATCGCGGAGTTGCCCCCGCCCACGATCATCACGCGCTTTCCGCGAAAGTCGAACGGCTCAAACGGGTCACGGTAGTGGTGCGAATGAACCTGATAGCCATCAAATTCGCCCGGATAATCCGGCACGCGTGCGTCCCAGTGATGACCGTTCGCCACGATCAGCCACTGATAGGTGCGCGTCTCGCCTGTCGATAGCGTGACATCCCAGTCGCCATCATCCCGGCGCCGGGCCGTCTCTACGGCTGTGTTGAATGTAATCGTTTCACGCAGCCCGAAATGGTCCACATAGTCATGAAAATACTGAAGCAATTGAGCGTGGTGTGGAAAGTCTGGCCAGTCCTCCGGCACCGGGAAATCCTCAAACGCCAGACGCCATTTAGAGGTGTCGATATGCAGGCTCTGATAGCAGGATGACAGCCCGTTCGGGTTCTTGAAATACCAGTTCCCGCCAATGTCGTCGGACATTTCGAAACAGTCATACGGGATGCCGTAATCCTTCAGGCGTTTGGCCATCGTGAATCCGGAGCATCCCGCCCCGATGATGCAAGCCCTGCCCTTTGACTGTCCGTCGAATGCCACATTTACCTCCCTTGGCGTCACTTATTGCGCTCTTTGGCAAAGATGGTATCGACGCCTCAACAAAGGTCAATTTCACGTAGCGGAAGCAGGAAATCAGAATGGCTGAGGAAAACAGCGGCGACGATACACTGTTCAGGCTGATGCAGCAGAATGCCTCCCGGATCATGACCAACGTGCCCTGGGCGCAAGCCTTGGGGTTTGAGCTTACGGAGATCCAGAAAGGGCGAGCGTTTGCGAAGGTAAAATGGCGCGAGGATCTGATTGGTGACCCTGATACCGGCGTTATCCATGGCGGCGTGCTGACGGCGTTACTGGACAATCTTTGCGGCGCGGCCATCAGCGCCGCCCTCACCAAGCCGATGTCGATGGCGACGCTCGATCTCAGGATCGACTATATGCGCCCAGCGCAGAAGGGCCGCGACATCCTTGCCGAGGCCGAGTGCTATCATGTCACTCGAAATGTCGCCTTCACACGGGCCTGGGCCTATCACGAGACGCGGGAAAAAGTGATTGCCACGGCGGCAGGCGCCTTCGCCCTGAATGACATTTCCCGCTGGGCCAGCGGCAATGAAGCTGTAGAGCTCGCCCGGAACGTGCTTGGAGACCAGACATGACCAGCCGCGCGGATGAATTGCAGGCCTTTTTGGACCGCACTCCGTTTGCCCGATTTCTCGGCATGCGCTGCGATATCAGGGGCGACGAAATGACGGCAATCCTGCCGTTTCAGGACAAGTTTATCGGCAATAAAGCCATCAATGCCATGCATGGCGGCTGCACGGGTGCCTTTCTGGAACTCACCACTATGGCGCAGGTCTTTCTGTCGAGCGAACTCAAACGCCCGCCGAAACCGATCAACGTCACGATCGACTATCTGCGTTCTGCCAAAGGCGAGGATTTGTACGCCCGCGCAATCGTTCACAAGCTCGGACGCCGGATGGCCAGTGTGCGCGCAGAAGCCTGGCAGGCGGAACGTGACAAGCCCGTCGCGGCACTACAGGCGCATTTCCTGGTCGCTGAGGACAGTTGATCGCGAGAGCTGCCGGTTCAGCAGTGTCGCCGCCAGATAAAAAATGATCGCAATCACGCTGAGGGCTGAACAAGCCCCAAAGGCGGCGGCGTATCCGCCCAAATCCTTGGCCGCGCCGAGCTGGGCCGCCCCGAGGCTCGTGCCGAAATTCAGCAAGGCCATGAAAATGGAAAATTGCGTCGCCGCCACGCCGCCCTGAGATTGGCCCATCGCGATCGCGTAGGTGCAGACCGACATCAGAACGAAGAGAACGCTATAGGCCAGCAAATAGACATAATAGAAATCGTCTGACGTCCACCAGACGATGGCCGCGCCATTCAGCAAGGCCATGCCAAGCAGCGCGCCGCCCAGCGCTTTCATCGGGCCGATCTTGTCTGCGAGCCAGCCAGACACGAAGATCCCAAAGAGGCCCCCGAGAAGATCCGCCGACGCATCCCGATTGGTAAACCGCTCACGCGCCCAGCCAAGCTCCTCCACTGCCAGCGTCGGCGAAAAGGCCGTCTTCAGGCCATAGGCGGCAAAGGCGACCAATATGCCAATCGCGAGCATCAGACTGGCAGGCGTTCGCATCGCACGCCAGAGCTTCTTCATAAATGGCCACCACTGCGACACCTGCACATCGCGGTTCGCCGATGAGGCTTTACCGCTAGACCACGGCATCAGCTTTTCGCCCGGGCGCTCTCGCAACAGGACAGGCAACAGCATCACCAGCGCCACAAACACCGCTGTCACAATCGCTGCGAGGGCATGGCCTTGGTCGCTGATGAGATAACCAGAGAGAAACGCAAAGCCCGCCGTGCCGAGCGTCTTGCCGCCCCACATCAGGCCATTGGCACTCGCGCGCTCTTCTTCAGACAGAATGTCGATCGCCATCCCGTCGATCGAGACATCCTGAAAAGCGCCCGCAAAGTTCACCGCAAAACCTGCGATCGCGAACCAAGTGAGGCCAGCCTCAGGCGAAGACAGCCCGGCAAACCATATGAGGCTCCCGATCAGCAAAAGCTGCGCAAGAATAAGCCATGGCCGCTTGCGCCCCATTGGTAGCCAGGTGAACCTGTCCATCAGCACGCCGTTGAAAAGCTTGAAGCTCCACGGCAGCAGGATGATCGCGATATATCCCGCAATCGCTTCCGCCCCGATGCCCTGGGAGGCAAACCAGGCCGGAATGGCGATGTAGAGCAAACCCTCAGGCGCCCCCTGCGCGGCGTAGAGAAGCATCAGACTTCCCAGCCGCAGGGGCTTGTTCTCACTGAGGGCCGGAAGTCTAGGTTCTTCATTCATAAATTTTACCGCGGCGGGCGGCGGAGTTTTGGTTGCTGGCAAGACGCCGTCGCGCAGGAAGGCCGGGGCCTTTCAAGCGGCGGCAGGTCAGCAGGCAAAAGACCGTTGCCCGGCGTGGTAATGGCCGGAACGCCTCAATCAGTTGACCGGCAGCCTGCTGCGTCAAGCTGCTTGAACGGACATGTGTCCGTCCTGCGCAACTTTCCTTGCATCCCTTGTTCAACTGATTGCCTCCACGACAAAATTTATGAATGCAGAACCTAACCCCCGTCATTCCAGACAACGCGGTAAAGGTCGAACCGACGGTCACGCAAGTTCCGAACAACGCCTTCAGAGCGGGCAAACGACAGGTCTGTCATGTCGAGATCAGCCATCACAACCGCTTCGACATTCTCGGCGATTTCCGCCGCAATGCCCTCGCGCGCGAACGGATAATCGCACGGCGTCAGAATGGCCGACTGGGCATAGTTGATGTCCATATTCTCGACATTCGGCAGATTGCCCGTACAGCCCGATGTCACGACATAAAGCTGGTTCTCGATGCACCGCGCATGGCAGCAATATCGCACCCGCAAATGGCCTTGACGAGAGTCCGTGCAGAACGGCGTGAACAGAATGCGCGCACCCTCATCGGTCAAACGACGCGCCAGTTCCGGGAACTCGGAATCATAGCAGATCAGAACGCCAATCGGCCCGCAATCGGTCGGGATCACTTCGACAGCATCGCCGCCCTTGATATTCCACCAGTGGCGCTCATCCGGGGTCGGATGAATTTTCTCCTGCTCATGCACAGAGCCGTCACGCAGGAAGACATAAGCGACATTCTGGATATCGCCGTCATCGGTCCGCGTTGGGTGAGAACCGCCAATGATGTTGATGTTGTACGAAATGGCGAGGTCGCGCATCTCTTCCACAAAGCGCGGCGTATAGCGCGTCAGCGCCTCGATGGACTCCGCCGGAGACAGTTTGCGCTTCTCGAACGCGAGCAGCTGCAACGTAAAGAGCTCAGGGAACACGACAAAATCGGCGCGCCTGTCGGAGCAGACATCGACGAAATATTCGACATTGCTCATGAACTCTTCAAAGTTTTTCACTGCCCGCATCTGCACCTGGACGGTGGCAACCCGCACACGCTCCTTGGTGGCGTATGAGATCTTGCTGCTCTGCTTGATTTCTTCAGCATACGGATTTCGCCAGACCATATGCGTCGCATGGCCGCCGGAATCGGTATCCTCGACAAGATAGTTGCGCAGCACGCCAATCGGTTCAAAGCCTGCGCGCAAATGATAGCGGATCACTGGATCGGTAATCTTCTGCGCCTTGACCGCTTCGACATAATCTTCCGGCTCTGGATAGATCTTGCGCTTGCGCTTCCAGCCCGGCATCCGCCCGCCAAACACAATGCCTTTCAGCTCCCAGCTTTCGCAAAGCTGCTGGCGCGAATTGTAGAGGCGCTGGCCAATCCGGGTGCGGCGAATTTCCGGGTCGACGCAGACTTCCATGCCATAAAGCCAATCGCCTTCCGGATCATGCCGGGCAGCGTAGCCATTGCCGGTAATCTCGATCCAGTTATGCGGGCGCAGCGCCAGCTCTTCAGCGATCAGAAAGCTGGCTGCATAGCCGACGACTTCCCCGTCATATTCGACGAGGAACTGGCCTTCCGGAAAAGACGAGATCTGCCCACGCAGCATGCCTGGCGTATATCCGTCTGCTGGTCGGCCATAGACCTTCAGCACAAGTGCCGCGATTCTTGGCACGTCCTCCAGCGTCGCATTTCGTACGACGACAGACGCCTTGGTTGTCTCGCTGGGCATCAATCCCCCTCTTCAGTTTTCAGTTATTCACCTAAGAAAGGCCAACGGGGCCGAAAGACAAGGGTTCCGCTCAGGCTGCGTCCGCGACGAGCCGCGCAATATCGGCCGCATACCGGTCAGCTTTCTTCTCTCCGACACCGCTGATCGCGCGCAGCGCGTCTTCCGTGCCCGGCCTTTCGACCGCAATCGCCGCCAGCGTGCGGTCGTGGAAAATGACATAAGGCGGCACGCCCTTGTCCTTTGCGACCTCAAGACGCCAGCCACGAAGGGCTTCAAACAATGCCTGATCGCGAACCGAAAGATCGCTCGCATGATTGGCCGCTGCAGAGCGGCGCGTCTTGCGAGCCTTGCGGACGGTCGGGTCCTCGCGCAGCCAGATTTGCCGGTCACCGCGAAACAGGGCCTTGGCCTCATCCTGGTCCGGCACAGCAATCACCGGGCGCATCACCTCACCGGCTTCAGCCAGCAACCCATTGAACAGCAGCTCGTCGAACACCGCATTCCAGCCAGATTTCGGCAACGCTTCGCCAATGCCATAGGTCGAGAGCTTTGACAGGTCTTCATCAAAGCCGTCGCGCGCCGCGCCCGTCAGGTGGATGATCAAGCGGCCCCGGCCAATCCGCTGGCCACACCGGATCACTGCCGACACCGCCATTTGCGCGAAGCGCGTCGCATCGAAACCTTCACCCGGCTCGCGCTGGCAATTGTCGCATTCCCCACATGGCTCGACTTCAGCCTCGCCAAAATAGCGCCGCACCGCCCCGCGGCGGCAGTCCGTTCCATTAAAGAACGCAAAGAGCTGCCGTGTCTTGGTCAGCTGGACCCGCTTGACCTCTTCGGCTGCATCACTCTCCACCGTCCAGCTGATCGACCGGCGCATATCAGCGGGGCCGTAAAGCGCAACGCCTTCAGCCGGTTTGCCATCGCGGCCCGCGCGGCCGACTTCCTGCCAATAGGCCTCAAGCGTTTTTGGTGGATCGGCATGGATCACGAAGCGGACATCCGGTTTGTCCACGCCCATGCCAAACGCCACTGTGGCGCACATGGTCAGGCCGTCTTCGAGCAAAAACCGGCGCTGACGCTCAGCGCGCACATCCGCATCAAGCCCTGCGTGATAGGCGAGCGCCGGAATGCCCGCGCGCTCCAGCGCTTCGGCGAGTTTCTCAGTTGCGTCACGGGTCGCCGCATAGACGATGCCACTTTCGCCCTTATGGGCTTTCACCAGCGAAACCACCCGGTCCGAGCGGCCACCGGCCTTTGGCTCTGCCGCCAGCGTCAGATTGGGCCGGTCGAAACTTGCGACATGCGTATGCGGCTCTGTGAGGTCCAGCTGGCGCAGGATGTCATCGCGCGTGCGCGCATCGGCGGTCGCCGTCACTGCAATGCGCGGCACGCCGGGAAACATCGCCTTCAACCGGCCAAGCGCACGATAATCCGGCCGGAAATCATGTCCCCACTGGCTGACACAGTGAGCCTCATCAATCGCGATGACAGACACGTTGAACTGCGCGAGCCGCCCGGCGAGCCCTGTCGAAAGCGCTTCTGGCGAGAGGTACAACAAGTCCATCTCGCCGCGACCCGCCGCATTCAGCGCCTCGGTTTTCTCCTCAAAACTCATCGAGGAATCGAGCCGCTCGGCACGCACACCAAGCGCCTTTAGCGCGTCGACCTGATCGGCCATCAGCGCAATCAGCGGCGAGACAACAAGCCCGACGCCATCTCGCAGGATCGCCGGGATCTGATAGCAGAGCGATTTGCCGCCGCCCGTCGGCAGAACCGCCAGAACATCCCGCCCCGCGAGTACATCTGCGATCACATCGCCCTGCAGGCCGCGAAAGGCTTCATAGCCATAGACGCGCTTCAGCAGATCATTGGCAGCAGCCATATCGGTCGGGTTGGTCAGAGTTTGCATCCCCCGTCTATCACCGGAGTCGCAGCCCAGCGGCAAGGCATCGCACACGTCTTGCGCTGCTCTTGCGTAGATCTGCCTCTCAGGATCATATGGCTTTGATACGTTTAGGGGACGCCATGAAAACTTCTGCATCAGCCTTGGCCGGGTTGGCCGCCATCGGTTTCGCACTCGCCGCACCGGCATCGGCGCAGCTCAGCGACGATGGCCGCGCTCTCATCGGGGCCGGCATCTCCGGCGACCAGTTCGATGCGGCCGTCGCGGACTTTCGCCAGGACGGCTCGCAAGGCGATATCATTCTCGAAACCGCCCGTCTTGGACACCCAACGGCCGCGAGGGTTCTCGCCTCAGAATGTCTCTACAACGACGTCTGCCCAACGACGCGGAAAGAGGCGCATGACATCCTCGCCGAAACGGCGCGCACCCATGGCGACAATGCGGTCGAGCTCGGCATGATCTATCATTGGGGCAAATGGGGCGAGCCCGACGACGTTATGGCCGCGCGCTGGATCGCCTATGGCCACGAAATTGGCGCGGCGAATGGATTGCTATCGCTGAGCAATCTTCCTGCCGAAGCCGTCGAGGCCGCTGGCGCCTCACACTTGCTGGCGGCGGACACCAGTACCCAACAAACCTCCCCCACCGGCCCCGTCCGCCTCTCATGGGCGGGCCATGCGGGCTTTCCGGTCTTCGCAGACACGCGCCTCAGTAACCTGTTCGATGCCGCTATGAGCTGTCATCTCGTCTATGGCGCGGAAGTCGACGCAGCCATGGCCCGATGGGCGGTCCAAAAACCAACGGATCCCACCGAGACCCGGCGTATTACGATGGTCAATAATGAGGCTGAGTTCGCGCTGAACCTCGCCAAAAGCGCCATCGAACGGGAATTGCCATCGACTGCCGCAGCAAATCCGATGGTTAACGCACACAAGACGCAGATGAACAGAGACCCAGCCTCCGGCCCGACCGTCGACTATTGCATCGCCAACCTCGTGGACTTCCACACCGATACGCTCACGGCCGCAGCCGAATGGCTGACCCGCTCAGGCAATCAATAGGCTAGAATATCTTCTCCAGCAGCCGGTCACGCGTATTGGCATGCACCCAGGTGCCGCCCGCATCCTCAACCGTGGCCTGCCACATGGCGAGCCGGTCAGAATACGCATCCGGGTTTGACGCCTCACTGCTCAGCTTGGTCACATTGGTGGCCACAACCGTTACGCCTTCGAGGTCCAGCGAAATGCGGCTGGTGTCACAGGCGGGCGAAACGTCCTCGACGAGATCAGACACGATCACGATGATTTTTTCGGACTGATCGGACTGGGCGAGCTCTTCAGCCGCATAGCGCAGCCCCCCGCGTATATCCGTCCACGAGGTCGCCTCGAACGTCTCGCCATATGCATCGAGGCGTCCGAACACGTCTTGCTTGGTATAGGCCGCCTGGCTCGGTGTGCCGGGCAAGGTCGTGCGCACGATAAGGCTGTCATCTGTAAAGCTGCACGAGCCGATCTGCCCAAAGGCGATCAAGTCATTTGAATTGAGCTTAGACGTGACCAGTTTCGCCGTCACGACGGCGTCAGGCACTTCCTTGGCATAGGTGCCGGACGCATCGACCAGCATGAAAACCGCGCGCGAATTGGACGTAACCGCCCCGCACCCGGCCAGCATGGAAGTGGCCAACACCGCAGATGTCAGACGCCGCCAGCTCATGCCGCTTCTGCCGATGGTTTGGACTCGTCTTTTCTGGAGACCTTTTTCACCATCTGCTCAATCGCAAGCGGCAGAAAAATGATGAGGTCATACACGCGCAGAAAAAACAGGCCGAGCGCTTTCAGAGCATTGGCGAGCAACGCGAAAATGAAAGATGCAAAGATCAACAGCTGATGCGCGACAAGCCGCAGGATAAAGACCAGATTCTGGATCACAGTCTCCAGCGGGATCGCCGCAATGGCCAGCAGCCAAGGGATCAGGACAGCGAGGATCATCTGCGCCAACATGGTCAGCGACAGCCCACCCGACGCATCATCGCCTGCGCCCGCATCCTCGCCGAGCGCCATGCGGGCTGTCTGCTGGTCGATCTCGATCAGCGCCTCACGCTGGATCGCCAGCAACGCCTCGAACACAGAAAACGCGGCGAGGAATGCAATCGCCGCATAGAGCAGGATGCGCTTTGGCAGGCGCGGCAGCGTCGCAATCTGGGTGAGCTTTGTGACGCCAGCTGCATCCATCAGCACGATCCCCGCGACAGCCTCCAGAAAGATGACGACAAGCGCTGCGGCCGTTGGCAGCGGCAGACCGAGGACCTGAAGATCATCGCCGACAATCTCGGCCATCGGGCGCTGGATCAGGAAGAAGTTCAGAAACACACCGGTCAACGCGACCGTCATCACGATGAGCGCCAGCACCCATGGGATAAGGATGGACTGGCGCTGCGCCGCATCCCGGCGATGGGCATAGTCCGGGTGGATACAGGCTTCGAACTGGGCAAGGTTCTCATTGAACTTCTTGCTTGTCCGCTCAAGCTCCGCCGAGAGATCCCGCAACCGGCCGGTATTCTCCCCCAGCGGTTTCAACTCTGATCGCAAGGCGTTCAGTTGCGGGCGCAGCGGCGCGATTTCTTCCTTCACGGCTCTGCGGACATCGGCGGCTGCGGCCGTGTACCTCGTTTTCGCCTTGCTATCGCCCGCACTCTCAAGACTGGTTCGGACCGTATCCATGGTGCGCTCATCAAGCTCGATCGCCCGGAAGGTTTCGACCGTCTCGTCCAGTTCGGCGCGGCTGGTTTCGAGACTATCAACGATGGCGCTCATCCGCCGATCGATCCGCGGCGCGCGCGCTTCCAGGCGGCGCGCCTGTCCAACGAGTTTCTGTTCAAGCGCTTCAGCGGTATGCGCGGCGACGATCTCGATATAGCGGCGATAGACATTGTCGCCCGCCTGCTGCAGGCGGCGCGCCACATAACGGAAGACATGAGAGAGGCCGAAGAAAATGCTCCGGATCAGGCGGTGCAATTGCGGGCGCGCAATGTACAGCAGGACGATGAGTGCGGCGATAATCAGCCACAAGCGCCAATCGTTCCAGGCCAGACCAAACATTCAGATTCTCTCCCTGCCCGCGCGAGCTTTTACCAATCGTTAAGGATCGCCGGTCGAAGCGCAAGTCATCTCAAACGCCTGAAGACGCGATTGTTTTCAGGGCATCGACCAGGAAAGTGTGTCGCATGGCAACATCGCTTGCATCACTGGAATAGCCCCCGCCCAACACGCCGACAATCGGAATCCCGTGAGACGCGAACGCATCGACCACAAGCTGATCGCGCTGGCGCAGCCCGTCATCGCTGAGCTCCAGCAAGCCAAGTCGGTCATCTGCATGCGGATCGACGCCAGCATTGTAGAAGACAAGCTGCGGCGTCACCCGCGCCAGCACATCGTCGATCATGGTCTTTAGCGCGGCGAGATATGCTTCGTCCCCGCTCCCCCGCTCAATCCCCACATCAAGGTCGGATGGCGGCTTATCCCTTGGCCAGTTCTGCTCACAATGGAGCGACGAGGTAAAAACGCGTGGCTCAGCAGCGAAGATACGGGCCGTTCCATCGCCATGATGAACGTCGCAATCGATCACGGCGATCTGGCTCACCAACCCATCATCAAGCGCGATCTGCGCGGCCACCGCCACATCATTGAACACGCAGAAGCCCGCCCCGCCCTCATAGTCTGCATGATGGCTACCGCCTGCTAGATTAACCGCCGCGCCATGCTCCAGGGCCAGTCGCGTCGCAAGACACGTGCCCCCCACCGAGGCCCGCGTCCGCGCCGCGATAGCCGGTGTCATCTCAAACCCGATCCGGCGGGCCGCCTTCCGGTCGACCGAGCTTGTCAGCACCGCCGACACATATCCTGGGTCATGCGCCCGGTGCAGCCAGCTTTCACGCGCATGGGCCGGCACGGTGAAACTCTCACCGCGTGCACGCAGAATTTCAGCCACCAGCGAGTATTTGCGCATCGGAAACCGGTGCCCGTCAGGCACGGAGTCGGCGTCATAGTCAGGGTGGTGAACGAGCGGGAGCGGCATGGCTCTGTGAAGTGTCGCCGTACCGCTGATTGTCAAGCGCCGCGCGCCCGCATAAGGCAGGCGCATGACGGCCATCCCCCTTACCCGAACAAAGGTCCTGTCGCTCGCCCTGCCCGTGATGCTGGCGCAGGCGGCGACTGCATCGACCGGCGTTGTCGACACCGCCGTCATGGGGCTTTACGGCACCAAGTTCGATCTCGGCGCGGTTGGCGTTGCTGCCGTCGTGATGAACTTCCTCTACTGGGGGTTCGGCTTCCTGCGCATGTCGACAACCGGCCTCACCGCGCAGGCGGCGGGTGCTGAGGATCGCGTCGAGGTTCAGTCAGTTCTGCAGCGCGCCATGTTGCTCGGCGGCGGACTTGGCATCGCCATCCTCATCCTCTCACCGCTATTGCGCCTTCTGGTGTTTGAGCCCTTTGCCGCCGGGGATGAAGTCAAATCGCTGGCACGCGCCTATTTCGATGCGCGCGTCTGGGGCGCGCCAGCTGTCCTGATGGGCTATGCCATTACCGGCTGGCTGCTCGGAACCGGACGCACCGGTCAGCTGCTCGCCTTCCAGATCGTGATGAACGGCACCAATGCCGTCCTCGATATCTGGTTCGTCGCTGGTCTTGACTGGGGACCAGCCGGGATCGGCGCTGGCACAGCCATTGCCGAATGGACCGCACTCGCCTTTGGCCTGTTTCTGGTGCGCGGTGGCCTGAAGCGGTCAAAAGACCTCTTCGACCGAGCCCGCCTGATGGCGCTCCTCAATGCCAATCGGGATATCTTGATCCGTACATTGGCGCTCTTGTTCTGCTTTGCCTGGTTCGTGAATTCCGGCGCAGGCCTCGGCACAGGCATTCTCGCAGGCAATGAAGTCCTCTTGCAGTTCGTCAGCGTATCGGCCTTCGTGCTCGATGGCTTTGCCTTCGTTGCCGAAAAAGAGATTGGCGAAGCCTATGGCGCGCGCAACCGGGCACGGCTGATCCGAGCCATGCGTCTCACAACAGAAATTGCACTCGCCTTTGCGGCGATCATTTCTGCGGCCTATTTCCTGGGAGGCGGGTGGGTCATCGACAGTTTCGTCGCCGACCCTGATGCGCGGCGCGTGGCGCTGACTTATCTGCCTTATTGCGCGATCATCCCGCTAATCGGCCTGCCCTGCTGGCAGCTCGACGGCTTCTTCCTCGGCGCGACGCAAGGCCGGGCGCTTCGTAATGCGGGCGTCTTGTCCTGCATCCTCTATGTCGCGACAGACCTCTTATTGAAGCCAGGGCTCGGCAATGGCGGCGTCTGGCTCGCCTTCCTGTCCATGTATATCTGGCGGGCTGGCGCGCTTGGCGTCTACCTGCCCTCAATGCTCGCCAGCGCTAGCGGAAATCCGCCCCGACCGCCTGCTCAATCGCCGTAAAGCCATCGGCGGCAAGACGCATTGCCAAGTCACGATTGATCTCAGCCACCAGTCCCGGCCCATGATAGACCAGCGCTGAGTAGAGCTGCACGGCATGCGCCCCGGCGCGGATCTTCGCATAGGCATCCGCCCCGCTTGAGATGCCGCCAGCCCCGATGAGATCAAACTCACCGATGATCTCGGACGCAAACTCCCGCAACACTCGCGTTGACCGCTCAAGCAGCGGCGCGCCAGACAGCCCGCCCGTTTCGCCCTTGTACTCGCTCTTCAGCGTCTCCGGCCGCTCCAGCGTGGTATTGGAAATGATCAGGCCCGACAGCCAATGTCCCGGCCCGCGCACAGCCTCGATAATGTCGCCGATCGCCGTCGCATCAAGATCGGGCGCGACTTTCAGAAAGACCGGTTTCCAGTCGTCGAGCTGTTCGAAGAGCCCGTCCGCCTTCAGCTCCTCGCCATAGGCGGTCTGCGCCTTTGTTCGCGCTTCACCGCACCGCTCGAGCAGGTCTTCAAGCGCGCCCTTATCCTGCAGGCCGCGCAGGCCCGGCGTGTTTGGCGATGAAATGTTGATCGTGATGTAGTGGGCATAGGGATAGACCGCGTCGATGCCGACCTCATAATCGGCGATACGGTCTTCGCTGTCCTTATTCGCCCCGACATTCGCGCCGATTGGCGCAAGACGGTTTCCGGCCTTGCGGAACCGGGCCGTAAACGCCCGAAGCCCGTCATTATTGAAGCCCATGCGATTGATAACCGCGTCGTCCTCTTCCAGCCGGAAGAGACGTGGTTTCGGATTACCCTCTTGCGGGCGCGGCGTAACTGTCCCGCATTCGACAAAGCCAAAGCCGAAGCGCAGCATCTGCTCGAAAACCTCGGCATTCTTGTCAAAGCCAGCGGCAAGTCCGACCGGATTGAAAAGGCTAAGCCCGGCATTCGGCAGTTTGATCGGTGTATTCCATTGGAGCGGACTGACACTTGGCAGCCCGATCCCGGCCTTGAGCGCGCGAATGGTGGCCGTATGCGCCGCTTCAGGCGGCAGCTTGCGCAGAAATTTCGTCCCGATATCCGTCAGTGCCATCTATTTCAGCTCCGCAGGCAAGGCCGGATTGCCATTGGCATCCGCCTCAAGCGCCCAGTGTCGTTTGGCGTCAGCCAGGCGCAAATTACCATAAAGATGTGGGAAAAGCTGACCGCCGCGCGATTCTTCCCACTTCACATTCCCACCAAGGCGCTCCAGCACAAACTCATAGAGATGCACCCCCGATTGTCCGGCATAGTGAAGCGCCAGCGTCTCACCCACCTGCTCACGCGTCGACAGATGGACATAGCCGTCGCGCGCATCGAGGTCAGTGTCGGTATGGCCAAGCTCACGGGCCCGGGCATCATCGCCCGCCCCCAGTATCTTGTAGACATAAGATTCGATCATCATGACCGGCATCAAACAGGGATTTGTGAGCTGGGCAAGGCGACATGGTTGCTAGGTTTATTTTCCCATGATAGGAAAGCCTTGCAACTGTCGGAGGCACAGCAATGCGGCATGGCGAAGTCTGGCGTGGAATTGACCAGCTGGCAGAGAAAAACGGGCTGAGCGCCTCTGGGCTTGCCCGGCTCGCGGGGCTTGATCCGACCAGCTTCAACCCGTCCAAACGTCAGAGCAAGGATGGCCGCCCGCGCTGGCCCTCAACCGAGAGCATTGCCCGCGCGCTGGAGGCTGTCGGGGCGGGCATGGATGACTTTGCCGCCCTGATCGAAGGCCGCCGCGGGGCCACAGCGCCCCTGATTGGCCTCGCGCAAGCAGGCGCTGATGGCTTTTTTGACGATAGCGGGTTTCCGGTGGGCGGCAGCTGGGACGAGGTTCGTTTTCCCGGCCTTGGTGATGAAGCGGTCTATGCACTTGAAATCAGCGGCAACAGTATGGAGCCGGCCTACCGGGAAGGGGATCGCATCATCGTCGCGCCAGGCGCTCAGCTGCGCAAGGGAGACCGCGTTGTCGCCAAGACGGTGGAGGGAGAAGTCATGGCAAAGGTGCTCGGTCGGCAGACAGAGCGGCAGGTTGAGTTGATCTCCCTCAATCCAGAACACCCACCCCGCACATTCAAACCATCCGAAATTCTCTGGCTCGCCCGAATTCTGTGGGTCAGTCAGTAAGCTCGGTCCTGTTCGCATATGCAGCACATTATACGCTTGCCCTTGCGGTAGATGCTGTGCAATCCGGTTAGCTTATGGACTGGGATAAGCTGAAATCTTTTCATGCCGCCGCAGAAGCTGGTAGCCTTACAGCTGCCGGAGAGCGACTGGGGATTTCGCAGTCTGCTGTTTCCCGTCAGATATCGGCGCTTGAAGAACAACTCGGCGTCTCCTTGTTCCAGAGACATGCGCGCGGCCTGGTGCTCACAGATTCCGGGCACACGCTTCACAGATCCACAATGGACATGGCCTCAGCCGCACAGACCGCCAATGCGGCGCTGAGAGACCAGCAAGATGTTGCCCAGGGCGATCTTGTGGTGACGGCCCCGGTCGCGTTCGGCTCAACCTGGCTGGTGCCGCGCCTTGGCAATTTCATCAATTCCAATCCGGGCATGCGGGTCGATCTTCGCCTCGACGATGGTGAGACCTACGACCTTCTGAAACTGGAAGCCGAGTGCGCCATCCGGCTTTGGGCCGCTGACAAGTCAGACCTGATCCAGCGCAAGCTCGGCACCGTCGCGACCAATCTCTACGCCTCACCGGAATATCTGAAGGAACACGGCACCCCGCGCACACCGCAGGACCTCGATAATCACCGCATCATTGGCTACGGCACTGAAAACACGCCGCTCGACGCCATGAGCTGGGCACAGCGCGTTGGCCGGGATGACACCCTGCCCCGCAAGGCCACGCTCCAGGTCCGAAACGTCCCGGCCATGCTGCGGGCCGTTGAAGCCGGCGTCGGCATCGCTGATCTGCCCGACTATATGGTCAGCTCCGTTCCACGCCTTGTCAGAGTGTTACCGGACCATACCGGCCCTACCTTCGACCTCTACTTCATCTACCCAAGTGACCTGAAACGGTCGAAGCGGATTGCTGTCTTCCGGGACTTCCTGACCAATGAAGTCGATGCGATTCGCCGCGAAAATCTGCAACTTCGTGCCAGCTGATCCATAGCGACATGCATTAATGCATGTCTTGGCTACTGAATCGCGCCTTCCATTTCGCATTCGCAGCATTTACCTCCAGACCAAGCCTTGGTCCCGGCGATTGCCAATCTCCTCCGATTGTGCGTTTCCTCCCTCCAAATAGGGACCCACTTATAAGCCCGGCGCGATAACTTCGCTGCCGGGCTTTTTTTCTTTAATTGTCGAGATTTACGCGATGGCGCCTACAGGCTGGCTCGCAACATCCAGGCGGTTTTCTCCGCTATGGCCGCACGCTGTGTCAGCAGGTCTGCCGTAACGGCATCGTCTGCCGCTTCGGCCGCTTTGACGCCAGCCTTGGCAACCTTGGCGATGGTCTCGTGACCGCGGACAAGATTGTTCACCATGTCCTCAGCGTCTGGCACCCCATTATCGGGCTTGATCGTCGCATAGGACGAAATTTCATCCCCCGATGCCGGCGCGAAAGCGCCCAGCGCCCGGATACGCTCTGCGAGCTCATCAAGCGCCTGCCAAAGCTCGGTATACTGCTCCATGAAAAGGTCATGCAGCGCCTTGAAGCGTGGGCCGGTCACATTCCAGTGATAGCCATGCGTCTTGAAGTAGAGCGCATAGGTCTCGCCCAGCACATTCCGCAAGGCCGCAATGGCCCCTTCGCGCTCGGCTTCATTCAGTCCAATATCTACAGTCATTTCGATCTCCTCTTCTATCCTGTCCTATATAGATGGGAGGACATCTCATCGAAACGAATTGATAATTGGCCCTCCACCTATCGAGAAAACCTATTTGAGCGCCGCACAGAACCTCGAGATGCGCGTCATGGCCTCTTCGAGCGCTTCTGTTGAGGTGGCATAGGAAATCCGGAAAGCTGGCGACAGGCCGAACGCTTCACCGAACACCACGGCCACTTGCTCTTCTTCCAGCAGGGCAGCCGCGAAATCCTTGTCCGAAGTGATCTTGGTGCCTTTCGGCGAGGTCTTGCCGATCACGCCCGCGCAGCTTGGGTAGACATAGAAGGCGCCTTCCGGTGTCGCACAGCTGAGGCCTTCGCAATCATTAAGTGCGGCCACGACCATATCCCGGCGGGATTTGAACACGGCATTGCGCTCAGCCAGGAAGCTATGATCGCCATTCAACGCTTCGACGCTGGCCCACTGGCTGATCGAACATGGGTTGGAGGTCGATTGCGACATGATCTTGCGCATCGTGTTGATGAGCTTCTCCGGCCCGCCGGCATAGCCAATCCGCCAGCCGGTCATCGCATAGGCCTTGGACACACCATTCATCGTCAGCGTGCGGTCATAGAGGCCCGGCTCGACCTGCGCGATCGTCCAGTATTCGAAATCATCATAGACGAGGTGCTCATACATATCGTCGGTCAGCACCCAGACATGCGGATGCTTGAGCAGCACATCGGCAAGCCCGCGAAGCTCAGCCTTGGTGTAGGCCGCGCCCGTCGGATTGGATGGTGAATTGAGGACAAGCCACTTGGTCTTCGGCGTAATCGCCTTCTCAAGCGCTTCTGGCGAAAGCTTGTAATTCGAGTTCGGCCCACACTGAACGAAGACCGGGTCACCGCCCGCCAGACGCGCCATATCCGGATAGCTCACCCAGTAAGGCGCCGGCACGATAACTTCGTCGCCGGGGTTCAGCGTCGCCATGAAGGCATTGAAGATCACAGTCTTGCCGCCCGGCGAGACATTGATCTGCGATGGCTTGTACTCAAGGCCGTTATCGCGCTTGAACTTCGCGCAGATCGCTTTCTTCAGCTCCGGGATCCCATCCGCAGGCGTGTATTTGGTCTTGCCCTCATGGATCGCCTTGATCGCCGCATCCTTGATGTGATCGGGCGTATCGAAGTCCGGCTCGCCAGCGCCCAGGCCAATGACATCAATCCCCGCAGCTTTCATCTCATTCGCTTTGGTGGTGACAGCAATCGTTGCAGAAGGCTGTACGCGTTCCACGGCGCGGCTGAGGACGATGTCGGATGCCATATCTTTTAACTCCAGTTGGATTTCAGTCGCATGCATAGGAGGACGCGAACGCGCAGACAAGATGCTGCACCGCAAAGCTGCGACATCCTCACCTGTTTCTACCCCTTCGTTTAAGTTTCACGGGCTTCCTTAATCATCGATTTGCACCTTGCTGACAGGTTCCGCCGCTTGCTCACAGGCCCGAGGGATAACAGGTGGCAGACCGGAATATTCTTGAAATCGGCTGGGAGCGCGTCACCAGTGTGCTTGGCCCCATGGCTGACGATGCCTTTGTCTGGCTCGGCGACCGGGAACCCGGCGAGCGGCTCATCCTGGCGACCTTCTTCATCCTGTTGCTGCTGTTCCTCATCGTCAGAATGTCGACCCGGCGCGAGGACAGTGCGGGCCGCAATTTTGGCGCATCACTTTTGCTGATCGTTGTGTTTGCCTTCGGCCTTGGCTGGATTCTCGACGGCAACAGCGCCTTCCTGTCGTCTGTGTTCAACATCTGACCGCGCCAGCTAGGCGTATCGGCCTGCAGCTACTAGATTGGCCTCAATGGCCGACACTCCTTCCAGCAAACCTGCCCGCCGCGGCGTAGATGTCATCAAGGACAATCTGCAGCGCCTGCCTGCAAAACCGGGCGTCTACCGGATGTTCGGCACGCATGATGAAGTGTTGTATGTCGGCAAGGCGCGTAATCTGAAGGCCCGCGTGTCGAACTATTCGCGCATCGGCGGACACACGCAGCGCATCGCCGCGATGATCGCGCTCACGGCCCGCATGGAATTCGTCGTCACCGAGAGCGAGACAGAGGCGCTGCTCCTCGAAGCCAGCCTCATCAAATCGCTGAAGCCGCGCTTCAACATCCTTCTGCGCGACGACAAATCCTTCCCCTACATCCTGATCCGCCGCGATCATGACTATCCGCAAATCCTGAAATATCGCGGTTCAAAACAGGATCGCGGCGACTATTTCGGACCGTTCGCCAGCGCGAGCTCCGTCACTCGCACCCTCGACACACTGCAAAAGGCATTCTTGCTGCGCACCTGCGAGGACAGCGTATTTTCCGCTCGTCAGCGCCCCTGCATGCTGCACCAGATCAAGCGGTGCTCTGCGCCTTGCGTCGGGCTGGTCAGCGAAGCGGAATACACCGAACTTGCCAATCAGGCCGCTGACTTCCTGCGCGGCAAGGGCGTCGATCTGCAGGCGGGCCTCGCCGCCGAGATGGAAACCGCCGCCGAGGAAATGAACTTTGAAAGAGCCGCCAGCTTGCGGGACCGCATCCGCGCCTTGGCGCATGTGCGCGCGCAGCAGGACGTCAATCCGGACGGTATCGAGGAAGCCGATATCTTCGCCATCGCCATGGAAGGCGGCCAGTCCGCGGTGCAGGTCTTCTTCATTCGGGCAGGACAGAACTGGGGCGCAACGATCCACTTCCCGCGCCACGAAAAGGATGAAGGGCCGGAAGAAATCATCTCCGCCTTCCTCGTCCAGTTCTATGACAAGCGCCCGCCCCCGCGCCTCATCCTGACCAATACGGAGCCATCACAAGCCGAACTCATCGGCGAAGCGTTGGAGCTGAAAGCAGACCGGCGCGTCGAGATCCGCACGCCTCAGCGCGGTGAGAAACGCGAACTTGTGGCCCAGGCCACGCGAAACGCGGCCGAAGCGCTCTCGCGCAAACTCTCTGAAAGCGCGAGCCAGCAGCGCCTCCTGAAGGATCTCGCCAAAGCCCTGGAGCTGCCCGCCCCGCCCAAGCGCGTCGAAGTTTACGATAACAGCCACATCCAGGGCTCAAACGCGGTGGGCGGCATGGTCGTCGCCGGACCTGAAGGCTTCATCAAGGGCCAGTACCGGAAGTTCAACATCAAGGACAAGGACATCAAGCCGGGCGATGATTACGGCATGATGCGGGAAGTGATGCGCCGCCGCTTTGCCCGTCTCATCAAGGAGACAAATGAGGCCGGCCGCCCAATGAATGAGCTTGAGACCTATCCAGACCTTGTCCTGATCGATGGCGGCCTCGGCCAGCTCAGCGCGACGGTGGAAACCCTTGAGGAGCTCGGCCTCACTCCGAATGACGTAACCCTCGTCTCGATCGCCAAGGGGCCAGACCGCAATGCCGGCCGCGAGAAATTCTTCAGGCCAGGACGCGCCCCATTCCAGCTGCCGCCCGACACGCCGGTGCTCTATTACCTGCAACGCCTGCGCGACGAAGCCCACCGCTGGGCCATCGGCGCCCATCGCTCGAAACGTTCAGCGGACATCAAAACCTCACCGCTCGACCAGATTGACGGGATCGGCCCGGCGCGAAAGAAGGCTCTTTTACACCACTTCGGCTCGGCAAAAGGCGTTTCACGTGCAAAACTCGTCGATCTTGAGAATGTCGAAGGCATCAACCGGGCCCTCGCAGAACGAATTTATGGCCATTTCAATGGCGGATAGGCGACTATGAGCCTCAAATGGCTGCCCAATGCCGTGACGATTGCCCGCTGCGTGCTGGCAATTTTCGTTGGCTATACCATCCTCGATCTGGACATCCAGCTACGTTCCGGTGACCCGGCGACGCTTGGCCTGTTCTTTCCATTTGTGCTGTTCGTGATCGCCGCCGCCAGCGACTGGGTGGACGGGGCGCTGGCGCGCGGCCTGAACGCGGAATCTGCATTCGGCGCACGGCTTGATCCAATTGCCGACAAATTGCTCGCCGCCTCCAGCCTGCTCGCGCTTTGCCATCTGGAACGCTGGAGCTGGATCATAACCGTCCCCGCCATCGCCATCATTGCCCGCGATGTTCTGATCACCGCCATGCGCGAAGCGATGGGCAATCCGGGCTCGATGAAGGTCTCGAACGCCGCCAAATGGAAAACCGCCATCATCCTCTCGGGCATTGGCGCCATTCTGTTCGGCCTCGCCATTAGCGAGCTCACCCACAATGCGGACCCTTATTCACCCGTCTGGGTGCTGACGCGCGGCGTTCTGCTGATCGGTATTCTCATGGTCTGGGTCTCAGCCGCGCTCGCCGTCATGACCGCCTGGGACTATGTCGCCGGCGCATCTGAGAAGTCAGACGAGCCTTACCAGTAGCCGTCATTCGGCCCGCCCGCATAAATTTCCAACAGACGCCGAGCCGTGCCCTTCGTGGTGTCTGCGGGTGGATTGAGCGGGTCTGCCCAGACGATCTCACTGATTTCCCCTCGGCTGGTTGCCTCGCAAGACGTCCAGTCAGAGGACGTCACCCGGTAAAGCAGCACGTGATCATTCGGAAAAACGCGGTGGTTTGAATAGATGCCCACTAGCGAGGCCTGCGCCGTAAGCCTGACGCCAGCTTCTTCTTCCAGCTCATGGGTCAGCGCTGTGTAGCAGGTTTCAGCCTTCTCAACCCCGCCTCCAGGGAAATATAGGCCGCGTGTATAGGTGTGACGCACCAGCAGAATCTTGCCGTCATCGCGCTCGACCAGACCACGCACGCCCAGCGTCATTGGCCGGCTAAAACGAAACCAGCTATGGAATATACGGTTTCGAATTTTGCCCATGGTCCAGACACTCTGTGAAAACGGCACTCGCCAAAGCCGCCAACACAGTCTATCAAGCCGGACAACGCAAGGAGTTGGGAGAGCTATCGACATGTTTGCAGTATTTGCTATCGGCGCAACGGTCGCCATTTTCGCCATTCTGAACCTGATAGACTATCGCCGCATCGACTAGGATTCGACGGTTGAACCTTGCCTGATATAGGACTTCTTGCAGCCCTAATTGGTGGTCTCGTCATCCTCGCCTTTGCCGGCGACTTCCTCGTCAATGGCGCCGTCGCATTCGCACGGCGCATCGGTGTTTCCCCGCTTGTCGCCGGTATCCTGATTGTCGGCTTCGGCACGTCAGCGCCTGAGATGGTCGTTGCGATCAGCGCAGCGAGCCAAGGCGACCAGGGACTCGCGCTCGGCAATATTATCGGCTCGAACATAGCGAACATCTGGCTCGTTCTTGCCGTTCCTGCCTTTCTCGTCCCGCTCGCCACGCGACAGTTCGGTCTGAGGCGTTCCTTCTACTTCATGCTCGCCGCCACGGCGGTCTGGATTGGCTGGACAGCCTTCTTTCCGCTCACGCCCCTGTTCGGGCTCATCCTGCTCGCAACCCTGATTGTCTATTCAGTCCTTATGGTCTGGTGGACCTCCGATGCCATCCGCAAGGGTGTGGATGTCGGTCTGGATGAAGCTGAATCGCTCGGCACGCTCATGATGTGCGTCTCCCTGATCGTCGGGATTGTTGGCCTCCCGCTTGGCGCGCATCTGATCGTTGAGGGCGGCGTCGGGATCGCGCGCAGCTATAATGTTTCCGAAGAGATTATCGGCCTCACACTGCTGGCGGTCGGGACCTCCCTGCCAGAGCTCGGCGCCGGCATAGCGGCGGCGCTGCGCCGACGCGGTGAAGTCGTGATCGGGAATGTTATCGGGTCCAATATCTTCAACCTGCTTGGCGCGGGTGCGATCATCTCTTTCTTCGGCGCGGTCGATCTCGCGCCGACATTCAAGCAATATGATTATTGGGCAATGGGCGCAGCAGCGCTGTGTCTCGGCATATTTGTGGTCTCAAGAAGCCGGATAACCCGGTTGGCCGCGCTTGCCATGGTGATCATTTACGGCCTGTACATTTACGGCCTGATCGCCGGCTGGAACCTTCAAGCCGGAGCGGAGGCCCTGTTTGGCCGAACATAACCTCTCCCCTCGACGCGCATTGATCACAGGCGCTGGCAAGCGGATCGGGCGGGCTCTCGCCGAAGCCCTTGGTGAGGATGGCTGGAGTGTCGCGGTGCATTACCGCTCATCAGCCGCCGGAGCCGAAGAAACAGTCGCGGCCATCGAAGCGGCCGGTGGGCGCGGTGTGACCGTTCAAGGTGACCTCACCGAAGAAAAAGACCTCAAAGCGCTCATCCCGGCGGCGGCGGACAAGCTTGGCGGGCCATTGACCCTGCTGGTCAATTCCGCCTCAACCTTTGAAGACGACACCGCGCGCGATCATGACCGCCAGCAATGGGATCATCATTTCGACGCCAATCTGCGTGCGCCAATCGCCCTGTCTCAGGCCTTCGCGAATGCCTTGCCGAAAGAGAGCAAGGGCTTGATCGTCAACCTGATCGATCAGCGCGTCTGGAAACTGAACCCGCAATTTTTCACCTACACCCTGTCCAAGGCCTCCCTGCTGACGGCGACGAAAACGCTGGCGCAGGCCCTTGCGCCCAATATCCGCGTCAACGGCATCGGCCCCGGCCCAACGCTGCAAAGCGTCCATCAGAGCGATGAAGAGTTTGAAGCCGAAAAACGGGCAACTCTGACCGGGGAAGGCTCCCGCCCGGAAGAAATCGTGCGCGCGCTGCGCTATCTCATCGAGGCTGACAGCGTCACCGGTCAGATGATCGCGGCAGATGGCGGACAGCACTTGATGTGGCAGACACCGGACACGCAGATTTGATGGACTTTTCTTCCGACACATCGGCCCCGGCCCATCCGGCCGTCCTGGAAGCGATGGCCCACGTGAATTCGGGCAATCAGTCGAGCTATGGCAATGATGAGATCACCGCCATTTTAAGACCAGAACTGGCGCGCGTGCTGGAAACCGATGATTTCGATTTCTGGCTTTGCGCGTCAGGCACGGCGGCCAATGCGCTTGTCCTCTCCTGCTTCTGCCCGCCCATGGGAGCGATCCTCTGCCACGCTGAAGCGCATATCGCGCGCGACGAGCGGTCTGCCCCCGAATTCTTCACCGGCGGCGGCAAGCTTCAGCTGCTGGAAGGCAACGGCGCGCAAATCGACGAGGCGGCCCTTCGTGCGGCGCTCGCGCGGATCGATCATGACTTCGTGCACGAAACGCCAGCCCATGTGCTCTCACTGACGAACCTCACCGAATCCGGCACAGCCTATCCGGCCGAGCGCATTCGCCACTATGCCTCGCTCGCCAGGGATGCCGGTCTCAGCGTTCACCTGGATGGCGCACGTCTTGCCAACGCCGTCGCCTCGACCGGAGCGACGGTCGCAGAGATGACCTGGAAAGCAGGCATGGATGCGGTATGCCTCGGGCTAACAAAGACGGGGGCGATTGGCTGCGAAATCATTGTCCTGTTCGGGGATGCCCGCAGCAAATTTCCAGAGCTTAAGGCCCGCGCCAAACGGTCAGGACACATGCCGCCCAAGATGCGCTATATGGCGGCCCAGGCGCTCGCTCTGTTCAAGGATGACCTATGGCTCACACTTGCCGGCACGGCAAACCAGCGCGCGCGTCAGGTTTCGAACATGTTGTGCAGGGATCCGGAGACAACGCTGGTCAATCCTGTGGAAGGCAATGAGATATTCGTTCGCCTCGGCGATGAGACGCTCAAAGCGCTTCGCAGGGCGAAAGCGACTTTCTATCCCTGGCTGGATGACAGCTACCGGCTCGTCACAAGCTGGGCCACGCCAGCCGATACAGTATCGCAACTGGCGCAAGCGCTCGACTAGGAGTCCGACGAGCCTGCGAGTCCGTTGCCAACCCAGTTTTTCACGTGAGCGAGATAGGAATCTATTTCGATAGGCATGAATTTCTTACCGCCGATCACTTCCTGATGGAGCACGGCAAAAGTCGACGCAGAAATCAGCATTGCCGCCGCATATCTGGCGGATTGATAATCTGCCGGTCCGCCTGGACTACGCACCAGTTTGGACGCGACGGCGTCAACGCCTGGCTTCACGACATACTCAACATAAGCCTGCTGCACGTCTTCGTCAGACAGGCTTTCACGAATGCCCATCGCATGCAGCTGGGCATATCTGTGGTCTTTGCGCATCACCGCGACGAAGTCGATATAGCTGTCCACGGCGTCGGCGCAGGTCTGACACGGCTGGCTGACCACCTCGCGCAACGGCGCTCCGCGCGCTGCCAACATCTCAAGCACGGCAACGACCACGCCCGATCGATTGCCGAAATAGTGTCTCAAGGTCGGCTCGGAAGCCTCAGCGGCGATCGCCAGCTGCCTCAGGGAGGGCCTGTCTACATCTGGATCGAGAAGAAAATCTGCTATTTTTTCGAGTAGGGCATGCCGCTTTTCCTCGAAATCCTGGTTCCGGACGCCTGCGGGTCGCGACATGAAGATACCTGCTGCTTTCGCTGACGACATCGCGGCCAGCAAACTCTACCAAGATATCGATGTATCACAAATTTCTAACAAATTCTTCATTACGTGCAGCAAATTACTGAACAAGGACCGACTGATTGCAGTCCGCATCGTGCAACCAGACATCGGCTTCCCCCAATCCCAGGCCGAGCGCCGAGGTCAGGCTGAACACAATCTGGTCGACCGGCTCAGCGGCAACGGCGAGGACATCAGCCACCTGTGCCTGGATCAGCCTGGGAGACAGCAGCGAGATCCCAAGTATGTCCACATCAAGTTCCAGATCCCGCACGGTAGATGAAAGGGCACCCCCAAGCGCATCATGTGTCTCGACCGTCTTCGGGTCTCCGCCAATGTCTCGCTGACTGAACCAGATCGTGTCAGCATCAGGGGCTGCGAGACGCGTCTGCGCCATGCCGGTGACCCGGATCAAGGTGGCATTCAACAGCTCAGCCGGCTCGAAATAGGGCGTGCTCCCAAACTCGCGGAGATCGCCGTGAATGTCGGCAATACGCATCGTCATCAGACCAGGCTGTACCGATACAGCAACGCGGTCTGCATCTCTTTGGCCAGGCTTGCAGACAATGTCCGTCACCCGCGCCTCCGCCGAAGCGAGTTCAAGATAGAGAGGCAGTCGAACGAGGTCCCCGCCAATCAGTGAGCCGCCAATGCTGGCCTCAAGGAACAGGCGCACCTGTGCAGTGGACACCGGCTCTCCCCGTTCGTCCGAGAGAGAAAACCAGCTCGTGCTTTGAGGGCGTTCGCCGATGAGAACCGACAGGTTTACATCTGCGAGGCCCGGCACGGTCGCCCCAAGATCAAGATCAACCTGATGGTCGCCATTCGCGGCCGCAGCACTTACAGTGAGCAATTGAAGCGCGTCGACCTTCAGATCGAGGCCCGCAGCTCGCTCGCCAAGTTTGAGATCGGACGCAGGGCCAAGATCGATGAGCTCACCAAGCGACACGAGAAGCAGATCCAGATCGTTGTCAGTTGCGAGTGCGTCGAGCGCGCTACGCGCCGCCGGGCGACCGTCCACTGTCGTCTTCATGGCTTTCGCCAGCTCGGCCAGGCTGACATCATAGGTCAGCAAGTCGTGATAGGTCACAGCCTCAAGCTCGAGTTCAGTGGCGAGCGCGTCCAGGCCAGACAGCAAATCAACACGAGCATCCAGAAGCGCATCGTAGGACAGGGCGGACAGCTCGATTTCCGAGCCCGTCAACCCACTGAGCAACGCATTAATCAGGCCATCATCGAGACTGAGCAGTCTTGACCCGACCGAAATAGCAGCTTGCGATGAATGCCGCGCGGTGCCGGACACCTTGATGTCACTCGCACTCGTGCCAAGAAAATCAAAATAGCGCCTCGGCGCCTCTGTGAGGCTCACACGTACCGCATCAGGACTGGCAGCACCTTCCACAAAACGGTTCTCGTGCGCGATTGCCTTGTCATGCGTGTAGCGCCCCACCTCGACTTTCAGTCTACCGGTACTGACATCCCTTTCGGCATCGTCAGGGTTTTGATTGATTGAGAAAACCCCATTGTCGATAAGCACTTGCCTGGCGACAGCTTCAGCATTGTCGATGTTTGCGGCGGCCGCAACCGCCGCCATGTCGACATAGCCCTGAAGCGCTCGCTTTTGCGATGAAATCGCGCCCGTATCGATCGCAAGGGCTGCGGCGAACGCGGCTGTCGGCGCGAAGATCGCGGTCATTACCGCGATCTGTCCTGATGTATTCCGGGCCAGCTTTGAGCGAAGTGATTGTGCGAATTTTCTGAAAGCCACCCTAGTAACCTCCCGCACGGATTATGGACTGGCGCACAATTGTGCGCTCGGGGAGCGGCAGCCCATTATAGAGATTCCAGATCGGCAGATCATTGGCGTCATAAGTAACAGTCACCAGAATGTAGCCCGGATTGTCTTCGGCCTCACTGACAGCAACGTCGAGTTTGTCGGCCAGCAACAGCCCATCCTGCGGAACGGCGTTGGCGACATAATCTGCAACAAGCGACTGACGCTCTTCAGTATCAACGCCGCCCATGGCGACGCGTGCACTATTGGCGGCCAGTTGCTGGACTGAATGGGCCGCTCCGAAGAACACCCCATAGGCTGTGATTCCAAACAACATGAAAAGCATGAGTGGCGCGATGATCGCGAACTCGACTGCCGCTACGCCTCGCTGACAGGTCTTCAGTTTGTACTTCAATGCCTTCATAAGCTGCTGTCCTCCAATTCGTGCGAACGGGTCAGGATGACGAAACCTTAAATGGCTTTCTTCTTGCATCATCCCGTTGTGGGAGAATTCAGCGTCCGCGATGTTAACGAATACCTTCAGAATTCGCATGAATTCAGCAGACCGGTGCGCTTAGAACGCTTGTATAAATTATTGCGCTGTTTTTAAACGATTTTTCCGCTTTTTGCCGCACTAAAAGGTAAGAAAAAATGTTGTGATATTTTACATTGTCTATGCAATGATAAAAATCTGAAACGGCCTGATCCGAGATCAGAATTTCTATAAAAACCTATATTTTCCAAGAGATATCGCTGCCTGCGTGCGCACGCAGAGTTCGCGTTAGTCGATTCGCATCAAGTTTTCGCGCGATTGAGGCGAGGATACGCCTTAAGCGCTCGGCGTCCCACAGCGAGCGTCGACCGGGATCAGTGCAAAGCCATTCATGAAAGTGGAAAACCAAAACTGGTGGGCGGTACAAGGATCGAACTTGTGACCCCTACAATGTCAATGTAGTGCTCTACCGCTGAGCTAACCGCCCACTCGTTTTGAAGCGGCCCTAATCGGGCCTTGGGCGATCGAAGTCAAGCCCGCAATACCGTGAAATGTCAGGCCGCTATAACGCGGTCGACCTCTTCCACCAGCTCACGCAGATGGAACGGTTTGGAGAGAATTTTGGCGCCGGCGGGCGTCGGCGTGCCAGACGCGAGCGCAACAGCTGCAAATCCAGTGATAAATACGATCTTCATCGCCGGGTCGAGCTCGGCCCCGCGACGGGCGAGCTCAATTCCATCAATGCCTGGCATGACAATGTCAGTCAGCAACAGGTCGAACACTTCACGCTCGAGCGCGCAGAGCGCCGTCTCGCCATCTTCGAAATCCTGCACATCATGACCCGCCCGCTTCAACGAAGCCGTCAGGAATGTCCGCATCATTTCGTCATCTTCTGCGAGAAGGATCTTGCTCATGGTGGCTACGCCCCGCCGTTCTTGATAAGTCTGAATGACACAAAGCACGTTTCGGGTAAATCGAGAGTGAACGCGGCAACAATGCTTGACCTCAATGGAAATTAACCGACCATCTAGGCAATGAGTTTGATCGACACTGACATACAGGCCGCCGCGCCAGCTGACTTGCCGATGCCGGCCTTCAGGCTCCTGAAGCCGCAAGGCGAGCATAAGTCAGTGATCTTTGCGTCCCCGCATAGCGGCGCTTTCTATCCAGATAGCCTGATGGGGAACCTGCGTGTCCCCCTGATTGACCTGCGCCGGACAGAAGACGCCTATATTGACCGCCTGTTCGAGAATGCGCCCCTTTTTGGCGCCAGCCTTCTGGCTGCAAACTATGCGCGCAGCTATGTGGATCTGAACCGGGACGCCCGGGAAATCGACCCTGACATGTTCGAGCACGAGGCACCGGGACCTGTCGGCGCAATCTCGCCTCGCGTTCAAGCCGGCCTCGGATGCTTTCCCAGAATTGGAGCAAGAGGCGAGCCCATTTATGCAAAAAAGCTTAGCTTTGCAGATGGGCACCATCGTCTGACCTACGTCCACACGCCCTATCACGAGGCACTGAGCAACGAGATTGCTGCATTGCACCAGGACTTTGGCAGCGTCATTCTGATCGATTGTCACTCAATGCCATCGTCCCAACCGGGCCGGTCGACCATGCCTGATTTCGTCCTCGGGGACCGTTTCGGGTCGAGTTGCACGGGCCAACTCACCAATCTGGTTGAGCGTCAGCTCAGGTCTCTCGGCTGCACTGTCGCGCGGAATGCGCCTTATGCAGGCGGTTATACCACCCGCCGCTATGGCCGACCCAAACGCCATGTCCACACGCTGCAGATTGAGATAAATCGCAAGCTTTACATGGATGAAACCACGGTCGAGCCCGATGAAGGCCTGCACGAGCTACGAACTGTTCTGGATCAGCTCATGGAGCAGATCTGCGCCTTTGGCGTCAGGCTCCGCCCTTGATAAAAAAAAGGCCGTGCCAAGCCGGCACGGCCAAAAAGGTAAAGGGAGGAAACGCCAGAAGGCGTTAGCACCGCAGTGCTGTTATCCAAGTTATTGTGCGGCGCACAAAAAGCAACCCCTAAATTCTGAATCATTGCATATTTGCATGCGACAGGCTGGCACACCCCTCCGGCATGAACCTTGCTCTCATCATTACCCATGCTCAAACCGGGACATTTCCGGGTCAGAAAATAACAGGAGCCGGGATATGACCGATTCAACGGATCTTCACGTTGGCAAACGCCTTCGCCGCCGTCGCAGGCTGCTGGGACTGACGCAACAGGAGTTGGCCAGTCAGGTCGGTGTTCGCTTTCAGCAGATCCAGAAATATGAATGCGGCGCGAACCGTATGACATCTTCCCGTCTGTTTGACCTGTCACGCGCCCTCAATGTCTCGGTCCAGTACTTCTTTGACGGCATCGACACAGAAGGCCTGCTGCCAGCCAATGATTCCGAGACGATGGATGGCGACATTCTGAGCCAGAAAGAGACACTTGAGCTGGTCCGCGCCTATTACAGGCTGGGTGAGCGTCCGCGCCGCCGTCTACTCGAACTCGCCAAATCGCTGGAAGTTGACCAGACCGGCTCAGGCGCCGCTTGACGCATTGAATGCTCTGGCCCACATCGCTGGACCATGAGCTTACCTGACACCGAAGACAAACTTGTCGATCTTGCCCAGCGTCTGGCAGATGCTGCCTGGGCGGCTATTTCCCCGCATTTTCGCGCCGGCATCGACGCCGAAAACAAGTCAACCGGCTCTGGCGCCCCTTATGACCCTGTCACCGCAGCTGACAAAGCCGGCGAAAGGGCGATCCGCGAAATTCTCGCCAATGAGCGCCCGGATGACGGGATCGACGGCGAAGAATATGGCACCTCCGCCGGCAGTTCAGGCTGGACGTGGCTTCTCGACCCGATTGACGGCACGCGCGCTTTTCTCGCCGGCCTCCCCGTCTGGACGACGCTGATCGCGCTGGTGGATCCTGACGGAAATCCGGTGATTGGCCTGATCGATCAACCGGTCCTCGCTGAACGCTATATCGGCACACCGTCGGGCAGTTTCCTGCAGACGCCCGCAGGCCGCACGCCGCTTAAAGTCTCCTCCTGCGATGATCTTCGTCAGGCGATCATTGCCACAACCGACCCTTTCATCATGACCCCACCTGAGCAGGGCGCCTGGACGCATCTGCGTCACACCGCACGCATCACCCGCTACGGCCTCGACGCTTATGCCTATGCGCGGCTGGCCGGCGGCACCATAGATCTCGTCTGTGAGACAGGCCTTCAGGCACATGATGTGGCGGCACTGGTTCCCGTGGTTCGCGGGGCTGGCGGCATCGCCCGTGACTGGCACGGCAATGAAGCAAAACTCGGCTCGCAGATCGTCTGTGCGGCATCGGAGGGGGTTTTCCAGCAGGCGCTCATCTCCCTGCGCCGCTCTGCGCTCTGATAGCGCACACCCGATTCTGGTCACAGCCCCCTATTCCGCGCTACAGTCAGGCCCATGACAGATCCAAGCGATTCCCTCGTACATCGCAAATTGCCAACGCGCGCATGGCCGAGCAGATGGCGCATCTCCAACATCGTTGATGGCCGGGCCTTGCGGGTGAAACTGACATCCGCCTTCCTCGATAATCTCGAAGACGAAACCAAAGCGCGCAAACAGGTGCTGGACCATCTACACGGCGCCCTCTTCCGCGGCCGGATGATCGCGCAGGAGCGGCTCCAGCAAGGCGCTGGCGGGCTCGACACCGCGCGGCTGCTGTCGGCCGTGATGGATGAAGTGCTGCACGCGCTCTACGACTATGTCACTGTGCACGTTCACCGCGCGCGCAACCCCACCGAGGGCGAGCGTCTCGCCGTGTTTGCCACGGGCGGCTATGGCCGCGGCGTCCTGGCGCCGTCGAGCGACATCGATCTCTTGTTCATCCGCCCCTACAAAGCGTCCGCGCATGCAGAGAGCGTCATCGAGTACATGCTCTACGCCCTGTGGGATATGGGGCTCAAAGTCGGCCATGCCTTCAGAACCCCTGAAGAGTGCATTCGGCTTTCGCGCGAGGACGTCACCATCAAGACGTCTCTGCTGGATTCACGCTTCCTGTTTGGCGATGAAGCCTTGTCGGCCGAAACGGCCGAGAAATTCCATAAGGATGTGATCAAGGGCAATGATGCCCAGTTCATCGCCGACAAACTGGCTGAACGGGACGCCCGCCACGCCAAACAGGGCAATACGCGCTACGTCGTCGAGCCGAACATCAAGGAGGGCAAAGGGGGGTTGCGAGACCTGCAGACGCTCTACTGGATCACAAAACACATGAATGACGGAAACACGCTCGAAGACGTGATGAAGTCAGGACCGTTCACGCCACACGAATATAACGTGTTCATCCGCGCCGCGCGCTTCTTCTGGACCGTGCGCTGTCATCTTCATTATGTCACCGGCCGCGCCGAAGAACGCCTCAGCTTTGACCTGCAGCCGGAAATTGCCTCGCGCATGGGCTATCGCGACCGCACCGGCCAACTCGGTGTCGAGCGCTTCATGAAGCACTATTTCCTCGTCGCGAAAGATGTCGGCAATCTGACCCGTATTCTCGCTGCCAAGCTTGAAGCCGATCAGATGAAGAAGCCGGAAGGCTGGCGCCGCTTCATTCCCACAGGCACGCCCAAACCCCTGCCCCAGGACGGGTTTGTGCTGGATGGCGGGCGCGTAAGCGTCGAAAACGAGGCCGTCTTCAAGAAACATCCAGCGAATTTGATCCAGCTCTTCGTGATCGCGGATGAAGCTGAATACGACATCCATCCCGACGCGCTCACCATGGCGTCGCGAAATTCCCGGCTGATCAATCAGAAAACCCGCCAGAACTCAAAAATGAATGAGCTGTTCCTGGACCTGCTCGTGAATGGCAAAAATATCGGTCTGGCGCTTCATCGCATGAACGAAGCCGATGTTCTTGGCCGCTTCCTGCCGGAATTTGGCGGCATCGTCGCGCAGACCCAGTTCAACATGTATCACCACTACACGGTGGACGAACATACGATCCGCGCCGTCGACTACATTGCCCAGATGGAACGTGAGCCCGGTGAGGGGTTTGAACTCGCCCATCGTCTGTTCAACAAGATCGACAACAAGCAGGTGCTCTATCTCGCCATGCTGCTGCACGACACGGGCAAGGGCCATGGCGACCAGCAGATCGAAGGCACCAGAACCTCGACGCAGGCCGGCAAGCGCCTCGGTCTGCCAGAAGCTGAGATTGACCTGATCGCCTGGCTGGTCGGCCATCACCTCGAAATGAGTGAGACCGCCCAGAAACGCGATATTGCTGACCCCCGGACCATTGTGCGCTTTGCCGCGATGGTCGGTTCGATGGAGCGTTTGCGTCTGCTCTACATCCTGACAATCGCCGATATTCGCGCCGTTGGCCCCGGCATCTGGAATGCCTGGAAGGGCCAGCTGCTGGAAGACCTCTATCTCAATACCGAGGCCACGCTTCGCGGCGGGCGCACGGACGAGACCAGCGTCGCCCGCGAACTGGCCGGGCGCGCCGCATTCAACCAGAATGAACTCGCCACCCGTGTCGGCAACATCCCCTCCATGATGACCGAGATGGACCCGGCCTACTGGACAGGCTTCGATATCGACACGCTGGAAAGCCACGCCCGGACGATCGAACAGGAAGAACCACCCATCGTCTCAGCCATGGAGCGCGAAGATGGCGGCGGCATATCGCTTCTGGTCGCCGGCCGCGACAGGCTTGGTCTGTTTTCCCGGCTCGCCGGGACGATTGCAGCGCAGGGCGCCAATGTCGTCTCCGCACAGGTCTTCACCGCCCCATCCGGCTTTATCGTTGACGTCTTCATCCTGCAGGATGGCAAGGGCGGGGTCTTCGCCGCAGGTGATGCCGGGCGGCTTCGACGTCTTGAAGAAACCGTCCGCCAGGCGTTCCGCACAGATGAGCCGGTTACCAATATTCCAGCCAAGGCCTTTCGGCGCGAAGCCGCTTTCAAGGTCATCCCGCAGGTCAAGATCGACGATACGCTGTCATCCGACTACACCGTCATCGATATCGCCGGCCGCGACCGGCCCGGCCTGCTGCATGATGTGGCCAACCTTCTGGCCGACGAAAATATCTCGATCCATTCGGCCCATGTCGGCAGCTATGGCGAGCGTGTGTTCGATGCCTTTTATGTCCAGCTTCCCGATAGCTTCACCGATGAGCGCCTGGCGAAGCTGAAAGACCAGCTGCTCGACGTGCTGAAGCGCGAAGAACCCGATGCGCCACGCACACCTGCACGAAGCCTGAAGCAGGCCAACGCCGCCGACAGTTTCTGACGCCAGATTTCAGGAAAAACAGAGCTATATGAGTGTCCTCCGCAATACGCTGACCCAATCAGGCTGGACGCTCGGCTCGCGCGCGCTGGGATTCCTGCGAGATGCGGTTATCCTCGCCAAGCTCGGGGCCGGACCAGTCGCGGACGCTTTTATCACCGCGCTGATGTTCCCCAACCTCTTCCGCCGGGTCTTTGCCGAAGGCGCCTTTGCGCAAGCCTTCGTGCCCTCCTATGCCCGCACGCTGGAAGCCGAAGGCGAAGAAGCGGCCCGCAAGCTCGCCGAAGAAACCTTGCGAGGTCTGTTGGCAATCACCGTCGCCCTCGTTGTTCTGGCCCAGATTGCCATGCCATGGATCATGCTGCTCCTGCATGGCGGCTATAGCGATGATCCGGTCCACTTCCCGCTCGCCATCCTGCTGACGCAGATCACCATGCCGTACCTGTCCTTCATGGCTCTGGCGGCGCTTTTCTCCGGCGTGCTGAATTCAGCCGGGAAATTTGCGATGTCGGCCGCCGCGCCGACCCTGCTCAACCTCTGCCTGCTCATTGCAGCCTTTGTCGGGTCAGACAATTATGAGGTCGCAAAATCACTTGCCGTCGGCGTCACCGTTGCGGGCGCCCTGCAGGTTGCCCTGCTCTGGTATGGCGTCTCGCGGCAGAAAGTCCGCCTCCGCCTCGGTATGCCCAAGATCACCCCCGGCGTGAAGCGCGTCGCCGCGCTCGCCATTCCCGGCACGATTGCCGCCTCCGGCATGCAGATCAATATCGTCGTCAGCCAGGCCCTCGCCAGTTTCGAAGAAGGCGCAAAATCCTGGCTCTATTCAGCAGACCGGCTTTACCAGCTACCACTCGGCCTTGTCGGGGTCGCTGTCGGCCTTGCCATCTTGCCCCGCCTCGCCCGCGCCGCCCGCGCCAATGACGGCGTCGACAGCCAGGGTGTCATGGACAATGGCCTCGGCCTCGCCATGGCGCTGACCATGCCAGCCGCCGCCGCGCTGATGGCCACACCCTTCCTGTTTGTCGAAGGCTTTTTCACACGCGGTGACTTTACAACCGAAGACGCGATGCAGACGGCGCGCGCACTCTTTCACTTCGGCTGGGGCGTCCCGGCTTTCGTTCTGATCAAGGTGCTGGCGCCCGGTTTCTTCGCGCGCGAGGACACCAGAACCCCGATGAATTTCTCGCTGATCTCAGTCGCGATGAACACAATTCTCGGCGCCAGCCTTTTCTTCTTCCTGAAATCGCAAGGCGTCGCAGGCTTCCCGGGTCTGGCCATCGCGACCAGCACAGCCGCCTGGGTGAATGCCGGACTTCTCTTCTTCACCCTGCAAAAACGCGACTGGTACACGCCCGGCAAACGGCTCATCCAGCGCGTTGTCAGCGTGCTTCTTGCGTCTGCCGGCCTCGCCGCCCTGCTCATCTATCTCGCAGGGCTCAGCCCTCAGATCGCCGATATCACCTTCGATTCAAAGTTCCTCGCCGCCCTCGCCATCGCTGCGGTTGGCGCACTCGCTTACGGCGTTATGGCGGTCGCTTTTGGCGCGATCAGGCTCAGCGACATAAAGGGGGCTAGGCGCGGCTAGGTCCTTGGGGTATTTGCGGCGCCATGAGCGATACAGATACCCCGACATATGCTGGACCCAAGCGGGTCTTTTCAGGCATTCAGCCCACCGGCAATCTCCATCTTGGAAATTATCTCGGTGCATTGAAGAAATTCGCGCGCCTGCAAAATGAAGGCTGGGACTGCGTCTATGCCGTCGTGGATCTGCACGCCATCACCATGCCGTACGACCCGGCCGCACTTGCGAACCAGACACGCCAGATCGCAGCCGCCATGATGGCGAGCGGCGTTGATCCTGAAAAATCAGTCCTGTTCGCCCAGTCCTCTGTGCGCGCGCACACAGAACTGACCTGGGTTTTCGATAGCGTCGCCCGCATGGGCTGGCTCGAAAAGATGATCCAGTTCAAGGAAAAGTCCGGCAAGGATGCTGAACGCGCCTCGGTCGGCCTGTTCAATTATCCGGTCCTGCAGGCCGCGGATATTCTCGTTTACAAGGCGACGCATGTGCCCGTGGGCGAGGACCAGAAGCAGCACCTTGAGCTCTCGCGCAACATCGCAGACCGCTTCAACCGCGAATTCAAGGCACCTGATTTCTTCCCGCTGCCCGAAGCGCTCATCGAAGGGCCAGGCGCCCGCATCATGAGCCTCAAGGACGGCACCAAGAAAATGTCGAAGTCCGATCCGGCTGAAAATTCACGCATCAATCTGATCGACGATGCCGATACGATTTCTCGCAAGATCAAGAAGTCGAAAACCGACACGCTCGGCGATGTGCCATCAGAAGTCGCAGGTCTCGAAGGGCGCCCGGAAGTCGCGAACCTCGTCGGCATCTATGGCGCACTTGCGGGCATGAGTGACGAGCAGGTTCTGGCCGAATATGGCGGCAAGGGCTTCGGCGTTTTCAAGCCTGCGCTTGCCGATCTTGCCGTCGATCACCTTGCGCCGATTACCTCGCGCATGCGTGAGCTGATGGATAATCCGGGCGAAATCGACAAGGCGCTCCGCGCTGGCGCCGAGCGGGCAGATGCCATCGCCGAACCCATCATGGAAGAGGTGCGTCAGTTGGTCGGCTTCTGGCGTCCCTGATTGCGTGAGACATGGGAAGCTGGTCACAACCTGAACAAAGGTCCACCATGCTCCGTCTTGTCACAGCCTCCACAATTTCCGCCCTTCTACTGTCGGCCTGCCAGCCGGCTGAGACCGACAGCACGCCGGTGCTTTCCTACACGGACGCCTTTATCATGCAGCCGGTTGCCGGGCGCGATATGACGGTGGGCGGCATCAATATCACATCTGAAGGCGGCGATGTCCGCCTGACGGGCGTCACCTCAGACGTCGCCGGTACGGTTGAGACACATACGATGTCCATGGAAGGCGGCAGCATGAAGATGCGCCCGGTGGAGGGCTTTGACATCGCCGATGGCGAAACGCTTGAGCTCAAGCGCGGCGGCAATCACCTGATGCTGTTTGACGTCTCGCCAGACATGACGCCCGGCGACACGGCCAATCTGACACTCAATTTCGAGACGTCCGACGGCGAAACGCTGACCCTGGAAGCAGAGGCAGACATTCGCGCCCTCGGCGAATAGGCAGACCGCCTATTTCTTGGTGACGTGCTGCTGGAACTTGATGACCCGCGGCACAATCTGGTCGCGGAACTTCGAGCCGTTGAAGACGCCGTAATGGCCGACACCCGGCTGGACATAGTCTTCCTTGATACCGTCCGGAATGTTCGAGCAGAGGTCATGCGCGGCCTGCGTCTGGCCAATGCCGGAAATATCATCGAGCTCACCCTCGACCGTCATCAGGCCGACCGATGTGATCGCTGATGGATCGACGAGCCGCTCATCGCGGTAGCGGTATTCTCCCTTGGCCAGCAAGGCTTTCTGGAAGATCCGCTCAATCGTCTGGATGTAGAACTCTTCTGTCAGGTCGAGCACGGAGAGATATTCGTCGTAGAACTGCTTGTGCTTTTCGCTGCTGTCCTCATCACCTTCGATGAGATGCTCGAAGAACCGTGCCTGCGCATCGACATGACGGTCCCAGTTCATATGCATGAACGAGGTTAGCTGGATAAAGCCGGGATAGACGCGGCGATAGGCGCCCGGCCATGGCATCGGCACCGTATGGATCATCTTGGAGCGGAACCAGTCGAGGCTGCGCTCTTCAGACAATTTGTTCGGCACAGTCGGCGAACGGCGCACATCAATCGGTGAGCCCATGAATGTCATCGTGGCTGGCAGGCTGTCAGAGCCGTCCTCAGCCATCATCGAGATCGCCGCCAGGACCGGAGGGCCAGGCTGACACACAGCAAGAACGTGCACACCCGCGCCAAGCGCCGAGATCATATCCTGAACATGGTCGATATAATCGTCGAGATCAAAGCGGCCAAACCAGATCGGCGCCATGCGGGCATCGGTCCAGTCGGTAATGTAGACGTCGTGCGTCGGCAGGAAGGCTTCGACCGTTCCGCGCAGCAGCGTCGCATAGTGGCCAGACAGTGGCGCCGTAATCAACAGCTTCGGCCGGTCAGGGGCAACATTCTCGGTGGCGAAGTGAACCAGCTGGCACCAGGGCGACGCCCAGGCCACCTCAGGCTGCACGGCATGCTCCTCGCCGTCGATGACAGTCGACTCAAGCTGCCATTCCGGTTTGCCATAAAAGCGTGTAGCGCGTTCGAAAACCTTGGCCGCGGCCACGATGGACCTGCCAACTTGCGTCTCTCGTGCTGGATTGACCGGGGAGTTCCAGATCGTGGATGCGGCTTTCGCCTGCAATCTCAGCGGCGCCATGGCGGCCCGGTTCATTTCAACAAGTGAGTAAAGCACGACAGAATTCCTTTATGCTGCGCCGCAACATATGCATGAAATCTCGTCAATGCAATGGCTGGCACCCAACCGGCGGCCTAGCCAATCAGTTGCGCAAGGCACCGTGACATGTCTTCGGGGTTCGCATTGGTCTCAGCAAAAAACGTTTTAAGTTTCCAGTCCTTGTCCATCAGATAGATGAGCGAGGTGTGATCCATCGTATAGCCCGCAACGCTATCAGGCGTCTCGACCCTGTTGAACGCGACGATGAACTCGTCTGCAACGGCCTTGATCTCTTCCGGTGTGCCGGTCAATCCGACGAGATTGTCAGGAAACGCATTGCTGTTGACGTATTTCGCAAGCGCCTCTGGCGTATCGCGCTCCGGGTCAACAGTGATCAGAACCGTTTGCGGCGGCTCAACACCATCCGGCAGAAGCCGATAGGCATTATTGATCCCGACCAACGTACCGGGACAGATATCCGGACAATAGGTAAAGCCGAAATAGACCAGCGTCGGACGGCCCTTGAAGTCTTCCTGCGTCATCCGCTCTCCGGAATCAGCCGTCAGCTCGAACGGGCCTCCAATTTCGTCATAGGCGCGCGTGGTGCAACTGCCGACAGATCCGCCCGCGACAGCTTTTGAACCGCCCTCGGAGGATTGCTCGCCGCCGCAGGCTGCCAGAAGCAAAGCCGAGGCGATCAGAATATTGTGGTACATTTTCATTCACAGAGGTATGCGCGCAGCGGCAAATCGCTTCAATAGACCAGATCATCGCACCCGGGTGCGAAAGTAGCGGGAAAGACATGGAAGACACCTACGCATCACGTGAAGGCATTGAGCAGGCCCTGTACAGCCTGTTGCCGACCGGCCTTGCCGGCGTCGATGCGGCGCGCGGCCATGCCAGGCTGCGAACGCTGGTCGCGCTTCGCTGGCTTGCTGTTATCGGGCAGACGGTCGCCGTGCTCGTTGTTGAATTCGGTTTCGGGTTTGACCTTCCACTTGCCCTTTGTCTGACCGCCATCGCCGCATCGGCCTGGCTGAATGTCTTCATGTCCTTTGTCACCCGCGATCAGGTTTTGCTGCGCGGCGGCGAAGCTGCGTTCCAGCTTGCTTTTGATATTATTCAGCTCGCCTTCCTGATTGGCCTGACCGGCGGGCTGTCCAACCCGTTCCTGCTATTCCTGCTCGCGCCAGTCACAGTTGCCGCTACCAGCCTTCGTCCGCGTTACTCGGCACTGATTGCGCTCCTGGCGACCTCATTGGCGGCGCTGATGCCGGTCCTGGCCCTCGATCTGCCCTGGCGGGCGGGCGAGTCTTTCAGTCTGCCACCGCTTTTCGAGTGGGGACATTTCGCAGCGCTGACCATTGGCATCCTGTTCTTCTCTCTCTCCTCGATCCGCCTCAGCGAAGATGAAGCCCGTCTGGTGCGCGCGCTTGATGCAGCCTCGATCGTTATGGCCCGCGAGCAAAAGCTCTCAGCCCTCGGCGCCATGGCCGCGATGACTGCCCATGAGCTCGGCACGCCGCTCGCGACCATCCATCTGGTCGCCAAGGAGCTGGCAAACGAGTTCGATGAGGAGGACATGCGCTACGAGGATGTTCGCCTCATCGCCGAACAGGCCGACCGGTGCCGCGAAATCCTCGGCAAGCTCAGCCGTTCTCGCGAAGCCGAAGACATCGTGCACGCCAATATGCCGCTCTCCAGCCTGGTCGAAGAAGCCGCCGCGCCTTTCAAGGGGCTCGGCGTGGAGGTTAGCGTAATCTACTCGGCCGGCGAAAACGGCGAACCGCGCGTCCCAATGATCCGGCGCAGCCCGGAAGTCCTGCACGCCCTCGGCGCCTTCATCGAGAATGCCGTCAGCTTCGCCGAGACGCAGGTACGTGCAGCGGCCAGCTGGACAGACCACCAGTTCATGGTGACAATCAGCGATGATGGACCGGGCTTTGCGGCGGACGTCATGCCAAAACTGGGTGAGCCCTATGTTTCGCATCGCAGCGAGGCACATCTCGGCGGCGGCGACATGGGACTGGGATTCTTCATTGCGAAAACCCTCATTGAGCGTACAGGCGGCAGAATCGCGACCCGAAACAGGACACTTCCAAGAAAAGGCGCTATCGTGCAGGCTGTCTGGCCAAGAACAGCACTCGAATCCTTGGAATCAGACCGAAGACAAATAAATAGTCTTTCAGTGGAGACTTGATCATGGACTACAACGTCACCGTCAAATTGCATGAATCGCTGAAAGACGTCGAAGACAGGACTTGCCTCGTCCTCGACGATGACGGCCCGTTTCTGCAAAGACTTGCCCGCGCGCTGACCCAGCGCGGCTTTCTGGTGTCGGCCGTATCGTCTGCAGCTGAGGCGAAAGACATTGCCCGCCTCAACCCGCCAGCCTTCGCCGTTCTGGACCTTCGCCTCGAAGACGGCTCGGGCCTCGACGTGGTTGAGCTGCTCCACACATTCCGGCCCGAAGCACGCGCTGTGATCCTCACCGGCTACGGCGCCATCGCGACCGCCGTTGCTGCCGTAAAAGCCGGCGCCGTCGACTATCTTGCCAAGCCTGCCGAGGTCGAGGACATCATCCGCGCCCTCGTCAATAAGGGCGACGCCCTGCCTGAACCGCCGGAAAACCCGATGTCGGCAGATCGCGTCCGCTGGGAACATATCCAGCGCGTCTACGAGCTCTGCAATCACAACGTCTCGGAAACCGCCCGCCGCCTCAACATGCACCGCCGCACCCTGCAGCGCATCCTGGCAAAACGCGCACCGCGTTAGGGCTCTCTCCAGAAGCTCGTCCTTCGACTTCGCTCAGGATGAGCTTCTGTTCCTCAACTGTTGGAAACAAAAACAAGGCAATCGCCTTGGCGGTGTACTTGTGACAGCACCTCATGCCCCAAGCCCCGATGAAGCGCTCATCCTGAGCGAAGTCGAAGGACGAGCGCGGGCGCATTGACCGCAACTTTCTCCACTCACCCCCTCGGCCCAAGATCCGATTCCTTGCGCCCCGGGTCCGGGGTCTTGTCCTTGAACTTGCAGATGTCGCTGATCGAGCACGTCCAGCATTTCGGCTTGCGCGCCACACACGTGTAGCGCCCGTGCAGGATCAGCCAGTGATGCGCGCCTTTCTTGAACTCGGGCGGCGTCACCCGCTCCAGCTGGTCTTCAACCTCATCGGGCGTCTTGCCCGGCGCAAGGCCTGTGCGGTTCGACACGCGGAAGATATGCGTATCGACGGCAATCGTCTCATGGCCGAACGCTTCGTTCAGCACGACATTCGCCGTCTTGCGCCCAACCCCCGGTAGCTGCGTCAGCTCATCGCGCGTTTGCGGCACCTCGCCATCAAACTCATCAATCAAGAGCTGCGACAGCGCGATCACATTCTTCGCCTTGTTGCGCCAGAGGCCGATCGTCTTGATATGATCGGCAACGCCTTCTTCGCCGAGCTCCAGCATCTTGGCTGGCGTATCGGCGATCTCGAACAGTTTCTTCGTCGCCTTGTTCACCCCGACATCCGTGGCCTGCGCCGACAGCGCCACCGCGACGACCAGCGTGTAGGGGTTATGATAATTGAGCTCCGTCTCCGGGGCGGGCCTGTCTTCAGCGAGAGCGGCGTAAAGTTCAGCCGTCTTTTCAGGCCCGAGCGTCGGGGACCGGCGTTTGCGCTTCGCTCTTGTGGGAGATTTTGCCATAGGCAGAGGGTTTAAATGCCGCAGCTACCTGATCAAGCTGTAACTTGCCGCAGCGTCTCACAAGCCTAATCTTGTCTCCCATGCAGACAGGTGCCTCGACCGTATATTTCGACGCGACCCTGACGCCTAATACGGCGCTCAGCCCGAAAGCGTTTCTCGTCGTGATGAGTCTCGTCGGGGCGATGAGCTTTGTCGGCGGCATGATGTTCCTGTCGATCGGCGCCTTTCCGGTCTTCGGCTGGTTTGGCCTCGATGCCCTGGCCATCTGGTTCGCCTTCCGCATGAACTTCCGGAACCTGAAAGAACAGACCCAGGTCCATGTGACAGCAGAGAATATCCGCCTGACGCATGGCCGGCCCGGCAGTGAACCGCGCGAAGCAACGCTGCCGACAGCGTTCACCCGTATCAGTCTCGATTACCCGGACCGCAAGCCAAGTGAGCTAAGGCTCGCACATGGCCAGACCGCCTATGTGATCGGCCGTTTCCTCACCCCGCGAGAGCGAAAATCGCTTTTTCGCGCGCTGGAAACAGCCGTCGCCAACGCCCGCGCGGAACGTTACGCATAAAAAATGACGCAGGCGTCATAGTTTTTCAACGAAGACTGTGTTAGCATCCAGAAAGACAGTCAAAACTCACCGGAAAACCGGGAGACCAAGGAGGTATAAATGGCAGACACAGCAACCAAGATTTTCCACAATCTCGAACGCCCGGTCACGACCGTGCGTGACAAGCTCATGGAATTCCACCTCGACCGCGACGCCCCGATCCCGTCGCCATCAGAAGTCGATATGGACACCTTCGACGTACTCGACCCTGAGCTGTGGCGCCGCAATGCCTTCTGGGACTTCTTCGAGTGGATGCGCGACAATGATCCGCTCCACTACACACCCGACAGCTTCTCAGGTCCGTACTGGTCGATCACGCGACACGAAGATGTGATGAAGGTCGATATCGACCATAAGCGCTTCTCCTCCAGCTGGGAATATGGCGGCATTACCCTCGGCGAACCCTTCGATGATTTCGAACTGCCAATGTTCATCGCCATGGACGAACCGCGCCACTCAGAACAGCGCAAGACCGTCCAGCCAGCCGTTGCCCCGAACATGTTGAAAGAGTTCGAACCCCTTATCCGTTCGCGGACCCAGGGCCTGCTCGACAGCCTGCCGGTCGGCGAGCCGTTTGACTGGGTCGACACCGTTTCGATCGAGCTGACCACGATGATGCTGGCCACCCTGTTCGACTTCCCGTTCGAGGATCGCCGCAAGCTGACCCGCTGGTCAGACATCGCTGTGAACCCGTACAATCCGGACATCTGCCCTGGCGGCGTCGACCAGTGGAAGCAGGAGCTGATGGAGTGCCTGACGACCTTCATGGGTCTCTATCAGGAGCGTCAGGCCCAACCGCTCAAAAATGATCTGATCAGCCTGCTCGCGCATGGCGAGAAGACCAAGAACATGACGCCGATGGAACTGCTCGGCAACGTCATCCTTCTCATTGTTGGTGGCAATGACACGACCCGCAACTCGATGACGGCGTCGGTCTACGGCCTCAACAAATTTCCCGAAGAATATGACAAGCTGAAAGCTGATCCGTCGATCATTCCGAATATGGTCTCCGAGGTCATCCGCTGGCAGACACCTCTCGCCTATATGCGCCGTACCGCGCTTGAAGACGTCGAGATGCACGGCAAGACCATCAAAAAAGGCGACCAGGTCGCCATGTGGTATGTCTCTGGCAACCGAGACGAGCGCTTCTGGAAGCAAGATCCTGAGCGTCTCATCATCGACCGCGATCAGGCTCGCAATCACATTTCATTCGGCTTCGGCATTCACCGCTGCGTCGGCAACCGCCTGGCAGAACTTCAGCTGCGCATCCTCTGGGAAGAGATCATGGAGCGGTTTGAGCACATTGAAGTGCTCGAAGAGCCCCTGCGTACGCCGCACTCCTTCGTGAAGGGCTACACCTGGATGCCAGTGATCTGTCATCCTAAGAAGTAAGCGGACTGTCAGACGTCAAAAAATTTGCCGCCGGTGCTCTGAAGCCCGGCGGCTTTTTTATGGTTTGAGATACAATTTGCGCCGAGTGGCTAGTCGTCAAACTCGTCGATAATACCGCTGAGGCGAGAGCGCCCGCCATCCATGGTCAGGGTCTCGCCCGTAATGATCGCTGAGGATGGCAAAGAGAGATAAAGCGCGGCTTCGGCAATTTCGTCGGCGAGGCTCGCACGACCGAGCGGGGTACGCTTTTTCAGCCACGGCTCTTCATTCTCAGCGCGCGGGCGCAGCGCACAAATGGCATTCGAGCGGATGCTCTTTGGCGCCAGATCAACCGCGGCCGCGCGCATCACACCCAGAATGGCATGCTGAACGACCGCATCGGCAAAATCGCCTTCATTGATCTGGTGTGCCGATAGCGAAAGAACGAAAGTCACCGTTCCCAATTGCCGTCGGCGCCCCATTGTATCGCCGGCCTCTTCAACGCGCCGGGCGACATATTTTTCAAAGAGTTGAAGCGTGAGAATGGCGCCGCGCACGGATTTCACATGCAGCTTTTCAAACTCTCCAAGGTCGAGCTCCGCCAGCGCCGTCTTGGGCGGCAGGGGCGGCACGGACACAATATGATCGACATGGCCATAGGCCTCGATCGCGGCTGCGAGGCAATTCTTCAGGCCGATACGGGTGTGCAGGTCTTCCTGCTGCACCAGTGCCTTGTCTCGTAAATTGTCGGAGAACTTCTCAACGCGCTTGGCCTGCGAGTCACAGGCAATGACGGCGTGGCCAGCGTCTGCAAAACGCCGGGCGACGGCTTCGCCAGTAAGCTGGCCGAGGCCAAGGATGAGTGTAACGGGTTTGTCCATGATGGCTCCTGATCCGCCGGACGGACGGCCCGACAGATCAGGTAACGCCGGAGGAGTGGTCTAGTTCGGTTTCAGGTTGACCAGTTCCTCTTTAATTTTCAGTTTCTTGCGCTTGAGATCATACAAACGGACCTCATCAGCTGCCGGGCGTTTCTGTTCCTCGGAAATCTCCTGATCCAGACGTTGGTGGCGGTTTGAGAGTTCCTCGATACGTCCTTGAAGTGACATTGTATCATGCTCCTTTCTTGCTGATGAAAAACTGTGTCTTTCAGGGCACAGTTAAGCACAGCGATTTGGAGGGGTCACGCAGTTTCCAATGAAAATCCTGTCAGATTCTCAGAATCTCAGACCTTGCCCGTTTTACGGGCGGCCTTGGACCGATACATGGCCTCATCCGCCTGCGCGATGAGCAGTTCGCTGGACCGTTGGCCGCCCCACTGAACAATGCCACATGACGCGCCCATACCAGGGCGCCCGCTTTCATCCGCATGGCCCGACACCACATTCATTGCCTCAATCTCTTCGCGGATCCGGTCTGCCTTGATCTGGCAATCGGCAAGCTCTGCATGACTCAGGATCACCGCAAACTCGTCCCCACCCAGACGCCCGACAACATCACTCTGACGCACCTGCGCGCGGATGACATCGCAGACCCGCTTCAACATCTCATCCCCGCACGCATGACCGAACCGGTCATTGACCAGCTTGAAGTCATCAAGGTCGAGATAGATGAGGCACAGCGGCGTCTCATGGCGCCGGGCGAGCGCGATTTCACGCGACAGCTCCCGCTCAAAGGCCCGCCGGTTCAAGACCGGGCAAAGCACATCCCGGTCGGCCAGCGCCTCGGCAGCAACGAGATCGGCCTCAAGCCGGGTCACTTTGCCCCTCAGAAACAGCACTTCTTCCGCCAGCGCCCGGAACGCGGCGGACACATTCAGCTCAAGCTCGCGCGGCTCAATATCGATGGCCCGCAACAGCTGGTCACTGTCGGACAGAGGCGGCTCGGGCGCGTAATGTGCATTTGAGTCTTTGTGTGCTTCGCTCATTCTCTCTCTATAGGCCAATCTCCTTGATCCATCTACATGACTCACGGCTTGACGGCGAACCCGCCCTGCCTATGTTGTGCCGCTTCCTGATAAGGGGGCTTGCCGATGAGCGACCCAAAACCCGTTGTTGGTGTGATCATGGGCAGCCAGTCCGACTGGCCGGTCATGAAGCTTGCCTGCGAGATGCTCGAACAGCTCGGCGTCGCGCATGAAGCACGCATCGTCTCAGCCCACCGCACCCCTGACCGCCTGACCGATTATGCCAAGACCGCCAAGTCTCGCGGCCTGAAGGTTATTATTGCTGGCGCGGGCGGCGCGGCGCACCTGCCTGGCATGACCGCTGCGATGACCCCGCTTCCCGTCCTCGGTGTGCCGGTTCAGTCGCGCGCGCTGAACGGTCAGGACAGCCTGCTCTCCATCGTCCAGATGCCGAAAGGCGTACCTGTCGGCACGCTCGCCATCGGCGAAGCTGGCGCGGTCAATGCCGGCATCATGGCCGCCTCGATCATCGCGCTGAATGACCCATCGGTCGCAGACAAGCTCGATGCGTTCCGCTTCAGCCAGACAAGCAGCGTGGCCGAGGTCCCAGAAGGATGAAACCCCTGCCACCCGGCGCGGTTATCGGCATTCTCGGCGGCGGTCAGCTTGGCCGTATGCTGGCAGGTGCAGCGGCGCGTCTTGGTTTTGACGTCAATATTTTCTGCCCCGGGGAAAGCCCCCCGGCCGCCCGCGTGTGCGCCCGTCACTTCGACGCTGACTATGACGACAAGGCCGCTCTGAAAGCCTTTGCAGAAGCCTGCGACGTCATCACCTATGAGTTCGAGAACATCCCCGTCGCATCGGTCGCCCACCTTGTCAGCCTTGGCGCAGAGGTCCGCCCCGGCGCAAAATCGCTAGACGTCTCGCAGGACAGGCTTGCGGAGAAACAGTTCTTAAACGCCATCGGCATTGAGACAGGCCGGTTCGAACCGGTCGCCAGCATCGCTGAGCTTGAAAACGCCCTCAAAGCACTCGGCGGAGAAGGCCTCTTGAAGACGCGCCGCGAAGGCTATGACGGCAAGGGTCAGGCGCGCGTCAAAACCGGCGATGATCTTGCCGCCGCGTTCGCCGCGATTGGCGAGGTGCCTGCGATCCTCGAAGCCCTCGTCCCGTTTGAACGAGAGATTTCCGTCGTGATCGCCCGCGGCGCCGACGGTAAGACCACCGCCTTCGACCCCAGCATGAACGACCATAGTGGCGGCATCCTGAAACGCTCGACCGCACCCTGCGGCCTCAGCGAAGACGTCATCGCTAACGCCCGAAAGCTTGCTGAAAAGCTCGCAGCGGAAACCGGCCATATCGGCGTTCTCGCGCTTGAACTCTTCGTCCTGAAAGACGGCACGCTGCTCGCCAATGAAATGGCGCCGCGCGTCCACAATTCAGGCCACTGGACGCCCGAAGCCTGCGCCACCGGCCAGTTCGAACAGCATATCCGCGCCGTCGCCGGCTGGCCGCTCGGTCCCGTAACCCGCCATTTCAATGTCGAGATGGAAAACCTGCTCGGCGAAGAAGCCCTCGCCCCGCCAGAGAGCTATCCCGTAGGCACAATCCTTACCCTCTATGGCAAGCGCGAGGCGAAGGCCGGTCGCAAGATGGGCCATGTGGTCCGGAGGACCGGGCCTGCTGGACAGACCTGATCGCGCGCGTCTCCCCGAGGTCTTGAACTTGCGCTCATAATTCACGGCAAGATGCACGATCACGACGGGGAGCAAGTGACCGCCAAGACCGCAAACCAATCGGCCTTCACGTCCGCTAATCGGTCTCCCCGCGCCCTCTGAGCCGGTCCAGCAGGTCCAGCCCGGGCTTGGCAAACTTTGAGCCCCACTGGCCAAACTTCATCGCGCCCTGCAGCCGCTTCTCGATAAACGCGTCGAGGTCCTCTTCGGAGGGCTCATCCTGCCAATAGAGCACGATCTGCGGCAGCACCGCCGAAAGCAGCGCCCGCTTGGTTTCGCGGTTATAGTCTTCTGCGGTGTCGCCTGCTGCGAGCCAGATCGCGTCCGCCGTCTTCCACGTCCGCTTGGCGGCAGCAGGCGCGTTCCACGGTGCAAAGCCGCGCACTGCTGCACGTTTCACAGCCTCACGATGAGGCGCCAGCACGCTTAGCCAGGCCTTAATGCCCGCAGCGACCTTTTCATGCGTGCGTAACGCCGACAAATCCTGCGCCTCAAGCGCGGCCAGCATGTCTTCTTCGGCCCTGTCGAAAAACCGTTCGATTAAATCCGGCACGCCATTTGGGGCGGCGAGTGCTTTTTCATCGGAACCAAGTCCCGCTTCACGCGCTGATAGGGTAACGGCTTCATCCGTCCATCCCATATCTTCGATGTGTGGCATGAGCGCATCAAGCCACTCATCCTGCAGTCGTATTGACGCTCTTCTTGCTGTCATTGCTGGCTCCGGGTGTAGGCAAGCCTGAAATTTGGTGTTATAGGCGCGCCTTCACAAGTAACAGACACGCCAGACTATCGCTCGGGCAGGCCCCGAGCAAACCAATGGAGATTTGAACATCGTACAGATCGTCGTCCGCGACAACAATGTCGAACAAGCCCTACGCGCCCTAAAAAAGAAGATGCAGCGTGAGGGTCTCTTCCGGGAAATGAAATCCCGTACCCATTTTGAGAAGCCTTCCGAAAAGAAGGCTCGCCAGAAGGCAGAAGCTGTGCGCCGCGCTCGCAAACTTGCTCGTAAGCGCGCCCAGCGTGAGGGTCTGGCCTAGGCCAAACCCGCCAAGTCTGGCGTAGATAAGAAAACCCCTCCAGCTTTCCGGCTGGAGGGGTTTTTTTGTTGCCCGGAGTTTAAACCAGTCGGCGCCCGCCTCAGCTAGGCTCCTTCTTCTTCCCCGGAATGATCTTGCCAAACCATTTGCCGACATCGCCAACCCCTGCCCCATGCACAGCGCCAGCGCGGTAAACGCGTGAAGCGAGCCACAAGACGGTCAGCGACGCGACGATCATCAAGATCAGCAGCCCGGCAATCTCCAAGAATGGCAGGCCTGTCGGGATCCGCAGGATCAACAGGAAGGGCGTGAAGAACGGGATCCAGCTCATAATCGAGAGGATCGGCGACTCCGCATCTGAAATCGCCACCGTGATCATGAAGAGCGGCACCATCAGCAACACAATCAGCGGGGTCATCAATGTCTGCGCTTCCTGGATCGTATCACAAAGCGACCCGAGCGCCAGGAACACCGCGCCATACATGAGATAGCCCAGCACAAAGCTGAGGATGGCTGGCGCGAGCAGCTCTGGCCGCAAGACCGCGCCCGCCACTGAGAAGACGCCTTCACGCAGAGACGGGTCCATCATTGAGCCGAATGAATTGGCCATGATCACCGCGCCCATGGCCCAGACACCCATCAGCGTCAACGCGACGGCGAGAACAGCGAGCAATTTGCCCGCCAGCATGTGCGGCAACTTCACCGAGGTCAGCAGCGAGTCGAAGATCTTGTTTGACCGCTCCTCAATCGTGCCCATCAGCAGATAGTTGACGACAGAGAAGATCAGGAACCACAGCATGAAGGCCATGATGATCGAGGCGTAGTAAGGCGCGCGGTCCGCCAGCGTGACCGCTGACCCGCTATCGGACGAGGCGGGCCTTGCGCGCCGCTCTGCAACCGTGCGCGATTGCTCCGCCGCCTGGCGCAAAATACCCGGGCTGACACCAGCAGCCTCAAAAACACGCTTTTCAGTGAGCGACCGTTCGGCAGAGCGGACCTGCCGCAACAGGGTGTCAGACGTGACGTTCTCACTCCAATATTCGATCTCGCCGCTACCCTCGGGCACGAACACGGCCGCGAAGAGCGGCTGCGGGCCAGTTGGCGTCTCGACGGTCTTGTCCCCCAGGAGATAGGGCCGGATCGCCTCCTCGGTGTCGGCGGGTGGAGGCACGCTTATAAAATCAGCCTGGGGCAGCTGAACCTGCGCCCCGCCAGCAGCATCCAGCGCCTCCTGGACGCTCGCACCTGAATCGATGGCCGCGTCAAAGGCTTCCACTTTCTCGCTCGGTGTGTCGTTCAGAGCCCCCGTTGGATCAAGCAACAAACGCGCTCTGTCGATACGGTCCTCATCAAGCTCGGCTCTCAGCGCGTCCGCGAAGGCCGTGCCGCTTTCGATGACCGTATAATAACGCGTGGGCTGTGACGCCGCCGCCCAGCTTGGCGCCATGATGCCGACCGCCATCAGGATCGGCGTCAGCATCAGGCCAAGCCAGAACCCCCAGGCCTGCACATAACCAAGATAGTCACGGCGGGCGACGAGATAGATAGACCGCATTACGCCGCCTCCACTTTGGTTTGCCCGGCCAGCGACTGGCGCAGATCCTCTGCCTCTGCCTCAGACACCAGCGACACAAACACGTCCCGCAGTTTGGCATCCTCTGGCCGGAAGCTTGTGATGGGGGCGCCGGCATCGATGGCGGCGCGAAGCGCATCCTGCTCACCAAGTCCGGTCGGCAGCGACACGCGCCAGACATCGCCCTGGCGTTCAACATCGACAAAGCCTTTCGGGGCCAGCGCAGCTTGAAGATCAAAGCCTTCCGTCACACCGATCAGCGCCGCACGGCCAAGCGCGCCGAACGCCTCGTCCAGCGTGCCATCGAAAACCTTGCGGCCCCGCGCCATCATCACGATGGAATCGCAAAGCCGCTCGGCATGCTCCATCACATGGGTCGAAAACAGGATCGTCGCGCCGCGCTTGTGCTCCTCAATAATCATGTCCTCCAGCCCTTGCTGGTTGACCGGGTCGAGGCCGGAAAATGGCTCGTCGAGGATCAGAAAGTCAGGCCGATGCGCGAGCGCGGACAGGATTTGCACCTTCTGCGCCATGCCCTTGGATAGTTTGGAGATACGTGAGCGGCCAAACTCGGCCAGCCCCATACGCTCCAGCAACTCGTCGGCCCGGTCGCGGGACTCGCCCGCGCTCATGCCTTTCAGACGCCCGAAATAGGAGATGATCGCCCGTGGGCTCATTTTCTTGTAGAGGCCGCGCTCTTCCGGCAGGAAGCCAACTCGCCGCAGCGAGGCGATATCAGGGGGCCCGCCGAACAGGCTCACCCGGCCCTCATCGGGGCTCAGCACGCCCAGCGCCATACGCAGGCTGGTCGATTTACCGGCCCCGTTCGGCCCGAGAAATCCGGTGATGCTGCCTTGCGGGACGGACAGGCTGAGATCCTTCACGGCGGTAAAAAAACCAAACCGTTTGGTGACGGCCTCCATTTCCAATGGCGCTGCAGTCATTAGCGTATCCCTCCAATTACCGTGCCCCAGATGACCGATAATCAACGCACGGTTTGAAGGCTACCCCTTGCCAAGACATTAAACAGCGCGCACGCTCCAGTTGATGAAACGTAGTGACGATCCGGGACGCCCTCCCAGACACCTGCCTCCGCCGCAGACCGACCCGTCTGAAGCCGGTTTTCGCCGTGCGCCAAGACATGATCCGGGCTGCGACCTTCATCGCATCGACGCAGCGTTGCGGCGCCTCGACAATGGCCGCTTTGGCCACTGTCTCTATTGCGGCGACCAGATCAGCTTTCGCCGTCTGAACCGCGATCCGGCCATCGAAAGCTGCTCGACCTGCAATGAAGGCTGAATACCACAGAGAAGGAAAACACGATGACAGCGACCTGCGCGTGCGGCTCGGTTAGCGTTTCCATTGAAGACCGCCCGGCTTTCATCTTCGACTGCAATTGCAATATGTGCCGCAAGACGGGCGCAGCCTGGGGCTATTTCCAACCCGGCGCGGTGACCACCGAAGGTGCAACATCCGCCTTCTCGCGGACAGACAAGCCGTCACCCGCCGTCGCTGTTCATTCCTGCCCGAACTGTGGATCAACGACGCATTGGGTCCGCACGGAAGATTTCATCGCAGGGCACGGCAATGACATGGCGGGCGTGAATATGCGCCTGTTCGATCCGGACGCGCTCGCCGGAATCGAAGTGCAATATCCAGATGGCAAATCCTGGACAGGGGACGGTCCGTTCGGCTTTCGCCGCCCTGCCCTCACCATCAGCGAAGAAACGCCCTGGTAGGCGGTCTTTCAGCTCGTCGCTGACAGGCGCATCAGGACAAGGCCGGACAGGATCAGCACCGCCGCTGCAATCCGCATCGGCGTCATGCTCTCCCCCAGAAACATAATCCCAAGAATAAAGGCCCCGACAGCGCCTATGCCGGTCCAGACCGTATAGGCCGTCCCGAGTGGCAAGACCCGCATCGACCATGAGAGCAGCGCGAAGCTGCCAATCATCGCCGTCAGCGTGATGACGCTCGGCCAGAGCTTCGTGAACCCGGCAGATTGTTTCATGAAATAGGCCCAGACCACTTCCAGCAGTCCGGCAATACCAAGGACAATCCACGCCATATCGGCCCTCAACAGCAATCAAGCGCCGGGCCGTCCCGGACCTGTCTCCCATAAGGGCGAGGACGTGGCCTGCCTTTGCACGCTAAGTAAGGAGCGGCTCGTTGATTGCCACTCCATGTTTCAGGCTAATCGGCACTAACTTCCGACGAAGCGCAAGTCCTGAAGCCAATCGTGCAAGTGTCCATGCTTTTCTGGCTGTTCCGTCGACAGCGTCAGCATGAGGAGTTGCACTTCGCGCTCATTTTCATGAGCGACCAGTGCAAACTGGCTTGTCCACCCATCGTCTTCCATCTGAATATCTTCAACTCGCCAGCTTAGTCCATTTGCCTCAATCAAGGGGCCGTCTTTCAACGATGATGGCCAGCTAAACGGCGAAGCCGTCTTTTTCTCGACGCGCATCGACGACACGCGAAGAGCGATCGATCCATGATGATAAATGACCGTCTGATTGTCTGGCGCCGTTGACTCAACCAGGTATCCGGGCAGATGAAGCTGCCAGCCCTGAAATGGGGCGAGCGACACGGTTCGACGTTGATATCCGATGCCGTCCGGAACTGGCGGCATATCGTCAGAAACCGCTCGGAAGTACTCGGAAACTGCAGTTTCCAGATCAGCGGGGATCGGCTCGTTTAGCGCTTCCAACTTAGTAACAATAAACCTGATTTGATCATTCGTGCGCGACTCAAGCTCATTTGCTGGGGCACGCCATTCAGCGACCTGCCAAAGCATGCCGCGAAGCTGATTTAGCCAGAACTGCCCATCCAGCCCTTCTGACCACCATGGAAAGAAGCGTGCTGCTTCTCCGAGGAGCTCAGCCTCATCTGCCTCGACGACAAATTCTGCCCAAGCGGCAGAATTGTACCCCAATGGACAAGCAATCAATTCAGAGTCCAGTCCGAGGCCGTATGGAATGCAGAACGAGCCGCCTTCAAATGCCTGCGACCGGTGCGATCGGGTCAGGGATCTTAGAAATTCTGCCATCTGCCCCTGCAGACTCGAGAAGTCTCGATCAACCACATAACCCGTCTCGTCAGTGCACTGATCCCCAACGCCACCCCAATTCCAGTTAAAACTCAGCTGATGGGCCACATCTTCCAGCATGCCCACGACCGCAGCATGGTATCCCGGGCCGGTATTGGATGAGCGGAAATTGACGACGAGACCATCTTTAACCGCCTCAAAAAAAATTGAATCCGCGATTGGCAATAGTTTGACAGCGAGCGCTCCGTCAGCTGTGACGGCGCTCGAATAGAGTGGCGCCAATTGGTTTTGCTTTGACCAGGCCTGAGCTTTCTGATCGACCGCGCCGAGAGCCTTGGCTCCCTTCGCTCGACCAAAAAGAAGCTTCGGCCCCTCAGGCGAATAGGCAGAAGCGTCAATTCCCATTTGTATTTGCCCGCTTTGAGACGAGAACCGCCCCTAGTTAAGCCCTTCGCGGCCAATCGCGTAGAAGCGTTCACGACGCTGACGTTTCAGCTCGGTGGCCGACAGACCGTCGAGATCACCAAGCGCCTTGTCGATGGCTTTTCCGGCCTGGCTGATGGCACGCTGCGGATCGCGGTGCGCGCCGCCCATCGGCTCTTTCACAATCGCGTCGATCACTTTCAGCTTCAGCAGGTCGTCTGAGGTAATCTTCATCGCTTCTGCCGCATCGCGCGCCTTGCCGGAGTCGCGATAGAGAATGGATGCGCAGCCCTCAGGCGAGATCACCGAATAGATGGAGTGCTCCATCATCAGCACCTTATTGGCCGCCGCGATGGCAATCGCGCCGCCGGAGCCGCCCTCGCCAATGATCAGCGAGACCATCGGCACGGTCAGAGTCAGGCACCGCTCGGTCGACCGGGCAATCGCCTCAGCCTGCCCGCGCTCTTCGCCGGCCTTGCCGGGGAATGCGCCAGCGGTATCAACAAAGCTCAGCACCGGCAGCTTGAAGCGCTCAGCCAGGTCCATCAGGCGGACGGCTTTGCGATAGCCTTCCGGGTGCGCCATGCCGAAATTATGCCGCAAGCGGCTTTCGGTGTTGGTGCCCTTTTCATGGCCCATGATGACGACACTGCGCCCGCGGAAAGTCGCAAGGCCGCCCAGCACGGCTTCGTCATTGCCGAAGACACGGTCACCGGCCAGTTCCTGGAAGTCATCGAACAGATGTTCGACATAATTGCTGAAGTGCGGGCGCTCTGGATGGCGGGCGACTTGCGTCTTGCGCCATGGCGTCAGCGAGGAATAGGTATCCTTCAGCTGCTTGGCCGCTTTGTCCTTGAGCTTCTTCAGCTCATCGGAAAGAGAGGGTCCGTCACCTGTTTGCGAGATGGATTCCAGCTCGGCAATCTTGGTCTCAAGCTCGGCGATCGGCTTTTCAAAATCGAGATATGTCGTAGGCATGTGCTTGAACCTAATGTCAGTCGGGTATGAATCCTAGCCACTTTACGCTGGCAGGTGGCGCTCAAAGAGCTGAACGTCACTGCCGCGATACGATGTATCTGTCACCCAGACAAATCCACATTTCTCAGCAACTGCGCGTGACGCGGCATTGTCATGGTCGATTATGCAGGCAATTTTCGGCGCCTTCAGCTCACTGTCAGCCCAGCTCAGCACCGCTTTCAGGGCCTCTGTCGCATAGCCTTGGCCATGGGCGTGGCGCGCAAAGGCCCAGCCGGCTTCGGGTATTCCGGAAAGATCCGGCTGCAGCCCCCGCATGAAATCAGCCAAGCCGATCTCGCCGAGAAACTGGCCGCTTCCCCGTTCGCAAACGATCCAGTTGCCATAGCCTATAAGGTCCCACATGCCGCGCATTCTGCACATGGTGAACCATGCATCCTGATGATCGCGCGTCTGCCCGCCGATAAAGCGCACCACTTCCGGGTCTTGCCACATAGCCGCGCTAGCCTCGAAGTCGGACGCTGCGGCCCCGCGCAGATGCAGCCGCTTCGTCAGCAGCACGGGCACAGGCCGCCCTTCGCTCACCGCTTCTGCGCTTTCATCTGCTCCAGCATCCGGCCCATCGCAGCATGCACCGCCTGCATGCCTTTCAGCGGGCGCACCATCACCTTGAAGTCGGTGATCAGCCCATCCTCATCCCACTCGATCATATCGATGCCGTTGACCAGAATGCCGTCCATCTCGCATTCAAACTCCAGCACGGCGCGGTCCTCGCAATCGAAGACGCGCACATAGCGGAACGTGTCACCGCCCAGCGTCTGTCCCGCCGCGCCGAGATACATCATCGTGATCGCCTTGCCGCGCTGAGGTGTGTGAACGACTGGACTGGTGAAGACGACATCATCATGCAGGATGGCAGACAGCGATGCGGCATCATGGTCACCGTGAAAATAGTCCATCCAGCGCTGCAGATTGGCGCTGTGGCCCGTTGTCTCGATCATGCGTTTTCCCTCTCGGCAATTTTTTGTAGCGCCAGCCATAGCCCGAACGCGGGCGGGCGCGAACCCCTCGCTTGGCGGAACTCATCTTCATGCCAGCTGTTGGGTTAGAGGGGTCGGGGAGATCCAATCAAAAAAGGAGGCCAGCAAATGAGTGTTGCTCGCGTCACAGAAATTACCGCCAAAGGCAAATCCATCGACGATTGCATGGAACAGGGCGTCAAACGCGCTTCTGAAACCCTGAAAAACGTCGAGCATGTCTGGGTTTCGGACATCAAGGCTCGCGTCAAGGACGGCAAGATCGATGACTATTACGTCACCATGAAGGTGACCTTCGTTCTCGAAGACTGACCGAAATGGATCGCAGCGCGCGAGGCGAAAGCCCGGCGCGCTGCTGTCCGTTCTTATAGTCTAATCAGCCGCACTATTGGCCGATGAGCGGCTTGCCGACCAGAAATTCGCTATAATCATCAAAGCAATAACCCCGGCGCAGAACCCAGCTTGAGGGGAAGGCCGGATCGACAAAGATCATCTGCACGCGCCCCCAAGTGCGGTGCGGTGTGCCCGTTTCCGGATCCATGATCGCAAAATCGCACGCTGGCGCCCCTGAGCCATCAGGCTCAATCCAGGCGCCGAAATAGACGCCGCGATTCTGCGTCTCTCCTGCCAGTCCATTGATAAAAGTGATCCCGCGCTGCGCGCTGCCAGCAATTGGAAACGTCAGCACAGCCTGCCCCAGCGCATTGTCATGATCATAGACAACGCGGCCGATTTCAGTGGTCCATGACTCGTCGGCCATTGCCGCAGGCGCGATGGAAAGCGCCAGCGCGCCCGCCAGAATGTATGACTTCATCAGATTTTCTCCTCAGCGCAGGCCCTTCAAAAGGCCGGCCCACCTAGTCTTGCAGACAGTATTCCATCGGATAAACGACATTTATGCGGCGGGCCAATGTGCCATTGGTACGAAGCGGCTCAAAGCGCATCTGCGTTGCGGCCTGATAGGTCGGCGCATTGAAGTCAGCCGATGAGCAGGCCGTCAGGATGTTCTCCGGCCGCCCGTCTGTCGTCACATCCATCATGGCATAGCAAAGGCCTTCGCGCTGCGCGATGACGGCCCGGTCAGGATAGGTCGGCCAGGGCTGTGTGATCGGCTGGGCATCGCGGTCGACAATAGATGCTGGCGTAGACCGCCCGCCCAGCAGCTCATCGCCTGCTGATCCGGCCCGCGATGTCTGCGCCAGACGCGCAGTCCAGCCATCCGGGTAACTCACTGTGGCTGTCGGCGCACCGACATGATTGCATTCGGCGATCAGCTCTTCGCGAACCACAGGCCCGGTCGTGCCAACGGTCTGATTTGCTGCGGGCGACTGCTGCGCGGGCACGACCATCGGATCGACAGCACAGGCCGCCGCGAAAACCAGCGGCAATGCGACAAGCGGAATATATCTAAATGATTTCAAGGAAAAAGCCTCATGATTGCGTTGACGCCGCACTCGGGTTTCCGGTGCGGTGATGGAAGTTCAACACATAGAACGCCTGAGGCAGACGCCTAGTTCTCCGCTGGCTCGTCTGCGAGGCAGTAATTGATCGGCAGCAGGATATCATCAGTCGCCGGACTGTCTTGCCCGTCGGCCGCTTCAAACGTCAGATTGGCCAGCATAGCCTCCGTCGCCTTGCCGAAACTCGGAAGCGAACAACTCGTTATGATGTTGGCTGTCGCGCCTTCGGCGGTGACGTCGAACATCGCTTCGCAGACGCCCTCAACACCGAGGGCGTTCATCAGTGGCGGAAATTCGGGCGCAAGCGCCTGCATCGGGATCGGCATGACAACATCGCCGCCCGGTGCGTTCGCCTTGTCGATACGCTCTTCCCACCCCTCCGGGATGATCTTGTTGGCAACCGCCTCGCCGCCGCAGGCTTCGATATCGGTATAGCCGCTCAGAATGCCCAGGATTTCGCTGGTCAGCGGCTCTTCCATGGCCGCATTCAGCGCGTCGATCGTCTCTGGATCAAACCCGTGATAGTCCATCTCGGCAGCAGCAGAACCGGCCATAGCGGCAGCGCCCGCAAGTGCGGTTACAAAGGGAATAAGTTTCATGGGGGGGCTCCTTGATTGCTCTTGGATACCCCCACACCCTATCAGGCTGAGTAGGCTTCGGCCAGTTCTGGGTCTTTCCCGGCGACCAGATCAGCCAGATCAGAGATCACCTTGGCCTGTTTCCAGGTCGCGTCATCCTGCATCTTGCCGTCCAGCATGGCGACGCCTGACCCATCCGGCATCGCTTCCAGAATGCGGCGGGCAAACTTCACCTCGTCGGCGTCCGGGCTGAACACTTTCTTGGCGATGGCGATCTGGTTCGGATGGAGCGACCATGTGCCGGAACAGCCCAGCAGATAGGCATTGCGGAACTGCTGCTCGCACGCCTCGCTATCGGAAATATCGCCAAACGGACCGTAGAACGCATTGATCCCGGCCATGCGGCAGGCATCGACCATGCGGGCAATCGTATAGTGCCACGGGTCCTGCTGGGCATTGGCGCGAGCTGAGCCGTCTTCATTCGGGTCATCGATGACACGGTAGAAGGGGTGGCCACCGCCAACGCGGGTCGTCTTCATCTTGCGGTCTGCGGCAAGATCTGCCGGGCCAAGCGAGATGCCCTGCATGCGCGGGCTCGCCAGCGCGATGTCTTCAACCAGCGCCATGCCCTGGGCAGTTTCAAGAATAGCGTGGAACAGGATCGGACGTTTCAGCCCGGCCTTGGCTTCGAGTTGCGCCACATACTGATCGGCGAAATGAATGTCCCACGGCCCTTCGACCTTCGGCAGCATAATCACATCAAGCTGATGACCGGCCTTCAGGACCAGCTCTGACACATCATCCTGAAACCAGGGCGAGTTCAGCGGGTTTACGCGGCTCCAGAAGCCTGTGCCCTTGGCCTGCCAGTCGACCATGTTCGCCATCTCGATGGCGCCGGCGCGGGCCGCATCCTTGGCATCAGACGGGATTGCGTCTTCCAGATTGGCCAGCACAACGTCCGCCTGATCGGCCATTTGCGGCACCTTGGCCCGCACCTTGTCCAGATGCGGCGGCACGAAATGGATCATCCGCTCCAGACGCACCGGCAGCTCACGCATCGGATCAGGCGCGCCGATGGCAAGCGGTTTGAAGAAATTGCGCGGTGTTTTCTGGCTCATTTGTATCTCCCTGTTGCGGCGCAACATATCGCGGGGAGAGGCGGGGTCAATCGATGGGCCGACTGGTTCGAAAAATTGTCAAAGCAAACTGACTTACCTAGTCGCATCATTGGCAGCTGGCGTCATAAATGTTGAATAGCAACCCAACTGCTTGAGAAGCAATATCGGCAAACGCTTAGTCATCGATCGCTAAAGACAGCTCCAAGGTATCGCCTGGTTTCTTATACGCTCGGTTCAGCATCGCTTTAAACTGATCCCATGAGTCTGATGCTCGCATGAGCGCGGTCACACCTTCTATGTGCTTTTGCAAGTCCGGATGCCCACTTTCTTTCGTGAACCATTGATGGTGCTTTGAAGCTCTTCTGCCTGGCGCGACAGTAGGATTTCGTTTGCGAAGCTCATCCGTCAAGCCTGGAGCAAGCCGATCATACACCAGATCGTTTGTCCAATGTGCAACTACCTGTGGCTTTTTCGTGGTCCACGGCTTGAACTCCCAGCCGCGCAAACGGAAAATTTCCTTATAAAAATCGAGCGGAAATGTTTGCGTCCATTTTTGACGTTCTTCTGTCAGGTACTGTTGAAAAATTTTTGCTAGAGCGTCCTTAGCACGAACGTCTTGATAACCAGTGGCTTCATCGACAAGTGCAATGATGCCCACTTTAGCCAAACTGCGCATGATTGCGTCAGCAGCTTTTACCATGCTTTCGTAGCGCTCAGGGATGGAGCCTGTCTCCGCCAAATGAAAGTCTCGAAAGCGCAAATAAACCTCTGCGGTCAGAGGAAGCAGCTGAGCATTATACCCAACACCTTTGCCACCGTGCATCGTTCGATAGAAAACCGGAGTTGTTGCGGCCATCAGCTCGCTGTCGATAAACGGAGCAAACGCGGAAGAACTTAAAAAGAATGGCAGTTCATCAGCAGTCGCCAGAACCCCAGTACCTGCTTTTGGAGAGCGTGAACGCCCCAACGATCTCAAAAACGTTGCCTGCGTAATGACCCGAGTACCATCGCCAACGATGGCGCATGAGATTTGTCCATCTCCAAGCGGAATACTTCCTTCGAGGATTGCTTCGGGCAAATGCTTGGCCCAGCGATTCTCAGCGGCCTTCTTGGCAATTTCACTTCTACGCTTCGCGCTTAGCTTCGACGATCTGGCGTTAGCTGCTGCAACTTTCTTGGGGTTTTTCTTATCAGGCATGCGCATATCCTTTCAGCATTATGCTTGCATACCTTATCTGCAAGCATAATGCAAATGCTTGCATGGAGCACGTGCAAGCATAACGCTTTCCGCTATTGCGGAAAGCGCACCGATAGAAGCGGATGAAACTTTGTTAGCGCGTAAAACTGTAATGATGGCGGCGGAAGGCTTGGTCGTCGCCCTCCAGCGTCACCATCATGCGGATGGAGAAGGCGCTGGGTGAAATATCGTAAGTGTATTCGCAGCTCGCCTGCACACCATTGTCCTCGCAAGGCGCCAGCGTCACCACCATCAGGCTGCCATCCTCTTCGATGCGCCGTGTGACGGTTTCCTGGTTGATCATGCGGCCATTGTCGGAAATCGTGATGTCCGCGCCGCCATCGGCCTCAGGGTCTTCCGGGAAGGTAAAATACAGCCCGAAGGTCCGCTCGGTCTGCAGCACCATCAGCTCGACCGGGATCGTGCTCTCGGTCTCGCCGTCACCATAGTCGAGATAGGTCAGCGTGCCCTTCCAGTCCGTCCCGACAATCGGCTTCAGATCGTCGGGGGTTATCGTCGGCCCATCGGCCGGCGCAGGCACATAGGCCGAAGCCTCTTTTTTGGCCTCAATCGTTGACGCGTCTTCTTTCGGGGCGGGCTTGTCGGCCTGACCGCACGCAGAAAGGATAAGGCCTGCGCACAGGCAAAGAGTGGCTAAACGCATTTGATATCTTTCAGTCCGGCAGATCGCCGTTGAGCATCCGGGCGGACCAGCGTCAATGCCTAGTCCTGATCGTCGCCGTAACGGACGAGCCCGACAGACCGCTCATATTTGAGGGCGCTCATGAAGAACAGGCCGCTCAGATAAAGGGCAACAAGGGCGGTCACAGCTTCGACACCCCAGAAGATCACGCCTGTGACATGCAGGGTGAACAGGACGAGAGAGGCAAAGCCGAGCAGGAATGCGCCTGAAACTTCCAGAATGAAAAGTCCGGCGATAGCGGCGCGAATTGTAGCAGGCATAAAGAGCTCCAGACAAACCGAGGCGTCCAAACAAGCTCGGGCGCGCAGTCTATAATAGTTGCGCGCCCGGCATTGTAAAAGCGGTGGTATGGAAATTATTGCAGTCTACTCGTCTGAATCATCTGAAACCTTGACCAGTTCAGTCTCGATCATCAGCTGCAGCTCGTCAGAAACGGCCGGCGCGGCATAGCCCATGCCCCACTCAGAGCGCATCATCGTGCCCGTGGCCGAAAACCCGGCCTTGTAGGAGCCGCGAGCCTCTCCAGCCTTGTTCAGCGTCACATCGAGCGTCACCGGATGGGTCTCGCCTTTCAGTGTAAGGTCACCTGTCATTGTGCCCGTCTTGCCGTCTTCGGTTTCAAACGACGTCGCGACGAATTTGGCTGTCGGATATTCTTCGAGCCCGAAAAGGTCCCCGGAGGAGAGATGGTTCTCGAAATCCTCGCTATCGGGTGTGCCGACCCAGAACCCACCATCGGCAAGATTGAAGGTCACTTCGATCGTGGAGTTTTCCGGGTTTTCCATGTCCAGCATGAGCGTGCCGTCATAATCGGTGAACTCAATCGCCTGACGGGAAAAGCCCATATGGTCCCAGCTCGCGACGATTGCGGTGTGATCCTTGTCGAACTCATAGGCGACAGGTTCTGCCATCGCGATCGGGGCGACGAGGGCAAGACCGATAGCGGTCAGTGAAAGTGTTGCGGTTCTGGTCATATAGAAGGTCCTTTCGTGGGGGAGGAGTCTTTGGCTCTTACCAGAAAGGTGGAGCAGAGCCCGCGCGAGGCAAGCGCCGCATAAGTCTTAGCCAGCCAGCGGATGGGCCATTTCCAGAAGCTCGGCCAGTTCATCGGTCAGCACATGCGTATAGATTTCGGTGGTCGAGATATCCGCATGGCCGAGCAGCGTCTGCACAGAGCGCAAATCCGCCCCGCCCTGCAAAAGATGCGTCGCATAGGCATGACGAAGCGCATGCGGATGCACCCGCGCCGGGTCGAGCCCGGCTTTGAGGCTGAGATCCTTCAGAAGCTGGCCAAGCCTTCGGCGTGTGAGATGCGGCTCCTTGCCCCGCGAGGGAAAGAGATACGCGCTCGCGCCTTTCGCCTTCACCGTTCCTTTCGGCAGACTGTCTTCGCGAATGTCCAGCCAGTCCGCGATCGCGTCCAGCGCCGGTCGCCCAAGCGGGCAGAACCTGTCCTTATTGCCTTTGCCCCGCACGATAATGTCACTCGTCTCCCAGACGCCCTGTTTGCGGCGCGGTAGATTGCCAAGCTTCAGACTGACAAGCTCACTCACCCGCAACCCGGCCCCATAGAGCAGCTCGAGCAGGCACCGCATGCGGACATCCTCCCCGCACGCATCAATAAGGCGCAAGACATCCTCGCGCGACAGGACATCAGGAATATCGCGCCCCGCCTTCGGCCCTTCCAGCCGCGAGGTCGGATCGTCCTTGCGCTCGCCTTCTTCAAACTGGAAACGGAAAAACCGGCGCAGCGATGAGAGCTTGCGCGCCTGACTTCTCGGCGCGAGCCCCTGGGCCGAAAGCCAGGTCATATAGCGGGACACCTCAGCGGCTTTGGCCTTGGTGAGTTTCCCCTTCATCTGGTCCGACGCATCCCGCAAATCGCGCCCATAAGCATCCAGCGTATGGGGCGAGGCGCCACGTTCGGCGCTCATCATTTCAAGAAAGGCTTCGATGCGGGCAGCGTCTGACATGCCCCCGAAAATAGACACTTGGCGTTAACGGGAGACGAAAACGGGCGCCGGTTGGCCCGGCGCCCGAAAAGAGGCTCATCCCCTCTTTAAAAAACACCCCTACGACACCGCAGAGGCCCCTTTCGGGACCGCTACGACACCCTATTCGGCGGGGGTGTCTTCGCTCTTGTCGATCACGGGGTGACCGTGATCGGGGTCATCATTCATCTTGTGCATCGCCACCACGACCCCCGAAAGCGCGAGAATCGCAATCAGGTTCGGGAAGGCCATCGACGCATTCGCAATGTCCCCAAACAACCAGAGGGCATCGGTGTTTGTGATAATCGCGCCCCCGAAAACGACGATGACCCAGAAGTATCTGAATGGATGGGTCGCCCATTCCCCGATGAGGAAGGTAATCGCCTGCTCACCATAATAGGACCAGCCGATAATCGTCGTAAATGCGAAGAAAAACAGGGCAATGGTCACAATCCACTCACCGCCCGGAAGGGCCTCGCCATAGGCCCGCGCGGTGATCCCGGAAGACTCCGCATCGGTCTCATAGACATAGCGAACATCGTTCAGAACCGTCGCATCTGTTGCCGAGGCCAGCGCCTTGTCGAAATAGGCCTGCTCGTCCGCTGCAGTGGCATCGGCTGGCAGGTCTTTGGACAGGTCCAATCCAGCCCTCCGGCACGCGGTCAGGAAGGCTGCCGCATCCGTGCCACGCTCGGCAATCATCGCCTCGCGTCCTTCTGTATAGGCCGACGGGAACAGCGTTTCGACCGAGGTATCTGCCGGCAATTCTACAAGCTCTTCCGAAACACACTGGTTCGCGGCGATGAGGCCCGGGCTGCGTGTAAAGTCGCCCGACACGGTCAGGATGACCAGAGCTGTCATCGTACAGATGACGATCGTGTCGATGAAAACACCGATCATCGCAATCTCACCTTGCTGGACCGGGTTCTTGGTCTGCGCGGCCGCATGCGCGATCGGCGCGGAGCCCTGACCAGCCTCGTTCGAAAAGAGACCGCGCGCGATACCAAATCGAACCGCCTGCATCATGCCGTAACCGGCCGCGCCGCCAACGACTTCCTGAAGACCAAAGGCTGACTTGAAGATAACCGCAAAGGCGTGCGGAATCTCGCTGGCATTGAGGATCAGCACGATCAGCGCGCAGAGCACATAGGCTGCCGCCATCAGCGGAACAACGCGGCCTGCGACCGAGCCGATTGACTTGATGCCGCCAATAATCACCGCAAAAACAAGGCCTGCGAGCACAACACCGATCCCCCAGGCAGGGATGGAGAAGCCGAAGTTTCCGCGCGAGGTTTCCATCGCGGTCTGAGCAATGGAGTTCGCCTGGATCATCGATCCGGTCGCCGCTGCAGAGAACAGCGTGCCGAGACAGAAGATCACGGCGAGCCAGGTCCATTTCTTTCCGAGGCCGTTCTTGATGTAATACATCGGGCCGCCATTGATGCGGCCATATTCGTCGGTTTCGCGGTATTTGACGGCCAGCGAGCTTTCAGCAAAGGCGAGTGCCATACCGAGCAGGGCCGTAATCCACATCCAGAAAATTGCGCCCGGGCCACCCATCGCAATCGCCGTCGCGACACCGGCAAGGTTACCTGTCCCGACCTGACCGGACAGCGCTGTCGAAAGCGCCTGCCAGGGCGTGATCGCCCCGTCTTCGCCTTGAGACTTTCGCCCCTGCCAGACTTCGGCCAATGCCGGGAAGAAGCGGCGAACGGGCCGCCCTGCCAGCCGGAACATGATGAAAAGCCCGGTTCCGAGCAGGACAATCGCCAGCGGACCAATTTCACCCGGTATAACAACAGTGTCGCCCCAGGTCCCGCCCCAGATAAATCCAGCGATATTCTCAATTAGCGTGACGACGCTTTCCATAGGCCCTCTTCCCCGGTTGCCATCGACTTGAAGGATCGCAGCCTAGAGCAGAAATTGCCTCTGTGAAGCAGTTAATCGACGAATTTACAGCTTTTGGCGCGCCATGGGCGAAAACCGTTCGCGCCAACAGAACGCCGGGCGGCAGACCTATCCGCCGAAACCCTCGCCCACGCCGAAGTCACGCCGCGCTGAAACGATGGTCACGACCACGCCAGCCAGCACATCAAGCAGCGTCATCGTGGTGATGATGAAGAAGACCGATGTCGCAAAGTTGGGCAGCAGCAGAAACTCAACCAGGCAGACGATGAACAGGATCATCGAGATCGCATGGTTCATGATGGTCGCCGTGCCGGTGCTGGTCGATTTCAGGATTTCCATGAAGAGCAGCGCAATCGTGAACAGGATCAGGATTTCACCATTGGTGACGGCCCAGTTGACCCCGGAAATCATCGGAAAGGTCACCGCCGAGCTTTGCAGCAGGTCGACCATGGGGGACGCGTTTGCCACCAGCCCATTGGCTGGCTCATCGCCTGAATAGGACAGGCCGATCAGATTATAGATCGCCACTGGAATGATCAGCAGCGGAAAAATACCGAGTAGAACGCGCATGGTTTAGCCCCCTGCAGAAATCTTGCGGGCTGAACAGGCCCTTCCGGCGATAGTGCACGCTTTGCAGTTACCACGCTATTAAGCATGGCGGACGCGGCTGCACCGGCCTTTAGATCTCGTCTGCGCCGTCCGGGTTGCGGCGGCGGCGGATCAGCCAGGTGACCCCACGCAGATCAGACAGCGCGGCCCAGAGCCGGCCGAAATTGGTGTATTTGGACTGGCCGGTCCCGCGCTCACGATGGTTCACATCCATGAACTCGACATCATGGCCATCGGCCTTGATCAGGGCTGGCATATAGCGGTGCATATGGTCGAAATAAGGAAGCGCCATATAGACATCGCGCTTGATCACCTTGATGCCACAACCGGAGTCGTCGCAGTCATCGCGCAGCATCCGGCGGCGGATCGCATTGGCGAACTTGCTACCGAAGCGCTTCCAGGCGGTATCCTTGCGGCTGCCCCGGCGGCCCATCACCATGGCGAGTTTTTCAGGCGCATCGGTTCGCGTCAGGGCACGGTAAAGGTCTGGCAAATCAGCCGGATCGTTCTGGCCATCGCCGTCGAGCGTACCAATGATGCGGCCACGGGCAGCGCGCGCGCCGGTGCGGATCGCCCGGCTCTGGCCTGCATTCTTGCGATGGCTGAGGACGCGAAGCGCAGGAAACTCAGCTTTCAGGGCGGCTAGAACGGCGCGGGTATCATCGGTCGAGGCATCGTCGACCATGATCATCTCATAGGACCGGCCATCGAGCGCGGTCGCGATCTCACGAATGAGGGCGCCAGCATTCCCGGACTCATTGTGCATCGGGACAACAACGGAAAACTCAAGCGATTCAGCCACGGCAGGCAGACCTTTCCCACTTCTCAGGAGTGCCTCTTTAAGCAATTCGCAGAAAATACAAAACACCCGAACGCCGTTCGGGCTGCGACTGCACGTGTCCTCGGTCGAAACTTCAGCTAAAGCGGAATGGAATGGCAGACACGAAAACCCTCCCGATCGACAGCCTGCTGGGTGACATCCACGCCGCGCTATCGGCGAACAAAAAGCTGGTCCTTGCCGCGCCGCCGGGCGCCGGCAAGACGTCCCGCGTGCCGCTGGCGCTTGCGGGCCTGATAGACGGGTTCGAGGCCCTGCCCGGCAAGATCGTCATGCTGGAGCCGCGCCGTCTCGCCGCGCGCATGGCCGCGGATCGGCTGGCTGACACGATAGGTGAGAAGACCGGCGGGCGGATTGGGCTTTCGACCCGTATCGACCGAAAGGTCTCATCGCGCACTGTCATCGAAGTCGTCACCGACGGCCTCTTCACCCGCCGCCTGCTCGCCGATCCAGGGCTTGAGGGCGTCGGCTGCGTAATCTTTGACGAGATTCACGAACGCAGCCTCAACGCCGATCTCGGCCTCGCCCTGGCGCTGGAATGCCAGTCTGTGCTGCGTGAGGACCTGCACATTCTGGCGATGTCCGCGACGCTGGAAACCGAAAAGGTCGCCGGAACGCTAAGCGCCCCCGTCATCGAAAGTGCAGGCCGCCAGTATCCGGTAGAGACCAAATATCTTGGCCGCACGCGCGACCGTATCGAGGACCAGATGGCCCGCGGCATTGAGCGGGCGGTGCGCGCTGAGACCGGCTCGATCCTCGCTTTCCTGCCCGGCGCCGGTGAAATCCGCCGAACGGCTGAACGCCTCTCAGGCCTGCCGGGTGATGTTGAGGTCTTCCCGCTCTACGGGGCCCTCTCGCCCAAGGCGCAGGACGAAGCGGTTCGCCCTTCAAAAGACGGGACACGCAAAATTGTTCTCGCAACCGATATCGCTGAAAGCGCGCTCACGATTGACGGGGTCCACATCGTCGTCGACTCCGGGCTTGCCCGTGTGCCGGAGTTTGATCCTGCAAGCGGGACGCAGGCCCTGCGCACAATCCGGGCCGCCCGTGCCAATGTCGACCAGCGGCGCGGGCGCGCCGGACGGCTAGGCCCCGGCGTCTGCTACCGCTTGTGGGACGAGGAAGAAACGCGCGGGCTTCCGGGCGCGCCGCAGCCTGAAATCCTCAATGCAGACCTGACCGGCCTCCTTCTTTCCCTCGCCGAATGGGGCGAGGCTGACCCGTTTCGCCTGACATGGCTGGACCCACCGCCGCGTGGACGCATTGAAGCGGCGCGCGAGATGCTGCTCGCCTATGGCGCGCTCGATGAGACGGGCGCGCTAACCCCGCATGGCAAACGAATGGCGGCCCTGCCGCTCGACCCGAAATATGCAAGCCTTGTTGCGAGCGCCGAAACCGATGGCGAGCGCGCGCTGGCCTCGCAAATCGCCGCGCTCGCCAGCGAAGCCGGGATCGGCGGCAATTCGGCCAATCTGCTCGACCGGCTGGAAGGCTTCCGGCGGGACAATAGCCCCCGCGCCAAAACACTGCGCCAACAGGCCGAGCGCTGGTCAAAAGGCGCGCGAGTCGAAGGCGACCCAGCCCGGCTGCTCGCCCGCGCCTGGCCGGGACAGGTCGCCCGCAGACGTGACGGCTCTCAGACGAGCTATCTCCTCGCCAATGGCCGCGCCGGCGAGGTGATGGCGGACACAGCGCTCGCAAAATCGCAATGGATCGTGGTCGCTGACATGGTGGGCGCCGCCGGACGCGCCCGAATTACGCTCGCCGCGCCGATCGATGAGACGCAAGTGCTTGCACTCTACCCGCCGCGAACCGAGGAGCGCGCGCATTTCGATGCCGCAACGCAGAGCTTCAAAGGGCGCCGCGTCAAAGCCATCGGCAAGATTGTGCTGTCAGAAACGCCGCTGCCCAAACCGTCCGGTGAGGCCGCGCGGGCCGCCTATAGCGAGTTTATCGAAGAAAACGGTTTTGACGCCGCCGGGATCGGCGCGCCAGTGCGCACCTTTCTGGCCCGCCTCAAAATCCTGCATGAGGCCTTTGGCGAAGACTGGCCAAAGCTCAGTCTCGAAGACCTCGCCGCCACGGTGAAAGACTGGCTACCAGCTGCGCTCGGCGGCGGCAGCTTTTCGATGCCATCGGACGGTGCGGTGACGCAGGCGCTGAAACAATCGCTCGGCTGGCCGAAGGCGCAGGAGATCGACGCGCTCGCACCGATATCCATAGACCTGCCCAGCGGGCGTCAGGCGAGCCTCGATTATCTTGATGAGAAAGCCCCGCTGATCGAGACCAAGGCACAGGAGCTTTATGGGCTGACGCGTCATCCCACAATTGCCGACGGGCGCGTGCCCGTGACGCTGCAGCTAATTTCACCGGCCGGTCGCCCGATTGCGCTGACCCGCGACATCGCCGGGTTCTGGCGCGGCGGCTATATCGACATGGCCAAGGATATGCGCGCGCAATACCCCAAACACGACTGGCCGGACGACCCGGCGAGCGCAAAACCGCATGCGGGCATGACGAAGAAGCGGCTTAATCTCTGAGCGTCAGTTTTGGCGCTCGTCATGTCCCATAAATTCGGCGATACCGGCGCGCATTTCTTCAGAATTCTCGTAGCAAGTCTCAGACGTCGTTTCACATACCGCAAATCGATCGGCGACATATTCGAGCATCAGCACGTCGCCTTTGCGAACCTCCGCATGGAAGCGCAAATTCATCCTGCTGACAGGCCTGAACTCTGTCGACTGCCCGGACGAAATCAGGGCCGACAGCTCCGTCATCTCTTTCGACGAGGTGACGGTTTTCTTTTTGTATGCCGCGCGCTCAAGATCAGGTCGATCATAGCGGGTTCTGGTGAACACGTCCCACGGCATGAACCGGGCCTGCATAACAAGATACGTGTTTGGCGGGGTTTCTGCCGCCGCGACAGGGCCTGCAGCGAGCACACTCGTGCATAAAACCGTGCCCATAGCAGAAAAACGCCCAATCAAACGCAGCATCTCTTTGCGCCTAGTTCGGACGGTGCTCGTCGCCCCACTCCATCCCCATCGTCTTCTTCATCCAGTCGGAGAAAGTGGATGGTTTCTCGAGGTTCTTCGGGTCGAGCGTGCCGAAAGACACAATCGGGCCTTCAGCGGTTTCGAGGCGCACGCCAGAAATCTGCTGCTGCGAACCGGCCCAATTGCGATAATTGGTGCTCGGGTCGAGGATCAGCATGACTTTCTTGCCGCCGGACCCGTCAACATCCTTGCCGAAGACGAGGCCGTAGACCTTTTCACGGCCAAAGCCGCCGCTATGGGCCTGGCGTTTGCCGTCGAGCAGGACCTCGTCCCAGAGAAGGTTTCGGCGCCACTGGAGGACGTGCATCTGCTCGTCGTCGGAGATGATCTTGATATCGACCTGATGGAGGCTGACACGAACCAGTTCTGCACGCATGGGAGTTATCCTTCTCTATATTATTATTGTAAAACGATAAATCAGACTTTGTGACGGGTCAAGCACTTTGCAAGACGACAGACCGATTTAAGGTGATGCGATGGAAGACGACTTCACTTACGCGAGCGCGGGACAGCGCCTGGCCGCCTATGGCATCGATTACTGCATCATGGTGCTCTACGGCATGGCGCTGGTCAGCGTTGGCCTGGTGCTCGGCGGCGTCGTCACCGGGCCACCTGAGACACTGGCCGGCAAAGCGCTCGCCCATGCGCTCGGCTTTTTCCTGCTGACAGTCCCGACCATTCTCTATGGCGCGCTGATGGAAGCCTCATCCTGGCGCGCGACGGTCGGCAAGCGGATGATGGGGGTCTTCGTGACCTCACCAGATGGGGATACGCTGCCGCTTCGGCGCACGCTGATCCGAAACGCCATCAAGTTTGCACCATGGGAAGTCGCGCATGCCGCCATCTGGTTTGTGCCAGGCCGGCCCTTTGTTGACCCGATGCCCGCCTTCAACATTTTCTTGTGTTTCGCGGCGCTCGCCTTCTGGCTTGCCTATGTCGTCATGCTGTTCACGAAAAAGGGCCGCACAGCCTATGACCGTGCAGCCCATTCAATTGTTCAATCTTTTCCCCGCCCGGACCCGGCTACCCTGCCGGATGATGCGGGCTGATCGCGCCCGCCTAGCGGCCCGCAAGCCTCAGGAACCGGTCCCGCATATCCTTGTCGGTCTTGAAGACGCCGGTGAACTGCGTGGTGATGGTCGAGACGTTTGGATGGTGCACGCCGCGCGTTGTCATGCACTGGTGGACCGCATCGATGAGGACGGCGACACCCGCTGGCGCGAGGCTTTCGGTCAGCGCATCGCAAATCTGCGCGGTCATCGTTTCCTGCGTCTGCAGGCGCTTGGCATAGATCTCGACAACGCGGGCAATCTTGGAGATGCCGACAACAGCCTGCGTCGGCATGTAAGCGACATAGGCGGTGCCGAGGAACGGCGCCATGTGGTGCTCACAATGGCTCTCGACGTCGATCTCACGCAGCATGACCATGTCGTCATAGCCCTGCACATCATCAAAGGTGCGCGAGAGATATTTGACCGGGTCTTCGTCATAGCCCTGGAACCATTCCTTATAGGCGTTGACGACGCGCTTTGGCGTGTCGAGCAGGCCCTCACGGCGTGGGTCATCCCCCGCCCATGCCAGCAGCGTGCGCACAGCCTCTTCAGCTTCGGCCTGCGTTGGCCGCTTCACCGGCTCAAGCGCGCGATTTTCGTCTTTTGTGATGGCATCCATCGCCATGGCAAAATTCCTGTACCGAGGGACGGGGGTCGAGCCGGATTTTCTGTGAGCGCGCCCTTGCACCCCAATACCGGACTTAACGCCCGCCCGAGAGTTACCCTCAGGGCGTGTTGGCTACATAAGTGGCATACAAGAGGATTTCCAGCAAACCTCAGAGGCGGTTCACCGCGCGTCACGGTAGCGCAGGGCCCGTTGCGGCATGCGTTTCGTAGGTTTGCAGCGTGGCCGGTCTTTTAGTTTTAACCCTTCCGGCTTAAACACCCGCGCATGCAGATCAAACTCTACAATACGCTCGGCCGCGAGAAGCAGGTTTTTACCCCGCAGGATCCATCCCGCGTCACGCTTTATGTGTGCGGACCGACCGTCTATAACTACGCCCATATCGGCAATGCCCGCCCGCCGGTTGTCTTCGACGTGCTGTTCCGCCTGCTGCGCCAGACCTATGGCGAAAGCGCGGTCGTCTATGCCCGCAACATCACCGATGTCGAGGACAAGATCATTGCCCGCTCGTTGCAGGACGGCACGCCGATCCCTGAGATCACGCGCACCTATGCCGATATCTACAATGCGGACATCGCCTCACTGAATGTCCTGCCGCCAACGATTGAGCCTTGGGCGACCCAGCACATCGACGGCATGATCGCGATTACACGCCAGCTGATCTCCAAGGGCTATGCCTATACCGCCCCGTCCGGCGTCTTCTTCGACGTCGAGCAGATGGATGATTACGGCAAGCTGTCTGGCCGCAAGCTGGAAGACAATGAAGCCGGCGCGCGCGTCGCAGTCTCGGACGAAAAGCGCAATCCGGCTGACTTCGCGCTCTGGAAGTTTGCAAAGCCGGGTGAGCCGGATGACGCCATCTGGGACAGCCCATGGGGCCGTGGCCGCCCGGGCTGGCATATTGAATGCTCAGCGATGATCGCCGCCAATCTTGGCAAGACCATCGACATTCATGGCGGCGGCATCGACCTGCAATTCCCGCATCATGAGAATGAGATCGCGCAATCGGAATGCGCGCATGGCGAGCCAATGGCCCGTTACTGGATGCACAATGGCTTTCTCGACATGGACGGCGAGAAAATGTCGAAGTCGCTCGGCAATGTGAAGCTGATCCACGATCTGATCGAGCACTGGCCCGGCGAAGTGCTGCGGTTTGCGCTCCTCTCAGGCCATTACCGTGCACCGCTCGACTGGACGCGTGACCTGCTGGAGCAGGCAAAGACAACGCTCGGCCGGATCTATGGGGCGCTCCGCCGTGTCTGGGACGCCGAAGGCGGCACTGCACGGGACAAAGCTGTGCTCGCCGCGCTCTGCGATGACCTCAACACACCCATCGCGCTGGCTGAACTTTCACGCCTTGCCTCCGAAGCCAATCAGGCCGCCGATGCCAAGGACGAAGACAAGATGGCGGCCGCCCGCGCTGACCTGCTCGCGGCAGGCGCCCTGCTCGGCCTGCTGACCAGGACCCCGGCTGAATGGGAACAGGGCGGCACGGCGGATGACAAGTCGCGTATCGACGCGCTGGTTCAGGCCCGTGTCGATGCCCGCACCAATAAGGACTGGGCCGAGGCGGACCGCATCCGCAAAGAGCTCGCCGACGAAGGTATCGAGATCATGGATGGGCCGCAGGGCTCGACCTGGCGGCGGGTCTAATCGGAGAGAACAGATGAAACGCCTGACCTGCTGCCTGATAACGCTTGCTGCGCTGGCCCTGTCGGCGTGCATGTCGAAACCGGTCGCAGCGCCGCAGGACGCAGGCGGCTTCACCATCTATCTGGTACGCCACGCTGAAAAGCAGAACGGCTCCGACCCAGCCCTCACGCCCGAGGGCGAAGCGCGCGCCGCTGTGCTCGCAGAGCGCCTTCGCGCCGCTGGCATCGAGACGATCTGGTCAAGCGACTATCGCCGTACAAACCAAACCGCCGTCCCACTCGCCGATGCGCTGGAACTCGACATCCAGATTTATGATGCAGGTGACCTTCAAAGCCTCGCCGATCAGCTCTTGAGCGATGAGAGCACCGCCCTCGTCGTTGGCCATTCCAACACAACCCCGCAACTCGCCGCACTTCTCGGCGGAGATAGCGGAACGCCGATTGATGAGGCGTCCGAATATGATCGGCTTTATGTTTTGACCGGTTTCATGGATGATGAGGTCGAGACCGACATCCAGAGGTACGGAGCCGCCTATGTCCCAGACGCATCGGACTGAGGTCAATGACATGCGCTCGCTTCTGGTGTCGCTTGGCGACCATACAGAAGGCGAGACCGTCTCGATTGAAGACCTGCTCAACGCCGTCGGGCGGCGCTCTTACGGGCCTGTGCTGCTTCTGCTGGGCTTTATCGCGGTCAGTCCGCTCTCGCTGGTGCCGGGGGCAAACTGGCTGGTCGCGCTCGTCACGCTGATCTTTGCGACCCAGATCGTTATCGGCCTAAGATTTCCCTGGCTGCCGAAGCGCGCATTGAACGTCTCGTTTCCGCGCAAATATTTGCTGTCAGGCATCAAGGCGGCCGAGCCACACGCCTATACGGTGGACCAGATTCTGAAGCCGCGTCTGACGTTTCTGACGCGTCCGCCCTTTATCAATATCGTGGCGCTGGCCTGCGTCGCGGCGGCCTTGATCACCATACCGCTCGGGCTGGTTCCGCTTGGCCCACTTTTGCCAAGTCTCACCATTCTGTTCTTCGGCCTCGCCCTGACCGCACGCGACGGATTTGTGCTGCTGCTTGCAGGCGCCAGCCTCGTCGGCGCAACATGTCTGCTGATCAAAATCCTGCCCCGCGTGATGAATTTCTTCACCTGAGAAGCAGGCCGCTCATTCACCGGAACTTGATATTTTAACGATTTGGGGCGATCTAGGCGGCATGAGCGCTGAGCTATATCATAATCGCGTGCTGGAACTGGCCGCCAATATTCCGCATGTCGGACCGCTTGAGGATGCTGATGCATCCGTCGAGAAGGTGTCGCGCGTGTGCGGCTCTGTTGTGCGTGTCGATATCCGGCTCAGCGAAGATGGCAAAACGGTTGAGGCGATTGGGGTCGACCCGAAAGCCTGCGCCCTCGGCCAGGCCGCAACGGCCATTCTCGCCGAGCATGCCGTCGGCGCGAGCGTCGATGAGATTTTTGCGGCGCGTGATGCGCTGAAAGCCATGCTGAAAGAGGGCGGCGAGCCGCCTGTCGGACGTTTTGCCGAATTGCGCCACCTTGAAGGCGTCGCTGACTATCCACCGCGCCACACGTCCACAATGCTGGCTTTCGAGGCAGCATGTGAGGCCATCGAGACCACGCGAACCATGCGGGCTACAGCGGCCTGAACGCCCCGCTGTAGCCAGATGTCGGCATTTATCGCAGCCCTATCGGGTTGTGAGCCGCACCCCGCGCGTCTAGAACCGCTTTCACCAGAACAATAACCGGAAACCGGTATGCCCGCCCTTCGCAGGAAAGCCGCTTATGCGGCCCTAAAGGCCTACAAGATGACATTGTCCCCCGCCTTTCAGGTGTTTGGGGCGCACTGCCGTCATGTGCCGACCTGTAGCGAGTATTGCGCTGAATGCGTGTCCCGGCACGGCATGTGGACAGGAGGCTGGATGACCCTCGCCCGCCTGTCACGCTGTCGGCCCGGAGGCTCATCAGGTTTCGATCCGGCCCCGGAGAAAGCAAATCCTTCACCTTTCTGGGCTCCATGGAGAGCTGGAGACTGGTCTCTGGGCGAGAGAAAATTTCCCGGCAACCAGCCAGAATGAATTTGAAAAGCAAGACTCATGATTAATGTAACGCTTCCCGATGGATCGGTGCGACAATACGAAGACGGCGCGAGCGCGTCCGATGTTGCCATGTCGATCTCTCCCGGCCTGCACAAGGCGGCCCTCGCCGCCAAGGTGGACGGGGAAATGTATGATTTGAACCGGCCGCTACCCGGCGATGTGCAAGTTGCCATCGTAACGGCACGTGACCAGGACGGCCTCGAGCTTCTGCGCCATGACGCGGCACACGTGCTCGCTCAGGCCGTTCAGGAACTCTATCCAGATACGCAGGTCACGATCGGCCCTGTGATCGATGACGGCTTCTATTACGACTTTGCCCGCGAGAAGCCTTTCTCGACGGAAGACTTTGAGCGCATCGAGGACAAGATGCGTGAGATCGTCGACAAGGACTATCCGATCATCCGCGAGGTCTGGTCAAAGGAAGAGGCCATCAAGACGTTCAAGGAGATCGGCGAGGACTATAAGGCGCAGATCATCGACGACATCATCCCGCCGGGCGAGGAAATCTCGGTCTACAAGCAAGGCGACTGGTTCGACCTCTGCCGTGGGCCGCACCTGCCATCGACGGGCAAACTGCCCAAGGCCTTCAAGCTGATGAAGCTTGCCGGGGCCTATTGGCGCGGCGATCATCGCAACGAGATGCTGCAACGCATGTACGGCACGGCCTGGGCGAATGAGAAAGACCTCAAGGCCCATCTCGTCCGTCTCGAAGAGGCCGAAAAGCGCGACCACCGCAAGCTTGGCCGTGAGCTCGACCTCTTCCACCTCGATGGCATGGCCGCCGCCGGGTCTGTCTTCTGGCACGCCAAGGGCTACACGATCTGGCGTCAGATCGAATCCTATATGCGCCGCCAGCTCGACGCTGAAGGCTATGACGAGATCAAGACACCGCAGCTGATGGACTCGGTCCAGTGGGAGAAATCCGGTCACTGGGGCAAGTATCGCGAGAACATGTTCATCGTCCCTGACTTCATCCCCGAGGGTGAAGAGGGCGTTGAAATCTCCGTGCCTGAAGACGCCAAGCTGATGGCATTGAAACCGATGAACTGCCCGGCCCATGTCGAGGTGTTCAAGCAGGGACAGAAATCCTATCGCGACCTGCCCTTGCGGCTGGCCGAGTTTGGCTGCTGTCACCGCAATGAGCCGCACGGCGCCATTCATGGCATCATGCGGGTGCGCCAGTTCACGCAGGATGATGCGCACATCTTCTGCCGCGAAGACCAGATCGTCGAGGAATCGATCAAGTTCTGCCGCCTTCTGGAAAGCGTCTATCGCGATTTCGGCTTTGAAGAGATCGCGGTGAAGCTCTCGACGCGTCCTGATGTTCGCGCCGGCAGCGACGAGACGTGGGACCGGGCCGAAAAAGGCCTGAAGGACGCCGTCGATGCGGCAGGGCTTCCTTGTGAAATCCTGCCGGGCGAAGGCGCGTTCTATGGACCGAAGCTCGAATTCCAGCTGACGGATGCCATCGGCCGTGTCTGGCAATGCGGAACGTTGCAACTCGACTATGTGCTGCCGGAGCGGCTCGGTGCCGAATACGCAGCATCGGATGGCTCAAAACAGCGCCCCGTCATGTTGCACCGGGCGATCCTCGGCTCCATGGAGCGGTTTATCGGCATCCTGATCGAGGAATTTGCCGGTGCGTTCCCGATGTGGCTCGCGCCTGTGCAGGTCATCGTCGCGACGATCACGTCCGAAGCCGACGACTATGCCGACAAGGCGGCCGAGACGCTTCGGGCGGCTGGTCTCCGGGTCGAAGTCGACAAGCGCAATGAGAAGATCAACTACAAGGTCCGCGAGCATTCGCTTCAGAAAGTGCCCGTGATTGCCGTTGTCGGCGAACGGGAGGCCGCCGAAGGCACGCTTGCGCTTCGCCGGTTCGGCTCGAAAGGCCAGCAAATCCTGGGCCTCAGCGAAACGGCCGCCCAACTCGCCGATGAGGCGACGGCGCCAGACCTGAAACGGGCGAAGGCCTGATATGACAGAGCGCCGCGGCATTAGTTATGCGACCATACTGGCCGCGGCGTTCATCTTATGGCTGCCGGTGGCGCTCTTCGGCACGCAAGGCTACTCCAGCCTTGTCGGGTTAACCGCCATCGCAGCAGCCTTCTATGTGCGTTGGACGCGTTTCAATCTGCTGGTGATCGCCCTCGCCGCGCTCGCGGTCTGGGCGGCGACCAGCAGCATCTGGTCGGCGGTGTCCCAGTCGGTTCTTGTCGGAAATCTTTCCGAAGGCACCTTCAACATGGAGGCGGCTGGTCTCAGGATCGTACTGACCCTGTTTGCGTCTGTCCTGACCTTTGCCGCAGCCTTGCGGATAAAGCCCGGACGGTATCGAATCTCCCTCACAATCATCGGGGTCATGCTGGCCGTGCATGGCGCCGGCACCTTCGCCATGGCCCTGCTGCCGGAGGGCGCACTTGATCTCTATGCCCCCTTCAGCGACCGCACGACGGAAGCGCCGCTGAATATTCTGCGAAGTGCAAATGCATTCCTGTTGGGGCTTCCCATTTTGCTCGGGCTTTTGATGATGATCGGCGGGCGCGCGCGCTGGCCCATCGCAGCTGCGCTTCTGGTGGCCTCGCTAGTCGCGTTCTCCCTGCTCGGATCGGATGTCTCAGTGCTGGGCATTGTGCTGATCAGTGCGGCGCTGATCGTCACCACACTATTTGCCCGTTCCGGCTTCAAGCTTCTGCTGATTGCCATCTCGATTTTCATTCTGGCCTCCCCTCTCATTCTGGGCGTCGGCGGCGGCGCGCTGGCGAAAGCCGGATTGCCTCTTCCAACCTCGTTCCAGTCACGGCTCTGGGCCTGGCAACTCACCACAGAGAAAGTCGCCGAACGCCCCATTCTCGGGCACGGCATCGAGGCCTCGAAAGGGTGGCGCGAAACCTTTGGCGACCACCCTGACCTCTTAAAGCAGATCGTCGCTGACACCGGCATCAACGATGGACGCTGGGAGTATTACCGTATCCTGCCCGGCCACCCGCATAATATGGGTCTGCAATTGTGGGCGGAGACAGGGCTCATCGGCGTCTCACTTGCCGTGCTGTGCCTTCTGCTCATAGCCTGGAAATTACCGCCACCCGAGCGTTTGCCACTCGCCAGCCGGGTCGCCGCTGCCGCGCTGATCGGCGCGAGCTTTGCTCTGTTCAGCCTGTCCTATAGCGTCTGGAACGAGGCGTTCTGGGCCACGATAGGCATCGCCGCAGCCGGAATCGTCCTCATCCATCGCGCCAGTCAGCCCCGATGACAGAGCCCGTCACAACCGCACTCGTGGTGACTTACCATACCGGGCCACGCCTGCATGAGTGCCTGCACGCGCTGGATGGTGACCCCGCCGTCAGTTTCATCCGCATCGTCAACAATGGAAATCCCCCTGAGGAGTCCGCCTGGCTGCAAGCCTTTGCAGATGCGCGTGAGACCGTCACGCTGCTGGACGAAGTTGGAAATATCGGCTTTGGCCGCGCGGTGAATTTTGCGTCGGAGCGCGCCCCGGACGGCAATCTGCTCATCATCAATCCTGATGCTGTGCTGAAGCGCGGCTCCGTCGAGAAGATGATCAAGGCCGCGAGCGCGCTGCCCGCGCCATGGATTGTGGGCGGCAAGATTTTCGATAAATGGGGCGTGGAGAACCGGGGGCCACGGCGCCGGAAACTCACCCTGTTTCGCGCCCTGACGACATATGCGGGCTGGAACACCTGGACGCTCGAGGCCACGCCAGCGCCGCGCGAACCGGTGCCGATGGATGTCGTGTCAGGCGCGCTGATGCTCACCGACACAAAGAGCTTCGCACTGCTTAAAGGCTTCGACGAGCGCTATTTCATGCATGTTGAGGATGTTGATATCTGCCGCCGCGCGGGCGAGGCCGGTGGCTGTGTCATGTACGTTCCGGATGCAGGGGCGCTCCACTATGGCGCCACCTCTGACGCGCCGTCGAAAACGGTTGCTGCGTATAAGGGGGACAGCCTTGCCCACTATTTCAGGAAGTTCGCTTCCAATCCGGCTGAGAGGCTGCTGGCCGAACTGATCACGCCGATCATCACGGCCATTCTTGTGTCTCGGGCGAAAGATCAGGGCTGAAAATCTGTGGGCGGTGGGGGAACACCTTCGGAGGGTTCCGCGCGACTTACGAGTGACGAGACATCCGGCGCAAATTCGCGCCAGTCATATTCAGTCAATTTGAACGCCCACCCCTGAGCCTTGTCATTGATCGTCCGCGCGCGGCGGGCCCCCTCACCAGCCTCCACGGCTCTCAAGGTTGCCCAATAACCATCTTCCTCGCGCCAGGCCCGCAAGTCGATTTCGAGGCCATCGAAGGTTCCCGAGATGTGGCGAGCGACGGGGCGGCCTGAGAGGTCACTTTCTGCTTTGACGTCAACAGGCATGAACCGCGAGATCGCAAGTGCCGAGGTCGACACCGCAAGAGAGCTCCGGATTTCGTCATTCTGGAATGGCGGCGCAGGCGTGAAGCTTCTGGCGCTCCCGCCCGGAGGCCGCGTGAGATAAATGGAATCGCCGGATGCGTCGGTCATGCGGACCGCCGAAATACTGGACGCATCGATATTGATGATGTCGAGATCGAGCCAGGCCTCATGGGTATAGAGCGGCGGCAGTTCCCCATTGACCTGAAACGCAATATTCTCCCGGGGCGCCCGCGCATAGAGCTGGTCGCCGCGGCGGCCTGTAATCATCTCGGCAGTCTTGGCCCCATCGCTGGCGAACACCTCGACCAGAACTCCATTGCCCCCCTCTGTCGGATCACCGAGGCCAAGCCGGCTGAGCCTGTTCGGGTCTGACGTGCGCCGTGCGCCCCATGTCAGGGTTTCGAGACCTTCGGCGAGTGTGTTCAACCGATCCATCCGCACCGGATATCCGCCTGTTTCTTCCATCACCCATTGCTCCCCGCGCCGCTCCAGCGTGTAGCTTTCATCGGCCATGGTGATCTTGATGCGCCCGGTATCTGCGCGAACGGCTGAAAAATTCTTCAGGACCGGGCTGCCGGTTCTCGGGCTGACATCGCTTTGCGCCGGCCGGAACAGAACCAACAGCAGAAGCGCCACCCAGAGCCCGGCTGCAACGAGCGACAGGCGTCTGATGACATGCATGCGGCGATTATCCAGCCTCACACTCATGACGGGCCTACCTTGCGGCGCCGCCACCAGACAAACAGGCCAATCAGGCCGATCAGAATGGCGCCGCCAAATATGTTGATGAATTTCAGCCAGCCTTCGAGCGCATCGATCTCACGCCGGAAATCGCGCTCGATTGACCGCAATCTTGAGCGCGTTTCGACGATGTCAGTCCTCAGCTCGGCAAGCTCGGACCGCTCTTCATCAGTCAGCGTCGCTTCCAGATCACCTTCAAAAAAGCCATCCGTTGATCCGATCTGCTGCAGCTCCTGCAAGCGCGCCTGCGCCTCGGCCAGACGGTTTTCAAGCTGTGCCTGTTCGCCAAAGAAGCGCGCCTGCGCTTCGTCGCGCATGGCTTCCACACGCGACATCGGCCGGCGGCTGGACGCTCTCGCGCGCAGGCTGAGAAGGTTTGCATCGCCGGACATGACGTCGAGGGCGTTCATCAGCAGGGCGCCATTGTCGGCGAAGGCCGTGGCTGACTCCAGATCAACATAAAGGCCGTCATCCACCATATCAGCGTCTGACAGGATGAGGATCTCAGCGTCGCGTTCACTGGAGGCGATATGCGGCTGCGCGGTTTGCGCCGAGGCCCGCACAAGCTCTGCCAGAACCGGATCATCCGGCACGGCTGGCGGCGGGGCGCCATCAGGGAAGGCGGAAACGAGTGCCCCATGCAGGCGCACTGCGAGCGGTTTTTCGCCCTCGACCGGTTCATAAAGCGCGAGCGTGTCCTGGACGGACAAATCCTTCACCGCCTCTTCAGCCGGGATCCAGGACGGTGCCTCGCCGGTATGGATCAGCACTTCGACATCAAAGGGCGACGCCTCGTCGATCTCCAACGCCCCGGGCGCGCCAAAATTGACAGTCCGTGAAAGTTCTGCGGTGATCAGGCTATCACGCGACATCATGGCAGGCGGCGCCGCCAGATAGAGCGGGTGGCGGACGACATTCGTACGCCCTTCGCCAACAGGCGCCTGAATCGGCAACGCGCTTTCAGTATCAGCGACGGCCTCCTCTGAGAGGTGCACGCCCCACACATCGCCGAACCGGCCCAGGTCAGAGCGTATCTGCCGCTCGCGCAGTCCGCCAAACTCACTGCCGGGTGCAGTCTTGGCCGCCGGATCGACCAGAATAATTGCCCTGCCCTTGCGCAGGAGAAACTGGTCAATCAGCCAGGTCTGCCAGTCATCGAGGTCCGGCGGATGGACCATCAGCAAGACGTCCATATCCTCCGGCAGGGCATAGAAGTCTTCATCGATCTGCGTGATGTTGAAGCTCTTGGCCGCTTCCTGAAGGAAGGAATAGCCCGCGCCCTGACCGTCGCCCTGCATGCCTTGCAGCGTGCTCAGAATTCCGACGGTCGGTGGCTCTGGCCGGTCAAGACGCGCGATGAGACGGGTAAGGTCATATTCCAGCGTTTCTTCCTGCTCCGGCGCCAGAAAGGGAATGACGCGTTGATCGTCGATCGTGTTGCGACCGATAATCCCAAAATAGAGCGGGTCCTCACCATTCGTATCGACCGCGACGATGCCAGCGGCGACCGCTTCATCCTCAGCTTCAGAGAATGGCAGCGGATCGATCTCGCGCACGCGGAGATTAGCGCCCGCTTCGGCCCGATACGCCTGCAGCAGCTCTCTCACGCGGGTCGCATAGGCGCGGACAGCTGGATATTCCTGACCGACGCGGCGGGTGTAAACGAAGGTCAGATCCACCGGCTCTTGCAGATTTTGCAGCGCCGATACCGTCCCATCAGACAAGGTGTAGAGACTGGCCTCGGTAAAATCGGCCCGGGCCCCGCGCAATAGCGGCTGTATGATGAGCGTGGCGGCGATGAAAATCGCCAGCAGCAGCGCGGTCGCAACCGGAAGGAAACTACGCGGGCTCATCGCATCGCCCCGCGTCGCTGCGACACCCAGATCACATTCAGCGCAAGACAGAGCGCCACAAAACCGATGAAGAACAGCACCGAGCGTACTTCAAGAACGCCGCGCTCAGCTGTCTCAAAATGCGTGAGGAAGGAGAACTGGGCCGCAAGGTCGCCGACCCCGGCTCCGAGCGCGCCCGAAATCGCACCGAGCACCATCGGCCAACCTGCTGCCGTGAACACAAAGGCCACCACAACGCCGATGACATAAGACAGCACCTGACTGCTCAGCAGCGAAGAAATGGCCGCGCCAATCGCAAGATAGGCCCCCGCCATCAGCGCGCTCATCAGATAGGTCAGCAGAATGGCGGAGTTATCCGGAGCGCCGAGATAATTGACCGTCATCCACATTGGGGTCGTCAGGGCGAGGGCCAGTAAGGCCACCGTCCAGGCGGCCAAGAGCTTGCCGATGGCGAGCCCGGTAATGGTGATCGGCAAGGACATCAGCAATTCGGTTGTGCCAGCCGCGCTTTCATCAGACCAGAGCCGCATCGACAGCGCCGGCAGAAAGATCATGAACAGCCAGGGATGCCAGTAGAAGAAGGGCTGAAGGTCAGCGACGCCCGTATCGAAGAACCGCGAGGCTTCCCAGGTGAAAAAGCCAAGAAGCATGAGGAATATGGCGATGAACACATAGGCGAGCGGCGTCGCGAAATAGGCCCTCAGCTCACGGATGTAGCTCGCCCGCAGCCCGGTCATCGTATCCTTCATCCAACCCTTCATACCTGATCGACCTCATGGGTACCGGCAAGCGTTATGAAGGTCTCTTCAAGACCGCCTTCCGATTGGGCCGCGAGGTCCTGCGGCGTGCCATCGGCCACCACGCAGCCGCGGTCGATAATAATGGCGCGCGTACACATCGCCGGGACTTCTTCCAGCGTGTGCGTGGAAATCAGGATCGTCTTGTCAGCGGCCATCCGCGTAATCAGCGCCCGGACGGCCCGCTTCTGGATCGGGTCCAGACCGTCGGTCGGCTCATCCAGCACGAGCACATCCGGGTCATGGATCATGGCACCGGCAAGACCAACGCGGCGGCGATAGCCCTTGGACAGCGTGGCAATGCGCCGGTTCATCACTGAGCTGATCCGCGCATCCGCGACGACCCGGTCGATCGCCGAGACGCAGGTCTTGCGGTCAATATCGTGCGCACGGCACATGAAATTGAGAAATTCGCGCGGCGTCATATCAGCATAGAGCGGCACGCCTTCTGGCAGATAGCCAAGTTTGCGCTGCGCGTCGCGCCGGTCACTGATGATAGAGAAGCCTGAGATCGATACATCGCCGCGGTCCGGCTCGATCACACCGGCAACCATTCGCATTGTTGTTGATTTGCCCGCACCATTTGGCCCCAGAAACCCGAGAACCTCGCCCTGTTTCAGGGAAAAGCTCACCGATTCAACGGCCTTATGGTCCCCAAAGGATTTTGCGAGCTGCTTGAGTTCGAGCATTGATGGACCGGTCCAGATTCGCAGAGCCTCTGACTAAACCTCGAGCGCGCGGATGACCAGAGGCGGTCTGACGAAAAGCAGAGCGCAGTCCCACGTCGAGGACGCGGCCATGGCAAATCTTGACTGTTGGGGAGAGTAGACGTCGGGTGAAGGCATACAGGCGCCCCGGGGGGCTGGGGGGGCTGATGGGTCCGAGGTACCTGCTAGACACCATCACCCGACACGTTCAAAGTGGTCGTAATCGGTGACCGCCGCAAGGCAAGAATACGGCAAAAACCGGTCAAACGCATTACAAATGCGTCAGGTTTTGCCAGTCAGAAAGGAGCCGGAATTCCTCTATGGGTACTGTAACACACCTACAGCCACGACCGGAGCCCAAAGTCGCTTTTCATCGCACGGAGATGTCCAGCATCCTGAATGTCTACGGAAAGATGGTCATGGCAGGACAGGCCAAGGATTATGCGATCGGTATGTTCAGGGATCACGCCGTCTTTGCGATCTTCCGGCGGCATGCTGAAGCCCCCACCTGGCGGATCGAAAAAGTGCCAGACCTCAGAAACCGGCAAGGGGCCTATGCGGTCTATGGCAGCCAGAATCAGGTGCTGAAACGCGGCCACGATCTGGCGAATGTTCTGAAAGTCTTTGAAACGCGGAAATTCGAGCTGATCAACACGACCGCGCAAAACGACTGATCAGTTCGCCCGGCCTCGTCCGCCGCCGAAAAGGCTCTGGAAAACGCCGAGGGCGCCTTTGAACTTCATGCCGCCATCTGACACGGCATAGACAAGACAAATGCCATCATCATCTGCCACCGGCTGGTGGGTATCCTGCGAGGTCTGCAGCGAGATGTCGCCCGGCCCATAGCTTCCGGTCTCATCTGTGAAACCGCCTTCGAGGACCAGTGTCAGCTCATCGCCATGATGGGTGTGCTGGGGCACCGAGGCACCGGGTTTGATGCGATATAGATGAGAATGGGTGGTGCCCTGATTGGAAATCTCCAGACGGCTCACACCGCTGGTAAGACGACGCCAGCCGCTTTGCGCGCAGGCCTCAAGCGCCTTCTCCCGCAGAGGCTCCGGCAACCGCATCAGCTCTGTGAGGCGCTCATTGGCAAGATGGGCCGCGTGCAACTGATCTGCCGTCCCCTCGTCCAGGGCATCAATCCGCTTGAGAGCTGTCTCGAAAGCGTTCGGCGAAAGGGTTTCACGCTCTTCGGCCTCAAAAAATGCGCCTGAGATGGCTTCGGCCTGTTCGATGTCACGCCGCACATCCGCGCGCAGCGCCATCTGGGTTTGCACCAGCAACCGGAACGCGGTGCTGAGGCGCCCTGCAGCATAGGCACTGTACAGTTCTGAAATTTGCGAATGATTCCCGCTCAAATCGCGTTCGCTTTCCCGTTTGCGTAGACAGTTCAAGGTGTGAGACCGGATATTGCGCGATCTTCGAAAAGGTCAAGCCGATACAGCCATTAGGCGCATAAGAACCGGTCAGTCGCGGGAGATCGTATGCCGCAGCTTGTCGAAGGCGAGACGAATACGCGACTTAACCGTACCGAGCGGAATTCCATAAGTTTCAGAGATTTCGCTATGCGACAGACCTTCATAGAAAGCCGCTTTCAGAAGATCGAGCTGCTCGGACGGCAGCGTTTTCAGCTGTTCACGAACATGCGCCTCAATCTGGCCCTGAGAGACCATGTCATCGGGCTCATCCGGCTGCTGTGGCTGCAACATGGGCTCGTCCGGCGAGAGCTCTGGCCGGATGGTTTTTCTGAACGTATCGATATGGCGGTTACGGGCGATCCGGAACACCCAAGTGGAGACGGAAGCCTTTGAGGGATCAAACTGGCCGGCCTTCCGCCACACCGTCAGCATGACATCCTGCACCACTTCTTCAGCCTGCCCATCGCTGGCGCCGAGTTTTCTGAGATAGGCCTTCAGGCGGGGGCCATAGAATTCAAAAAGCGTCCCGAAAGATCGACGGCATGCCTCGCCTGCGATGCGCGCAACGCAGTCAGCATGCATTTGCACCTCGTCAGTACTTTTCTGCATCCTGGCTATCGCCACCCGTTTCACCACTTACGAACACACACCGAAAACTTGTGTAAAATATATACCTTACAACCTCAACAGCGCCGGTCTGTTCCGCTTCATCTGTTGTACGGTCAAATTTCGGCCTTAACTTTTGAGCAGGATGCCTGACTTACACTCAAGGCCATTCCGCCAATTTCATTCCAGCCAGACTGACGCGAACGCATGATCCGCTTGATAACCGCCTCTCTTATTGCCGCCTCCCTTTCCGCAACCGCTGCCAACGCTGCGCCAACCGCCGTCGGCAAGTTCAAGGACTGGACCGTCTTCACTGAAAAAGTGAACGGCGAGACACTCTGTTATGCCGCAACTGAAGCGACAGACAAAGCGCCAAGGTCCGCAAGCCACGGAGATGTGTGGTTCTTCGTGTCCAACTGGAAATCAGGCAAAGCCCGCAGCCAGCCAAGCCTCAAGGTTGGCTATGAGCTGCGCCCGGATCTGCCTGCGCGCGCCTCCGTCGGACGGGCCGGGTGGACCATGTACGGCGTCGGTCAGGAAGCTTTCGCCCAGAATCAGGACGATCCGCGTCTCGTCAGCGCCATCAAGGCCGGTAGCGAGCTTCGCGTTGAAGCGGTGTCAAAGCGCGACACAAAGGTTTCGTACCACTTTTCACTGGCCGGTTCATCGGCCGCTATCGACCGCGCCGCATCGGCCTGCCGATAACGCGCCTGATCCAACAAAATCTTTCATAAAGCTTGGGCTTGCCCGAACAGTTTTGTGCGCGCAGAATAAATCACCAATCTGATAGAGGGGATTTGTCATGGGGTTTGGTGAAGCCGTCGGCGCTTTTTTTGGACGTTACTTTGATTTCCAGGGCCGCTCACGCCGCGCGGAATACTGGTACACATATCTGTTTCTGATGATCGTCCTTCTTGTCGGCTATGCCGCAATATTCGCAGTTGCGGGCGACGGCGGTGGCAGTAACATCCTGATCGGGCTTATCGGCGCGGTGCTTGGGCTCTTTTACCTCGCCATCCTGATACCGGGTCTCGCAATTGCCGTTCGCCGGCTTCACGATACGGACAGATCTGGCTGGTGGCTGCTGATCACCTTCATCCCTTTTGCCAGTATCGTTCTGCTGGTATTTTTCTGCATGGCTGGCACGGTCGGCCCGAACAAATACGGACCAGACCCGAAAGGCGGCGTGCGGGACGACGTTTTCGCCTGACGCGACGCCCGCGCCCACTTGGCAATCGCTCTCGCAGCCGTCCTGATGTGACGTGTTCGGATTTCGCGCACGCCATGTTATAGGCGCGCCATGAAAGTGGAACTCGATCTCACCCGCCGCGCCGCCGAAGCGCCCGCCGCTGCCCGCAACCTTGCCGGCATGTCGCTCCCCGCGCTGAAAGCGGAGATGGAAGCGCTCGGCCTTGAGCCTAAGAAAGCTGGCATGCGCGCCAAGCAGCTGCGCCGTTGGATCCATCATTTCGGCGTTCAGGAATTTGACGGGATGACGGATATCGCGAAAGACCTTCGCGCCGATCTCGCCGCCAAATATGATCTCTCCCGTCCTGAGATTACCGAGCATCGCGTTTCAGTGGACGGAACGCAGAAATGGCTGACCCGCTTCCAGCCCGGCGTGGAAGGCGAAAGCGTCTACATTCCCGATGTTGGCAAATCCGGCGCGCTCTGTGTGTCCAGCCAGGTTGGCTGCACATTGAATTGCACCTTCTGCCATACCGGCACGCAGAAACTGGTTCGCAATCTGACCGCTCAGGAAATCGTCGCGCAGATCCTCATCGCGCGCGACGAACTGAATGAGTGGCCCTCCTCTATGGAGAACCGCAAGCTCACCAATATCGTCTTTATGGGCATGGGTGAGCCGCTCTATAATCTCGATAATGTCGCCGAAGCGATCGACACGATTTCCGATGGCGATGGGATTGCGCTCGGACGTCGACGCATCACGGTCTCCACCGCCGGCGTCGCCCCGAAAATCCCTGAACTTGGCGAGCGCACCGGCGCGATGCTGGCGATCTCGCTGCATGCCGTGCGCGATGATCTTCGCAACGAGATCGTGCCGATCAACAAAAAGTACGATCTCCAGACGCTGTTTGAAGCCATCCGCGCCTATCCGGACCTTGGCAATTCCAAGCGCGTGACCTTCGAATATGTGATGCTGAAAGGCGTCAATGACTCGCTGGCCGAAGCGCGTGATCTTGTTCGCCTGCTGCGCGGCGTGCCCGCCAAGATCAATCTGATCCCGTTCAATCCATGGCCGGGCAGCCCTTATGAGTGTTCGGACTGGGAAACGATTGAAGCATTCGCGGAAGTGGTGAACCGGGCGGGCTATGCCTCGCCGATCCGCACACCACGCGGCCGCGATATCTTTGCCGCCTGCGGACAGTTGCGGTCTGAAAGCGTAAAGAAATCAGCAGCTGAAGTGCGCCGCGAAAAACTGGCAGCAGAAGCCTGAGCAACACCGCGCTCCGCTGCAGATAGATCAAAATTGAAAGAAAATTGTCGGGCGTATTTAGCGCCGACTTGATGTGTTTGAGCGACAAGTAACGTGACCTGATTTCACGGAGACACGCTCGTGCCTTTTTCGAATGGGGGCGATACCCCGTTTCACCAACGCCCTCCAAGGGCCCCAACTTCCTCCCCGCAGGGCTCAGAAGAGCCTGCGTCGCAGTCAGCTGATGCGTCTGTGCTGGCGTTCGTTCCCGCGATCGTCGCCAACGACAATTCACCGACATCCAACGCAAACGCCCTCGATCATGCGCGCAACCGCGCCAGCGCCCAGCGGGACGCAGAGCAAGAATCTATTTCCTCAGCCAGCATGCTTGTCGATCTCAACGGGGCTCATCTCGCATTGTCAGACGTGGAGGCAGGTCTTGAGAGCCGTCTTCAGGATGAACTGGCAGAGGCTTACTCCCGGCTGACGGAGCGCTCAGACCTCAAAACCCTCATCGAATCGTCTGCGAGGGCGTCAAAAGGGTCCGAACGCAATTAGCCTGCCGGGCACTGGCGCTCTTAAAGCCATCATGAAATCGTCGGCGGGGCTCTTTTAGTCGAACCATCCAGACCTCTGATCAGATTGCGCACAAAGGTAATGTGGCTGCGCAAATGATAGACTTCCTCAGTATAAGATAGCGGCACATCGAGCGCGCCAACTTCCTGTTGCATGTCTGATAGTTCGTCCAGAATCCGGTCGCGTTCAGCCTCGTCGCTGGCCTCACGTCCCCGCGTCTCCAGTTCCCGCAGGTCCGAATACCAGACATAGATCTTCCGGCGCACCCGCCACCGGTATAGCGGCGGCGCAACGCGGACCAGCGGAATAAGCAAGGTCGCAAGCGGGATCAGAAACACCCAGGCCCGTTCAAGGAAATTTGCGATCTGGAAAGAAAAATAGTTACGCAGGAAGGATGGGCCGTTCTTCCAGTACCGCTCGGCTTCCGATGAGAGCGGCAGTTCGACCAGCGCTTGATCCGGAAACTCGCCTGCATCCGCAAATGCTGTATTGCCCGCATGCAGCTGTTCCGCCGCCTCCAGCAACAGGGACTGGATCGCCGGGTGCGTATGCTCGTTCACCGCAAGCTGGGCCACCGAAGCGATCAGCGGCACGTCCGAGGCCGGCAGATCGCCCTGCAGGTCAACCAGTCCGCGGTAGAGGGTCACCTGTGCAAGCGCCTTGGTGCGCCGGGACAAGGCCGGCGCGCGGTCAAACGGCAAGAGCCGGATGCCAGACGCCCGCAACAGCTCATTCACGTAGGGCGCATCGATCGACGCGGAAAACGCTGCCGCATCAAGGTCACCGGCCAACAAGGCCTCCGCGGCTGTCGCACCACTTTCGGTCCGGCGCGCCTCAGCGGGCCAGTCGCCGCCCCACAAGCCCTGCAATTCCATCGCGAGCGCACGTGTGCCTGAGCCTTCAGGCCCGATCGCAAGCCGCGCGCTGCGCAAGTCACCGAAATCAGCTGCTGTGACGTCGGCGCGGACGAACACCCAGAACGGCTCATGAAACAGCCCGGCAAGCGAGCGCAGAACCTCAGCATCGCCCTTCTCGGCCACGCCGCCCTGAACAAAAGCCACATCGGCTTTGCGGGTGCGCAGAAGCTCAAGATTTTCCATCGAGCCGCGCGTTGTCAGGATTTCGACATCGACGTCGCTTTCGGCCAGCTGCTCTCGATATTGCTGGGCAAGATCATAATAAGCCCCACCCGGGCTGCCAGCAGCGAAGGTGATTTTCGAGGGCGGCGCCGGATCAATAAGGGAAAGCGCGACCCAGATGCTGGCAATGGCAAGCAGCGCCAGCGGGCCGTAAACCTTGAGCACGTCTTTCATCTTCTTGTCCATGTTCTGCCCCCCTCACCCTTTTATCCACGGCAAGGCCCAGCCGTCGAGGGCAATGGCCAAAACCAGGGCCAAGAGTGCGGCATGGCGTACCAATTGCACAAACCTAACCGCATATTGAGTCGTTTTCTGACTTAAGTCAGCCTATGTTATGCTCAACCGCCAACTCTAGAACCGACGGAAACAAACATGAACATGCGTAATCTCGCTGTCTGGGGCCTCATTGCAGCACTGGTCGTCGCCATGATGATCGCCATGCAAGGCTCGTCCGCCACAGTCGGATCGGAAAAAGTGCCGATCTCCGAACTGCGTCAGATGGCGACGCAGGACCAGCTGAGCGAAGTCACCGTGACCAATGACCGGGTGACAGCTGTCACCAATAGCGGCGACACCTATTACGCAGAAAAGCTGCCGACCAATATCGAAGTTTCCACCTGGTTTGCCGATCAGGGCGTTCGCGTCACTGAAGACGCAGAATCCGGCTTCAGCTTTGGCGGGCTGTTGCTGAACCTGCTTCCACTGGTCCTTATTCTTGGTCTCTTCCTGTTCCTGATGCGTCAGATGCAGGGCGGCGGCGGTGGCCGCGGCGCGATGAGCTTCGGCAAGTCCCGCGCCCGCATGCTGACCGAGAAACATGGCCGCGTGACGTTTGATGACGTTGCAGGCGTTGATGAGGCCAAGGAAGAACTTCAGGAAGTCGTCGAGTTCCTGCGCGATCCATCCCGCTTCCAGCGCCTTGGTGGTAAAATTCCAAAGGGCGCGCTTCTCATCGGCCCTCCAGGTACAGGTAAGACGCTCATCGCCCGCGCCGTTGCCGGCGAGGCAGGTGTGCCCTTCTTCACCATTTCCGGGTCTGACTTCGTCGAAATGTTTGTCGGCGTTGGCGCAAGCCGTGTGCGCGACATGTTTGAGCAGGCCAAGCGCAACGCCCCTTGCATCATCTTCATCGACGAAATCGACGCTGTCGGCCGTTCGCGCGGCGCTGGCATTGGCGGCGGTAATGATGAGCGTGAGCAGACCCTCAACCAGCTTCTGGTCGAGATGGATGGTTTTGAAGCCAATGAAGGCATCATCATCGTCGCCGCGACCAACCGGCCGGACGTGCTCGACCCTGCGCTGCTGCGTCCGGGCCGTTTTGACCGCCAGGTCACTGTCGGCAATCCGGACATCATTGGCCGCGAGAAAATCCTCAAGGTCCACATGCGCAATGTGCCCCTGTCCAAGGACGTCAATCCAAAGATCATCGCACGCGGCACGCCGGGCTTTTCCGGGGCTGACCTTGCCAACCTCGTAAACGAGGCAGCGCTGCTCGCCGCCCGCCGCGGCAAGCGCGTTGTCGCCATGTCCGAGTTTGAGGACGCGAAAGACAAGGTCCTGATGGGCCCTGAAAAGCGCTCCATGGTCATGTCCGACAAGGAAAAGCGCCTCACCGCCTATCACGAAGCCGGTCACGCCATTGTCGGCATCAAGATGCCTGCAACGGACCCGGTCCACAAAGCCACGATCATTCCGCGCGGCCGCGCCCTCGGTATGGTCATGCAGCTGCCAGAGGACGACAAGCTGTCCCAGACGCGTCAGGAAATGACGTCCCGTCTGGCCGTCCTGATGGGCGGACGCGTGGCAGAGGAACTCGCCTTTGGCGAAGAGAATGTGACCTCCGGCGCCTCGTCAGACATTCAGCATGCCACCCGCATTGCGCGGGCCATGGTGACGAGCTTCGGCCTCTCCGACATTATCGGCCCGGTCGACTATTCGGATAATTCCGATCCGTATTCGCGCCCGAACCATGTTTCGGAAGAAACCTCGAAGAAGATCGAGGAAGAAGTCCGCAAGCTGGTCCAGCACGGTATGGATGAAGCCCGCCGCATCATGACCGATTACAAGGATGACTGGGTCACGATCGCTGAAGGCCTTCTGGAATACGAAACGCTCAGCGGCGAGGAGATCACCAATCTTCTCAACGGCCAGCCACCTGTCCGCCCGGATGAGCCTGATGAACCACAAGGCCCGGCATCTGCCGTCCCTGTGACCGGCAAGCGCCGCAAGGACAAGGGCGATGAAACCGGCGGTGCGCCAGAGCCAGCCTAGGGCTCACCGCACAATTTGAATTGCCATGGGGCGCATCCTGTCTAGGGTGCGCCCCATGTACATCCGATCAAGTCTCCTGCTCGCTCTGGCGCTGTCGGCCTGCACGGTCACCGAGCCGGAAAACGAAAGCGCCGACGCGTTTCTCCAGTCCGTCAGCGAGTATTGCGGCGAAGCCTATTCCGGCACCATTGTCAGCACGGACGCCGCCGACGATGCGTGGCGCGCCGTCCCGATCGTCGCTGACTTCGCGGTTTGCAATGAAGATGAGCTGCGCATTCCCCTGCATGTCGGGGCAGACCGTTCGCGCACCTGGATTGTCACGCGCAATGCCGATAACAGCCTGCACCTCAGTCATCAGCACAATCACGAGGATGGCTCGCCTGACGCTTTGACCATGTATGGTGGCAGCGCGGCCCCGGACTCGACAGCCGAACGCCAGATCTTCCCGGCTGGAGACGACACAAAGAAACTGTTCGATGAGGAGGGCATTCCGGTCTCAAAGGACAATGTCTGGACCTTGACGGTCAGCCCGGAAACCAACCTCTTTGCCTACGAACTCAGCCGCCCGAACCGTCATTTCCGCATTGAATTTGACCTCTCAGCCCCGGTCGAGCGGCCACCGCCATCCTGGTAAGGGCGCGGTCTCAGCCATCGCCGCTTTCCTCAGCACCGCTGACCAAGTAATCCCTTCTGCATGACGCAGGAAAAAGACTCTGGCCCTCAAGGCCGCGTGCTGGTTGTCGCCGGATCGGATTCCGGTGGCGGCGCGGGCATTCAGGCCGACATCAAATCCATCATGGCGATGGGCGGCTATGCCATGACCGCCATTACCGCGATCACCGTGCAGGATACGCGCGGCGTGCATGACGTTCACGCCATCCCGCTTGAAACGGTTCGCGGCCAGATGACCGTCTGCCTCAAGGATATTGGCGCAGATGCAGTGAAAACCGGCATGCTCGCCACGGCGGAGCTGGTCGAAATCGTCGCCGAGACCCTCGAAGATCTCGCCCCTACAGCCCCCACCATCATCGACCCTGTGATGGTCGCGAGTTCCGGCGACAGACTGGTGAATGAGCGGGCCGTCCAGTCCCTGCAATCGCTGCTCATTCCCGGCGCCGGACTGCTGACGCCGAACGCGCCAGAGGCTGAGATTCTCACCGGCAAGTCTGTCGACGGCATCAATGGCCAAAGGCGGGCGGCGGAACTGCTTTTGAAGCGCGGCGCAAAAGGCGTGTTGATCAAGGGCGGGCACATTCCAGGGCGCATCGTCATGGATGTCCTGCAAACCGAGCATGGTGAGTGGATTTTCGAGAGCGAACGGATCGACACAAGCTCAACCCACGGCACAGGCTGCTCGCTGGCCAGCGCCATCGCGGCAGGCATTGCGCAAGGCGCCGCGATTGAAGACGCCGTTGAGGCCGCACGTGACTACCTCATCGGCGCGATCCGAAACGCCAAGGGTTACGGCCATGGTCACGGCCCCGTGCACCATGGCTGGCAGCTCGATCGGGACGAGGAAAGATGAACGCGCCGGTTGAGCTTGAAGAGGTCCGGGCGCGCTATGATGCCTGGCTCGCCTCAAGACAGCATCCCGGCCCAGGTATCATGGAAGGGATCAGGGATGCCCATCACATTCGCCTTGATGCAGACGGTCTGAAAGCGCGCGGCTGGAACGATCTGCCAATCGACTGGATACCGGAAGCCGGCGCCATTGAAGCGGGCGGCTATGGCGAGACCCGCGCCATCTATGACACGCCGATCTTCAACCCGCCCGGTCAGACCCCTCGCACGCTTCATCTGGGCCTTGATATCTTTGCGGCGGCCGGAACGCCCGTGCGCTGCCCGCTCGATGGAGAGGTGCACAGCTTTCAGGTCAATAATAGCGCCAAGGATTACGGCCCGACAATCATCCTCGAGCACCGCCCGGCACCAGACCTCACCTTCTACACCCTCTATGGCCACCTGAGCGAAAACAGCCTCGCAGGCCTTGCCGCCGGCCAAACGATCAAGGCGGGCGAGACGCTCGGCAGGCTCGGCGACAATGACGTAAATGGCGGCTGGGCGCCGCATCTTCATTTCCAGATCATGCTCGACATCATGGACAAGTCCGGCGACTTTCCCGGCGTCTGCGTGATTGACGAAAAAGAGACATGGCTGACGCTTTGCCCTGATCCGTGCCCTCTGGCGGGCCTGCCCCGCATAACCCGCCAAGCGCCTGACTAAACCATCGCTTAGAAAGTCTGGTTTGTCCCGGCCCGCCGGCGGTCGTATGTACACGGCTCCCTGATCCAAGGAGCCACTGTCATGACCGCCCTGCCCTTCTTCCAGATCGATGCCTTCGCTTCGAAACCATTTGAAGGCAATCAGGCCTGCGTCATGCCAATGGACGCGTTTCTGCCGGATGCGACGCTGCTGAAGATCGCAGCCGAGAATAATGTCGCCGAAACCGCCTTCATTGTGCCCGCAGGCGACGGCGTCTGGAAGCTGCGCTGGTTCACGCCCGCGCTGGAAGTCCCGCTTTGCGGACATGCGACGCTGGCATCGGCCCATGTCCTCTTCTCGCATCAGGGTTTTTCGGGCGAGGAGATCGCTTTCGATACCGTCAAATCCGGGCGCCTGACCGTGAAACGGATGCCCGATGGGCGCTATGAAATGGACTTCCCGGCCCCTGAGCTGCACCGGATGGATGTGACAGAAGATGTCGCCACAGCGCTCGGCGCATGGCCGCTCGAAGCCTGGGGCGGCCCCTTCTACGCCGCCGTCTTTGGTGACCCTGAGGACATCATCGGCATGCAGGCCGACATCGACCAGATCGCACGTCTCGGCGTGATGAAGGATGTCGACCGCGGCAATCTCGGCGTGCTCGCCCCCGGCGGCGACGGCGTCGATGTGACCAGCCGCTTCTTCGCCCCGGCCAGCGGCATCCCCGAGGACCCGGCCACCGGCAGCTGGCACTGCATGGTTGCCGCCATCATGTGCGCGCGTCTCAAAAAACCGCTCGATTGCTACCAGGCCTATCCCGGCCGCGGCGCAAAGATCGGCGTCGAACTGGTCGGCGACCGGGTGAAACTACGGGGGCAGGCCGTGACAGTGATTGAAGGCAAGTTTTCGCTTTAGGCGAGCGGGATTTTGCCCTGCCAGCTTCATCCGAAGCACATGGCGGCCTCGTCCTTCGACTTCGCTCAGGATGAGGCCTTTTTGATAGCTCAGCAATTAAGCGCTCATCCTGAGCGAAGTCGAAGGACGAGCGCTTCTGGCAAAACACCGGCAGGCCGCACCCACCTAAAACGGCCGATCCCCATCGACCGTCACCCGGCGCATATGCCGGCGATGGCCCTGATAGTCATTCAGCGCAAAGTGCCAGGTTGAGCGATTGTCCCAGAACGCCACCGACCCGGCTTCCCAGCGAAAGCGGCAGGTAAACTCCTCGCGCTGGCAATGCTCGAACAGATAGTTCAGCAAAGGGCGGCTTTCCTTGCGCGTCCAGCCTTTGAACCGCATGGTGAAAGCCGGGTTCACATAAAGCGCCTTGCGGCCCGTCTCGGGATGGGTCCGCACCACGGGGTGCTCAAACTCCGGCGCATCAGGCGCTGCGCTTGTCTCCATGGATTGCCGGCCGAGCGCTGATTGGCCCTTCGGCCCATACTCGCCTTTGGCGGAATGGATGGCCGTCAGCCCTGAAAGCGTTTCCTTCAAGCCATCCGACAGCGTCTCATACGCCATATGCTGGTTCGCCCACAGCGTATCACCGCCATAGGGCGGCACCTCGATGGCATGAAGGATGGAGCCGAGCGCCGGTTCTTCGAGGAAGGACATGTCGGTGTGCCAGCCGCCGCCAAAATTGGTCTTTTCCTCCGGCTCCTTGATGATCTCCATGATCTCAGGATGGTCCGCCATCCCTTTCACATAAGGGTGGACGTTCAACGTCCCGAAGCGGCGACCAAACGCCTTGTGGTGTTCAGGCGTCAGATCATGCTGGCCGCGAAAGAAGATAACATGATGATCAAGGAAGGCCTGGTGGACCTTGTTGAACGCCTCATTCGAGAGCTCATCGGCGAGGCTGACGCCCGCGATCTCCGCGCCAAGCGCGCCTGAAATGGGCTTGATCTCGATCTGCGTTGCCATTTCTGTCCTCCGGGGCTGATCTTCGCGTCAGCACTTGCAGCCAAGCCTACTCCAAAGGCGCAGGCGCGCAAAGCTCACCCAGCGTCAGCTTTTCGGCGCACCCGCCTCTGTGAGAACCAGACCCCGGACAGGATCAGGATGAAGGCAAAGAGCGCGTTCCAGCTTTGGGTTTCCCGGAACAGGAAATAGCCGAGCACAGCGGTCATCACCGGGATGACATAGCCCGTCAGCGCAATGAACGTCGCGCTGGTGCGGGCGACAAGATACATCAGGATGATCCCGGCAAGCCCTGTCGAAATCGCCCCAAGGCCCAACACAGCCGACACACTGGCCGTAGTGAACGTGACCTCGGACCAGTCGGTCAAAGCCAGCATCGGCAGCGAGGCAATTGAGGCGACCGTCAGAAACCCGACCGGTAGGACGGTCGCGCCCATGCGCGGGGCTTGCCGCGCGATGATGCTGTTCACGGCATAACAAAACGCCCCACCCACCACGAGCAGCTGGGCAATAAAATTGGCATTGCCGAGGCCCTTTAAGGCGTCCGGTCCGAGCAGCACGGCCACGCCTGCAAATCCAACCAGCAGCCCAAGCGCCTTGAAGCCGGTGAGCTTTTCGTCATGGAATTTGAGATGGGCCAGACCGGCCGTAAACAACGGCGCCGCCGAGATGAGGAGGGCGGCCAGCGACGAGTCGATCGTCTTCTGGCCAACCGTGATGAGATAGAAAGGCGCCGCCGTGCCAATCGTGCCGAGCCCCAATATGGCGAGCCAGGCTGACCTGTTAGAAAAGGGCGGCAGGCGCTCGCCGCGCACCAGCATGACAATCCAGAGGATAATTGCGCCTGAGATCAACCGGCCCGGAATAATCACGCTGGCGGGTAAATCGCCCACCGCCACCTTTGTCATCACGAACGCGCTGGCCCAGCAGGCAGACAGCAGGAGGAACAGGCCCCAGTCAGCGGGTGATCGCGAAGTTGTCATGCCTGTTTGGTGTTCCTGGGAAAGGGCTGGAGGTAGCGATTTGCACTCCTGCGCGCGCCGGGCAACCCCTCGCCTGACGCGATTGTCATAAATAATCCCTTTGATGCGGCGCAATAATCTGTCATAGGGGCCGTGGGCCAGGCGCCCCCAACGGTGCCCAGCCTATCTGTAAGGATAGGAGTAAAACAGATGACGATTCCCGCTAAGCCGGACGTGCGCCCTGCATGCCCGCATTTTTCTTCCGGTCCGACCGCCAAGCGTCCCGGATTTTCCCTCGACCAACTTCAGTCTGCCGCCTTCGGGCGCTCGCACCGTGCCAAGGATGCGAAAGCCAAGCTGAAAGAAGCGATCGACCGCACCAAGACAATTCTGAACCTGCCTGAGGGCTACCGCGTCGCCATCGTGCCAGCGTCCGATACCGGCGCTGTTGAGATGTGCATGTGGTCCATGCTCGGCGCGAAGCCGGTCGACATCTTTGCCTGGGAAAGCTTCGGCAAGGACTGGGTCACAGACGCCCAGAAACAGCTTAAACTCGACGATTGCGAAATTCACGTCGGCGACTATGGCGTGCTGCCAGAATTCGAAAAGGCACGCGATGATGCCGATATCGTCTTTACCTGGAACGGCACCACTTCCGGCGTCCGCGTCAATGATGACAGCTGGATCAAGCCGAACCCGGACCGCGTCGTGATCTGCGATGCGACGTCTGCCGTATTTGCGCAGGACATCCCTTTCGAGAAACTCGATGTCATCACCTATAGCTGGCAGAAAGTGCTCGGCGGAGAAGCGGCCCACGGCATGCTGATCCTCAGCCCGAACGCGGTGAAACGCCTCGAAAGCTACACGCCAGACCGGCCTCTGCCGAAAATCTTTCGCATGACCAATAATGGCAAGCTGAACGAAGCCCTGTTCGAAGGCGCAACGATCAACACGCCGTCCATGCTGGCCGTTGAAGATTATCTGAAAGCCCTCGACTGGGCCGAAGAAACGGGCGGCCTCAAGGGCCTTAAAGCGCGCTCCGACAAGAGCCTCGCCATTCTGGAAGACTGGGTCGCGAAGACCGGCTGGATCGAGTTTCTGTGCGCCGACAAGGCCACGCGCTCAAACACCGGTGTCACCTTCAAGATCACCGATCCGCGGGTCGCAAAACTCGAGACCGCTGATCAGGAAGCCTTCGTGAAGAAGATGGTCACGCTGATCGAGAAGGAAGGCGCAGGCTTTGACTTCAACTCCTATGCAAAAGCGCCTCCGGGCCTTCGCATCTGGGTCGGGTCAACCGTTGAGCCGTCGGATGTCGAGAAGCTATTGCCTTGGCTCGACTGGGCCTTCGCGACAGTTGCTGCCGAACTTTAGACCGCCAGATTTCAATTAGCCGATCATCCCCGCGAAGGCGGGGATCTCGTGCCACAAGCCTTTCCCTTTATTGCCTGAGGTCCCCGCCTTCGCGGGGACGATCGGGGTAAAACTTCAGGAAACAAACCCATGCCTAAAGTCCTTATCGCTGACGATCTCAGCCCCGCCGCCGTCGATATCTTCAAGAATCGCGGCATCGAAACCGACATCAAGGTTGGCCTCTCGAAAGACGAGCTGATCGCCATCGTTGACCAGTATGACGGCCTCGCCGTCCGCTCCGCCTGTAAACCGGATGCAGACGTCATCGCCGCGGCCACCAACCTCAAAGTCATCGGCCGCGCCGGCATCGGTGTCGACAATATCGACATCAAGGCCGCGACCGCCAAAGGCGTCGTTGTCATGAACACGCCATTCGGCAACGCTGTGACCACAGCCGAGCACGCCATCGCCATGATGTTCGCAGCGGCCCGCCAGGTCCCCGCCGCTGACGCTGGCACGCAGGCTGGCAAATGGCCGAAGAAGAACTTCGTCGGTGTTGAACTCTCCTACAAGACGCTCGGCCTGATCGGGTCCGGCAATATCGGCTCTCGCGTGGCTGAGCGGGCCAAGGGCTTGCTGATGAAGGTCGTCGCCTATGACCCGTTCCTGACTGAGGAACGCGCGATTGAGCTTGGCGTCGAGAAAGTTGACCTCGACACGCTTCTGGCGCGCGCTGACGTCATCACGCTGCACACGCCGCTGACCGATCAGACCCGCAACATCCTGTCGCGCGAAGCGCTGGAGAAGACCAAGAAGGGCGTCATCATCGTCAACTGCGCGCGCGGTGGTCTCGTCGATGAGGCCGCTGTGAAGGATCTGCTCGAAAGCGAGCATATCTACGCCGCCGCCTTCGACGTCTTCGCCGAAGAACCCGCCAAGCAGAACGCCCTGTTCGGCACAAAGAACTTCGTCGCGACGCCGCACCTTGGTGCCTCGACCGTCGAAGCGCAGGAAAACGTCGCCCTGCAGGTTGCCGAGCAGATGAGTGACTATCTCCTCTCCGGCGCGGTCACCAATGCGCTCAACATGCCTTCGGTCACGGCTGATGAAGCCCCACGTCTCAAACCCTTCATCGAACTGGCCGAAAAGCTCGGCGCGTTCGCTGGCCAGGTCTCCGACCATGGCTTTGAGGAAGTGGTCATCGAGTATGAGGGCGAGGTTGCAGAGCTGAACCGCAAGCCGATCACCGCCGCCGCCCTTGCCGGCCTGATGCGCGCCTCGCGCGGCGATGTGAACATGGTGTCGGCTCCGGCGATCCTCGCTGAAAGCGGTGTGAAACTGTCGGAAACCAAGACCGAGGAAAGCCCTGTCTATGACAGCCTGATCCGCATCAAGGTGAAGGTGCCGAAAACCGCCAATTCCGATGAAAGCGGCTGGCGCTCGATCGCCGGCACGGTGTCAGCCGGACGCCCGCGTGTTGTCGAAATCAAAGGCATGCCGCTTGAAGGCGACTTCTCGCCCATCGCACTTTACGTCAACAATATCGACAAGCCGGGCTTTATCGGCGCCCTCGGCGCCATGCTGGGCGAAGCTGGCATCAATATCGCGACCTTCCACCTCGGGCGTCAGGACGCCGGCGGCGAAGCCATTGCCCTGATCGGCATCGACAGCGAGCCACCGGTCGCGATGACAGAGAAGCTCGATGCCCTGCCACATGTCCGCTACGCGAAAGTACTCCATTTCTAGTCGGTAGCGACGCGATAAGACTTATGCCTGCGCCGGGGGCTTATCTTCGGCGCAGGTCTTTCCACCTCCTGTCACGAACGCAAATTTTCGTGACAGGAGTCGCAAATGACCAAACTCGCAATCGTCTACCATTCCGGATACGGACACACCGCCAAGGTCGCAGAGCATGTGGCCAAAGGCGCAAGGACAGTCGAAGGGGCCGAAGTCACCCTTCTCAAGGCTGATGATCTTGTGTCCCCTGATTCAGGGCCATGGGATGTCCTGCAAGACGCCGACGGCATCATTTTTGGCGCGCCGACCTATATGGGCTCCAGCTCAGCGGTGTTTCAGCAATTCGCCGAAGCCTCGTCCAAGACCTGGATGAACCAGGGGTGGCGGGACAAGATCGCGGCCGGGTTCACAAATTCGGGCTCACTTGCCGGCGACAAGCTCAATACACTCCAGCGCCTCTCCATTCTTGCCGGTCAACACGGCATGATCTGGGCCAATTACGGCGCTTTCCCCGGCTATAATACCAGCACGGCCGACTATGAGACGGCCTGGAACCGGGCCGGCCATATGATCGGGCTGGGCACACAGGCCATGACCGACCTTCCGGCTGACCAGGCACCAGACAAAGCCGATCTGGAAACCGCCGAAGACTTTGGCAAAAGGGTTGCTGACATCACCGCGCGCTGGGTGGCAGGAAAGACATAGACGCCGGAAAATCAAGGCAATGCCCCCTCAAAATGCTTGACGACAGGCCCGCCCGGTATTCTTTGGGCGGGTCATAAGCCAAATATTTGAGGGAACTCATGAAACGAATCGCAGGCCTTGCCGCACTCATCGTCGGAGCGGGTGCCCTAAGCGCGCCTGCCAGCGCGCAAATTCTCGAAGAAGCGCGCCTCGGCGTCATGCAGCACAATATCTGCGTCGCCAACTGCAAGAACGCCAATAAGGAAGATGGCCCGAACGTGGAAGCCGAACTGGTCTTCACCAGCCCGGATGTCTTCCGCTACATTCTGAGCCCTCGTCCCTATATCGTTGGCTCACTGAATACCGCAGGCGATACAAGCTTTGGCGGTTTTGGCCTTCTCTGGAACTGGGACTTCGCAGAAGGCTGGTCAGTTGAGCCAAGCCTTGGCTATGTCATCCATGACGGCGACCTCGACAGCCCCTACCCACAAGGTGACCCACGTGGCCCGGCCTATGCCGCTGACCACGTCTTCTTCGGATCGGAAGATCTGTTCCGGACAGGCCTCGCCCTGAACCGCGACATCACCGATCAGTGGGGCGTTCAGCTTCAGTATGAGCACCTCTCACACGGCCAGATCCTCGGCAATGGACGCAACCAGGGCATCGATAATCTCGGCCTGCGTGTCTACTGGCGCTTTGGCCAATAGGCTGACGTGTCGTCAGCCTTGCATTGATCCCGGATCAGACGAATCCTCCCTGTGATAAACCCACAGGGAGGAATTCATGCCGCAGAAGCATGCCATCATTATCGGAGCCGGCCTTGGAGGCCTGACGGCAGCGATCAAGCTGCAGGAAGCCGGCCACACTTTCGATCTTCTAGACCGCAACCCGAAAGTTGGCGGCACATGGTATGAGAATACCTATCCAGGCTGCGCCTGCGATGTGCCCGTTGCGCTCTACCAATTATCCTTTGCCCAAAGCATCAACTGGACGCGCGCCTTCCCACAAGGCCCGGAAATCCAAGCATATGCCGAGGAAATAACCGACCGCTATCAGCTCCGCCCCAACCTGCACCTCAGCGATGAGGCGGTGTCTGCCGTCTGGAATGAGGACGACGCCAAGTGGACCGTCAAAACCAAGAGCGGCAAGACCTATGAGGGCGACATTCTCGTCGGCGCCCTCGGCCAACTGAACCGGCCCAACTGGCCCGATATTCCGGGCCTCGAGACGTTCAAAGGCCCGAAAATGCATTCGGCCCGCTGGGATCATTCGGTCTCATGGGAGGGCAAACGCGTCGGCGTGATCGGCTCTGCGGCGAGCGCTGTGCAACTTATTCCGGAAATTGCTAAAACCGCAGCGCACCTCACCGTATTCCAGCGCACGCCCAACTGGGTCACCCCAAGACGGGACGTGCCTGTCACCCCGCAGGAACAGGCGCTGATGTTCACCGAACCCGAGGTCGCGATGGAGCTCGGCGCGCGCCAGCGCCAGCTCATCTATGACAATGCCGATCACTTTTTCTGGAAAGTCTTTGAGTGGACCGAGGAAGGCCGAGAGGCTTATACGACCATCGCGAAAAACCACCTCAATGCGCAGATCAGTGATCCTGAATTGCGCAAGAAACTCACGCCTGACTACCCGGTCGGCTGCCGGCGCATCCTGATCGCGGACGATTATTACCCCGCTCTCGAACGCGCCAATGTCGAACTGGTCACTGCCGCCCCCAAATCAATCGACGAGACGGGCGTGACCACGCCAGATGGCGAGCACCGCAAGTTCGATATTCTCATCTTCGCGACCGGCTTTGAAACGACAGGCTGGAAATGGTCGGTCGATGTCGAAGGCCTGCATGGCTCCCATCTCAACGACATCTGGGCAGATCACCCCGAAGCCTATGCCGGCATCACGGTCAGCGGCTTCCCCAATCTCTTCGTCCTTTATGGGCCGAACACGAATCTCGGCCACAACTCGATCACCTTCATGCTCGAACGGCAGGTGGAATATATGATGAAGGCGATCACCGCGCTCGATGAAGCCTCCGCCAAGGGCCTGATGCCGTCAAAATCGGCTCAGGACCGCTGGAACAAGCAGATGCAGGAAGATTTGAAAAAGACGGTCTGGGCCGATCCGGCCTGTAATTCCTGGTACAAGACCGATGATGGCCTCATCACGCAAAACTGGTCTTCGCACACACGCGATTACGCAAAGGCGGTCTCTGTCGTAAAACTTGAGGATTATGAGCTCGTCTGACAGCGATCTCATCAACTCCCCTCTTGAAATTCATCGCCAAACCCTGTCTGTGGCCAACTGGTTCGCAAGGAGCATATGGCCATGGCAGGCGTAGTCGTTGTCGGGGCCCAATGGGGCGACGAAGGCAAAGGTAAGATCGTTGACTGGCTGTCAGCGCGGGCGGATGTCGTTGTCCGTTTTCAGGGCGGCCATAATGCCGGTCACACCCTCGTAATTGATGGGCGCACCTTCAAGCTCGCCCTCCTCCCATCCGGTCTGGTTCGTGGTGGGAAGCTGTCGGTCATCGGCAATGGCGTTGTCGTTGACCCATGGCACATGCTCGAGGAAATCGACGGCATTCGCAAACAGGGCGTCGAGGTGTCTCCAGATTCGCTGATCCTCGCGGACAATGCGTCGCTGATCCTGCCCTGGCACAAGGATATCGATGCCGCACGCGAAGGCGCGCTTGGCGCGGCCCAGATCGGCACCACAAAACGCGGCATTGGCCCGGCCTATGAAGACCGTGTCGGTCGCCGCGCCATTCGCGTGGCCGATCTCGCCGATCCCGCTGCGCTGGACCTCAAGATCGAAAGGCTGCTCGCCCATCACCGCCCGCTTCGCGGCGGTCTCGGCCTGCCTGAGCCAGATGGCGAGAAACTGAAAGCCGACTTGCTGGAAATCGCCCCGCAAATCCTCGCCTATTCGAAGCCGGCATGGCGCATTCTTGATGAGCAAGTGCGGACCGGTAAGCGCGTCCTGTTTGAAGGCGCGCAAGGCGTGATGCTGGACGTTGACCACGGCACCTATCCATTCGTCACATCTTCAAACGTTGTCGCGGGCAATGCCGCCGCCGGATCAGGCGTTGGCCCGGGTGCGATTTCCTACGTCCTCGGTCTGGCCAAGGCCTATACGACACGCGTCGGCTCTGGCCCCTTCCCGACCGAGCAGGACAATGAAATCGGCCTGCGCCTTGGAACGGTGGGCAAGGAAATCGGTGTGAATACGGGCCGCACACGCCGCTGCGGCTGGTTTGACAGTGTGATGGTCCGCCAGGCCTGCGCGACATCTGGCGTCAACGGCCTTGCGCTCACCAAGCTCGATGTTCTGGATGGTTTTGACGAGATCAAGGTCTGTGTCGGCTATCGCCTCAATGGCGAAACGATCGATCACTATCCTGCAGGCCTCACAGATCAGGCCGCCGTTGAGCCGATTTACGAAACGCTGCCTGGCTGGAGCGGCTCGACGCGCGGCGCGAGAAGCTGGAATGATCTTCCGGCAGAAGCGGTGAAATATGTCCGCCGTCTGGAAGAGCTTGTCGGCAAGCCATGCGCGCTGGTTTCAACATCGCCGGAACGCGAAGATGTTATTCTGATGCGTGATCCGTTCGAAAATGCCTAGGACAGGGCGTCGATAAGGGCTTCGGTGATCAGACCCGACGTCACATTGATCAGATAAGCATCCCCATCAATGCGCACCCAGCGGTAATCTCGCGGGGCTTTTGAGAGACCGTATTTGCGGTAATCTTTCACATAGTCCCCGCGGTACTGCACGGGCATGTAATCGCCCTTGGCAAAGCGCTTCTTCGCCTGGCCCGGTGGGACGTGGCCATTCTTCTGTAAGCCTGGCGGCGGCACATCCCCCTTCGAATGGGCTGGCGGCCCGGCATGTGCGGCGCCCAGCAGGGCCATGGCTGCAACGACTGGGAGGAATAGTTTCTTCATATTCTTATCTCCTGAACTCTCAGGACAGGAACGGGAGCCTGTTCATGCTTGTTCCGGCTGGCACGCACTAGAACCGGCCAATCTCGCGATTCATGTGTCTTTCAGGCCTCTAATTACTCGCCAAAGATGTGCGCCAGCGCCACGGCACCCGCTGTGGCTACATTGATGCTGTCGAATGATGGCGACATCGGTATCCGGACCGGCGTGCATGCGTCAATAAGATCGGCCGGCAGACCCGGCCCTTCCGCCCCCAAAAGGATGGCGGTCTTCCCCTTGCGCTTCATTTTATAGAGAGACTTTGCCGACGCCTGCGGGGTCATCGCCCAGATGTCGAACCCCGCCGACTTGAGCGCCTCCACATGCTCTGCCCCTGTTCCCGAATGGCTGAAAGGCATCCAGAGCGCGCTCCCTGCCGAGACCCTGATCGATTTGCGATAGAGCGGGTCGCAGCTCGCCCCATCCAGAAGAACGCCGCCGACCCCAAATGCCGCCGCGTTCCGGAACGCGGCCCCGACATTATCATGGTTCGAAATGCCGTTCAGCACGAGAATGGTTTCAGCAGACAGCAACGCCTCAATAGAAAGCGGCGCACCTTTGCGCGCGCAGGCCAGAACACCGCGATGGATTGGAAAGCCTGCAACTTCATCCATGACGCTCTGCGGCGCGACATAGATCGGCACGTTACCGGGAACGCTTGCGAGAAGATCAGCCAGCGGCTCCAGTCGCGACTCACCGAGAAACAGGCTCTCGATCTCGAAGCGCGAGCGCGCCAACAGGATGTCCAGCGTCACTTTCCCTTCGACAATAAACCGGCCATCGGCCCGCCCCGTCAGGTCGCGCTCACGGATTGACGTGTAGGGCGCAATGCGGGGATCGGCTGCGGAGCTGATTTCGGTTGCGTTGATCTTCACGCCTGTTCTATCCAGAGTTGGAGGGCTTCGGGAGGCGGCATGTCAGATCATAAGAACAGTGAACCAGCGGGTCGAGAGGACTTTGCGCCCTACGAGACGCGACCGCGCAAAAAACGCATAGGTCTCTGGATCGGTCTAGGCATTGCGGGTGTCGTCATATTGCTGCTCGGCACGTGCGGATGGACGTTCGCCGGCCTCTGGAAAGACACTCTGGAGCGCCAGGACGCAACACAGGTCTTCATCGCGCAAGTCTACGAAACCGGCCTGCCGCCGGCAGGGGACCCAATCTATCATCCGCAATTTGCAGCAACCCAGCAGCAGATCGACGAAGTCTCTACTTTCGCAGACTCATTCGGAGCCCCCATAGAAACCGGTGCCACAAGCTGTACGACGACCGTCAGCGCAAATAGTGACGCGCTTCAGAGCGGCAAACGCTCCGAATGCGCCACCCCAATGCAATTTAAAGGCACCGGAGGCCAGATCGCCGTCATCTGGAAGATGGACGGCGACACTTGGAAGGTTTTCCACGTCGGCTTCAATTACGAGAATATCGCCGCCGCTAACCCGGCGTCGCCGGCAGAGACGGAAATGCGCCCCGAAGATAGTCAGGGACAGGCCAGCCCGGACTAGGCCGAGCTGTAAGATCTAGGCGCCCGCCGGAAGCCCCTGCTCTTTTGCCATCCGCTTCATCGCTTTCTGAATCTTCTCGAAAGCACGCACCTCGATCTGACGGATGCGCTCGCGGCTGACATTGTAGACTTCCGACAGCTCTTCGAGCGTTTTCGGTTCGTCGGTCAGGCGGCGTTCCTGCAGGATATGCTGCTCACGCTCTGAAAGGTCAGCCATGGCTTCCTGAAGAAGCGTCATCCGGCTATCGAATTCCTGGCGGTTGGCATAGTTCTCGGCCTGGCCCGGCTCATCATCGGTGAGCCAGTCCTGCCACTCCATGTCGCCTTCGGTGCCCATCGGCGCATTCAGCGACGCGTCCGAGCCGCTCATTCGGCCATTCATGCTGAGAACGTCTTTCTCAGGCACGTTGAGGCGGGTCGCAATTTCGGTCACTTGATCGGGCTTCAGATCACCGGCTTCAAGCGCGTTAATCTCACCCTTGATGCGGCGAAGATTGAAGAACAGCTTCTTCTGCGCGGCCGTGGTGCCGAGCTTCACAAGGCTCCATGAGCGCAGGATATATTCCTGGATCGCCGCGCGGATCCACCACATCGCATAGGTTGCGAGGCGGAAGCCCTTATCGGGGTCAAACTTCTTGACGGCCTGCATCAGGCCGACATTGCCTTCGGAAATCACCTCAGCCATTGGCAGGCCATAGCCGCGATAGCCCATGGCGATCTTCGCCACGAGACGCAGGTGCGAGGTCACCATCTGCTCAGCGGCGTCCGTGTCCTCATGCTCCTGCCAGCGCTTGGCGAGCATGAATTCCTGCTTTTTTTCAAGCATCGGGAATTTGCGGATCTCTGTGAGGTAGCGGCTCATGCCCTGCTCAGGGCTCAACGCGACCGATGTCTTTACAGCCATAGGCTTATTTCTCCGTATCTACAGGTACTGACCCTTGAAACAGGCATCAGTTCCGTATCGGTTATGGAGAAAGCTTGTAGCCCCGAATTTCGGCAGCGTCTTTCCCCCTAATGCGCATTTGCGATATCGCGCCATCGCATAAATGGGGTTTCATCTGTGTTTAGAAAAGAGGGACAGGACGTCAAAAACGCCTGTTTGACCCAAAAAACCCCGGATGCGGGGGAAGCATCCGGGGTCTGTCAGCGCCAAATTTTGGAGGGCTATTTGCCCTTGGGCTTGCCAGGGGCTGAAGGCTTGCCCGGTTTGGCTGCTGGTTTGACGGCTGGTTTCGATGCAGGTTTTGCAGTTTGCGATTTCATCGCTTTGCTCTCGGACGGGCAGTGTCGTTTGTGCCCGCAAACGTCGAAGCGCCATGCTCCGGCATCCTTAAAATATGTCGTGTTCAGACGCCGCGCAATTCCCGCTCAGGTGAATATTTTGTTAGTCGGCCACCGACAGGCAAAACACCTGCGTCGAGGAAGCGCAGATGCCCCTGCATGACAATTGCGCTCAGACGGCGTAAGTGGGGAAGACGATGCAGGAGAAGTTTCCGAATGGCCAATATCCTCACAATTGGGTTCTATATCGCGCTCGCCGTTCTGGTGGTCATCCTTGTGCTGGGCATCGCAAACCTGGCCCGTACAGATGATGCGCAAGCCAGCCGGTCCAACAAATTGATGCGCCTTCGGGTTCTTGTTCAGGCCATAGCGATCGCTCTTCTCTGTGCGCTTGGATTTGCTGTAGGGGCCTTCAGCTAGGCCCGATCAAACTGGAGGGCCGCCCGATGGTTAAACTCGATAAAATCTATACCCGGACCGGCGATGACGGCCAGACCCGCCTCTCGACCGGAGAGAAGGTCGCCAAATGGAGTGAGCGGGTCACGGCCTATGGCAGCGTCGATGAGGTGAATGCAGCGCTTGGGGTCGCCAGCCTGCACGCCGAAGGCGACATGGCCGCCGCCATCAAGCGGATACAGAATGATCTGTTCGACCTTGGCGCTGATCTTGCGACGCCTGACCGCGGCAAAAAGCTTGCCTGGGAGCCGCTGCGGGTCTCGCCCGCCCAGACAGCGCGCCTGGAAACAGAGATCGACACGCTGAACGCGGAGATCGCGCCGCTCGATAGCTTCATTCTACCCGGCGGTTCAGAGCTTGCGGCACATCTGCATGTCGCGCGCACAATCTGCCGCCGCGCGGAACGGGACGTCGCGCGCCTCGCCAGCATTGACGACGAAGCGGTCAGTGAGGCCGCGCTCAGCTACGTGAACCGCCTGTCGGACTGGCTGTTTGTCGCCGCCCGCGCCGCCAACGAGAATGGCAAGTCGGACATCAAATGGGTGCCCGGCGCCAATCGGTAGGAATTGAGATGTCGACTCCACCGCACAAACGTTTCCTTGGCAAATGGGTCCTCGACCCTGCGAGCTGCAAATACGAACAAGGCGAAGCTCCCGTCAGCGGGACCTACGTCATTTCGGAAAGCGGAGATGACCTCGCCTTTCAAATGAGCTGGACAGACAGATCAGGGCAGGACCACGACGCCCACTTCCAGGGCAAGCCTGACGGCATCGCCACCCCCTTCAATGCGCCCGGCCTGGCTGATAGTTTCTCTATCGACATGCCGACCCCATCCGAGCTCAACTCATCAGCCTCGCTGAACGGCGCACTCACCATGCGCGCAACGCGAACACTTATCGATGACGACACAATGCGGATTGTGCAGACCGTCTTTCTCCCCGATGGCACACAGCCGTCGAACCGATCAGTCTATTATCGCGATTGAATCAGATTGTCTGAGTAGCAGGCGCCCGCTCAGCTCGATGTCGGAGGCATCATGTCCCGATCGACAAAATTCGTATCCGCAAGCGCGGCGACATAGGACCTGCGCAGCTTCTTCAGGATTGGCGCCATCTGTTTCCACTCCTCCGACGTCAATGTCGAAGCAATACTGTTCAGATCAGGCGACACAGACGCATCACACTCCTGTTTGACCGCAACACCAAGCTCCGTAAGCTCAACATGTTTCGCCCGGCGGTCAGTCGTGGATGGCACAATTTTCACGAGCTGCTTGCGTTCGAGTTTACGCACGGTCGATGACATTGTTGGCTGAGACACGTGCATCAGATCTGCAATCTGCGTGATCTTCATGGGGCGCTCAGCAGATTGCATGACGAACAGCACAGCGTATTGCGCCACAGTCATCTCTCTCGGGAGAAGACCCGTCATCATGCAGGCGCCAAGATGAGATATCCGCCCGATCTCTATCAGCGCCGCATGGGCCACGGCATCGTGAAGAAACCAGGCTTTCTTAGTATCTCCATCTGCTGGCATGAATGGTGAACCTAACTCTTTAAGACAGTTTGATCTAAGGCAAAACAGATAGATCCAAGAGTAAATTTTGAAACATTCGCAATAAAGAAAACCAAATCCAGTTGGGTGACAACTTCGCCGCTGTACTTGGAATATACCCCTGGTTGTTCGCGTCAATCTTTGCGGCAATCGCGGCGGGGCGAAGAAGTTTCACACGCTTTTCAGGCTTGAGATTTGCGCGCCACGCGTGCATCTATCGCCGCATGACCGATACACCGCCAGACAGACTTAGCCTCGATCCGCGAAGCCCCTTCTATGACGAGGCCCTCATCGCGCGGGGCGTCGGCGTCCGCTACAAGGATCAGGAGCGGACAAACGTCGTTGAGTACTGTTTGTCCGAAGGCTGGATCAAGGTGGTCGCCGGAAAGGCGCTCGATCGGAAAGGCCAACCCTTGACGCTGACGCTGAAAGGCCCTGTCGAAGTCTGGTTCGAAGACGTCGAAAGCTAGGTTTTTCAAGGGGACTGGCGCGCTGGCGACAGCGACGAAATGACCTTTGACCCGCCGACACGCTTGATTGTTACAGGTTGCTTCTCTAGTTCATCATCAGTCTTCTGAATTGCAACTATGGGAGCTAGCCTATGAAGGTGCTCGTACCCGTCAAACGGGTCATTGATTACAACGTCAAAGTTCGCGTCAAATCTGACCAGAGCGGCGTTGATCTCGCTAACGTCAAGATGTCCATGAACCCGTTCGACGAAATCTCCGTCGAAGAAGCGGTGCGCCTGAAAGAAAAAGGCCCCGTTGAGGAAGTCATCGTCGTCTCCGTCGGGCCGCAACAGGCGCAGGAAACCCTCCGCACCGCGCTCGCCATGGGCGCTGACCGCGGCATCCTCGTCAAAACCGACGATACGGTTGAGCCTCTGGCGGTCGCCAAGATCCTCAAGGGCATTGTCGAGGCCGAAGGCCCCGATCTCGTCATCCTCGGCAAGCAAGCCATTGATGACGACTCCAACCAGACCGGTCAGATGCTGGCCGCGCTGCTTGACTGGCCACAGGCAACTTTCGCCTCCGAAGTCGTGCTGGAAGCTGGCAAAGCCACCGTCACGCGCGAAATCGATGGCGGTCTGCAAACGCTCTCGCTTCAGACGCCGGCAATTGTCACGACTGACCTTCGCCTCAACGAGCCACGCTATGCGTCGCTTCCAAACATCATGAAGGCAAAGAAAAAGCCGATTGATGAGAAGGCCCCTGGCGATTTTGGCGTCGACACCACACCGCGCCTCAGCGTTGTGAAAGTGACCGAGCCACCGGTTCGCGAAGCTGGTGAAAAGGTCGAGGACGTCGCCACGCTCGTCTCCAAACTTAAATCGAAGGGAGCAATCTAATGGCTGTTCTCGTAATTGCTGACCACGACAACTCCACGCTGACCGACGCCACCCACAAGACGGTGACGGCTGCTGCCGCTTTCGGCGGTGACATCGACGTGATCGTCGCGGGCAAGGATGCAGGCGCTGTCGCAGACGCGGCCGCCAAGATCGACGGTGTCCGCAAGGTTCTGCTGGCTGAAGGCGATGCTTATGAAAAGCAACTCGCTGAAGCCATGGAAGCTCTGATCGTCCCGCTGATGGACGGCTATGACGCGCTCTTCTCGCCTGCCACCACGATGGGCAAGAACGTTACCCCACGCATCGCGGCCAAGCTCGACGTCATGCAGATCTCCGACATCACCGGCATTGAAGGCACCGACACGTTCGAGCGCCCGATCTATGCTGGTAATGCGATCATGACGGTCAAATCGTCCGACGCAAAGAAAGTCGTCACCGTTCGCGGCACGGCCTTTGATGCGGCTGGCGAAGGTGGCTCGGCTTCGGTTGAAAAGATCGACGCGCCAGCTGGCCCGTTCAAATCAGAGTTCGTCGAAGAGAAGATCGTCCAGTCGGACCGTCCAGAGCTCACCTCCGCCAAGACCATCGTGTCTGGTGGCCGTGCCCTCGGCTCGAAGGAAGAGTTTGACCGCCTGATGATCCCACTGGCTGACAAGCTCGGTGCTGGTATCGGTGCCTCGCGCGCCGCTGTCGACGCAGGCTATGCGCCGAACGACTATCAGGTCGGCCAGACCGGCAAGATCGTCGCACCAGAACTATACATCGCGATCGGTATCTCGGGCGCCATCCAGCACCTTGCTGGCATGAAGGACTCCAAGATCATCGTCGCGATCAACAAGGACGAAGAAGCGCCAATCTTCCAGGTCGCCGATTACGGCCTGGTCGCTGACCTCTTCAACGCTGTGCCTGAGCTAACCGAAGCTCTCTAGGCCAGCGCCAGATCGATAAAATCGAAAAGCCCCGGGTCCATGGCCTGGGGCTTTTTTTAGTCCATGGCCTCCAGCTCACTCATGACATCCTGCATGAGCGGCCCGATCTCGGTGTTGAGCACCAGATGGGCATAAGGGTCGAGATCGGTCGGCTCGCGGTTGACGATCACCAGGCGCGCACCGGCCCGCACAGCCATGACCGGAATACCGGCCGCTGGATAAACGACGAGCGATGAGCCGAGCACGATACAGAGGTCGGAGGTCTCCGCCTCTGCCGTGGCGCGCTCCATCTTGTCTTCCGGCATCGGCTGGCCAAACGAGATCGTGGCGGTTTTCAACAAGCCCGCACAATTAACGCAAATGATCTCCTCATCAGCCTCCCAAGGCGCGCGAAGCTCCTCCAGCTCGTGTCGCATCCCGCAGTCGAGGCATTTGGCGTAGGACGCATTGCCGTGGAGTTCGATGACCTTGTCATCCGGCACACCGGATTCCTGGTGCAGATTGTCGACATTCTGCGTGACGACAGAGGTCACCTTTCCGCGCTTTACGAGATCCGCAATGGCGTAGTGGCCCGAATTCGGGGACGCGCCGACCCAGCCCGCCGAGCGATTGAACACGCGCGCCCAGGCTTCACGGCGCTTGTCGCGTGAGGCAACGAAGTCCTGATAGTAAATCGGCTGCATCTTGCTCCAGACGCCGCCAGGGCTGCGGAAATCGGGAATACCGCTTTCCGTTGATATGCCGGCGCCGGTGAAGACGAGCACGCGGTCAGCATTATGAATGAGCCGCGCGAGTTTTTGTGCATCTGTCATGAGAGCAGCCTACACAAAGCCTAGAACAGCATCCAGATACCCATTGCGACCATCATAACATTTTCCGTAAGCGAAACAAAGCCGAGCGGCACGTTGGAATTGCCCCCAACGCACGCACATTTCAGCTCCCTCTTGTCGATATAGACCGCCTTGATGACAGACACCGCGCCAATACCACCGATAATGATCGCAATCGGGGAGGCCAGCCAGATCAGCACGCCGGAGATCATCAAGATGCCCGCCAGTGCCTCTGCGAAAGGATAGACGAACGCGTATCGCGTATAACGCTGCGCCAGAAGGTCATATCCCAGAAACTGGTTCTGGAAGGCGCCGAGATCCTGCAGCTTCTGGATCGCGAGAATACACATCGAAACGGCGATGAACCATTGCAGCGCCCGGGCCGTGAAGATCGTACCATAGGCGGCAAAACTCATGGCGAGCGCCATCAGGAAGGCCGTCGCGAAGATCGCGATGACCGGCTGGTAGCTGGTCTCGTCCTTCTTGTCGTCAGGAACCGATTTTCCAAAATAGCGCAGCAGATCGTCATGCCCGCCAATCCGCTGACCATTGATCCAGGTCTGCGGCGTGGTCTCGACGCCATGCCGGGCCTTAAAAGCGTCGGTTTCCTCACGTGTGGTGAGGTGATTGTCCTCAATCTCGAACCCTTCACGCTTCAGAAGATCGCGGGATTTCAGACCGAACGGACAGATATGTTTGTCCATCACCATCCGGTACAGCACCGCCTTGTTCGGGCCGCTGCGGTCAGCCGGAGAGCTCATCGCGTCGATACTTTGGGTGTGTTCATTTGAGTCCATCATACTTCAACAGGATTAAGGGACGGATGTTCCGACACGCAAGCATCCAGGCTCGCAAATGTAATTTAGCTGGGCTTTTGCACGGCTCGTAACTCGCAGAATTCCCGCTCCAACTTGTTGAAACGCTTCAATATACCTGTGCCCTGGACGCCACAAAGAAATGCTGGCGAGACTCTCAATCTGCTGACAGGGGTTGATCTTTGCCGCGCCGCACAATCACTCTGCAAAAATTACGTTTCGGACAGCATGTCGCCTGATCGGAGAGCGCTATGGGTAAAGTAAGCACAGTAGGCGTGGTCGGCGCCGGCCAGATGGGCAACGGGATCGCACATGTCTGCGCGCTCGCGGGCTATGACGTTCATCTCAATGACATTTCGGACGAGGCCCTCAGCAAGGGCATCCAGACCATCGAAGCGAACATGACGCGCCAGGTGGCCAGAAACCTTATCACACCTGATGAGATGTCCGCCGCCATAGCGCGCATCAAGCCCAACACGTCGCTCGGCGCGTTCAACAGTGTGGATCTGGCGATCGAGGCGGCGACCGAAAAACGCGAGATCAAGGAAAGCATTTTCAAGTCGGTGTGCGATGCCGTCCCGGCAAACGCCTTTCTCGCAACGAACACCTCCTCGATCTCGATTACGCGCCTCGCCGCAACGACCGATCGCCCTGAAAAGTTCATCGGCCTTCACTTCATGAACCCCGTGCCGCTGATGAAGCTGATGGAGGTCATCCGCGGCCTCGCGACAGATCAGCAGACCTATGAAATGGCGCTCGGCTTTGCAGACCGTCTTGGCAAGACAACGACCAATGCCGAAGACTATCCAGCCTTCATCGTGAACCGCGTTCTGGTCCCGATGATCAACGAGGCCGTCTATGCGCTTTATGAAGGTGTCGGCACGGTCGAAAGCATCGATACCGCGATGAAGCTCGGCGCGAACCATCCGATGGGGCCGCTGGAGCTGGCGGACTTCATTGGCCTCGATACCTGCCTCTCCATCATGCAGGTTCTGCATGACGGACTCGCCGATACCAAATACCGCCCTTGCCCGCTTCTTGTGAAATATGTCGAAGCCGGTTGGGTCGGCCGCAAGGCCAAGCGCGGCTTCTACGACTATCGCGGCGACGCGCCCGTCCCGACGCGCTAGGCTATATTTCGACTGTCCTGATCAGTTCGATCACTGCCAGAATAACCGTATTCACCGCAACGGCGGCGAGGATCATGCCCATGATCCGGCTGACCAATGCGGCGCCCGTCATCCGAATGACCTTGAGGATCGGCGTTGCCGCCAGCATCAGGATCAGGGCGGCGAACATCACCAGCAGCATGATCCCTGCCGTCACGGCCTGCTGCTCAATGCTGAACCGATTATTGTCCGTCAGCACGACGATGGCGAGAATGGCGCCGGGCGATGCGAGCGACGGCATGGCCAGAGGAAAGATCGCAACAGAGCCTTCTGCCTTTGTGCGCGTATAGCCTTCCGCTTCGGTCTCGGGTTTGGAATCGCCAAAGATCATCGTCAGCGCGAACAATAAAAGCACGATACCGCCAGCGATCTGAAACGCGGGCAGGCTGATCCCGAGCGCATTGATCAGGAATTGCCCCCCGATCAGAAACAAGAGCAGCACCAGGGTCGCCGCGACCGTCGCCTGTATCGCAATTTTCCATCGTTTCTCGGTAGCGACCGACGCGGTCACCGCAATAAACACCGGAATTGTGCCAATGGGGTCGATGACGACCCAGAGAAGTATGAATTGCTCAAGCAGATTATGGCTCATCCGGAGGGGTGCGCCCTTTGTCGATTTAATTGTGGCAGAGACCGGTCACATCGGCGCGCAGCGGCAATTTACAAGCATCGCGCGCTGCGAAACCTGTATATGCCACTGCTATGCCAGCGCGCTGAGACCTTTGCGCAACACATCCGGCTGGAGCGCCTCGATTTCTGCGTCGATGGCCGCGTGCTCACTTTTCCAGATGGGCACGGCTTGCAGGAGAAGCTCATGGCCAGCATCCGTCAGCTTCAACAGCCGGCTTCGTTTATCGGCCGGGTTCTGGATAATTTTGACGAGCCCGCGCCGCACGAGCGGCTTCAGATTTGCGGTCAGCGTGGTGCGATCCATGGCCAGAAGTTCGGCCACCGGTCCGAGCGGCGGCGGCGCGGGCCGGTTCAGCGCCATCAACAGTGAATACTGGCCACTCGTGATCCCCAGATGCCGAAACGCCTCATCAAATCGGCGCGCCAGCGCACGCGCCGCCCGCTGCGCTGCGAGGCACAGGCAATGATCCCTCACATGGATCGTCGTTTCGTATGGAATCTGATTCGCCATTGACTCTGTCATTTATGTTGATATCAACCTTTCCAGTCAAGAACAGCCAGCAGAGCCGCCCGTGCCCATCAAACCGAATTCCGATATCGAACTCTTCGTCTTCGACTGGGTGCCGGAAATGGCGCGCGGCTATGTCCGCGACCTTCGGCCCCGCTGGGCGATGGAAGAAGCTGGCATTGCCTACCGGACCACAGCTGTGAGCGTGGGCGCGAAGGGCGACTACCTATCCTTGCAGCCTTTCGGCCAGGTTCCGGCGATGAAGGAAGGCGAACTCCGCATCTTCGAGACCGGCGCCATGCTGCTACATCTTGGGCGCAAGAGCGAAATTCTGATGCCGACCGATGCGCAAGGCTGCGCCTCGACCGAAAGCTGGCTCTTCGCCGCCTTGAACAGCGTAGAGCCGCACGCTTTCGAACTTTTTTTCGTGCATGTCATGGAAGCCGATCAGGAGTGGGCGAAACTTCGCAGGCCAAGTCTCCACGATATGGTGAAGCGACGCTTGGCCCCGCTCGCTGACGCGCTCGGGCAGAAAGACTATTTCGTTGGCCCGTTCACTGTCGCCGACATCGCCATGGCGACCGTCCTTCGGGAAATTAACGGCCATATTCCACTGACAGAATTTCCGGTGCTCGACGCCTATCTCAAACGCTGCCTCGCCCGCCCCGCCTTCAAACGCGCGCTTGACGCGCAGTATGCCGACTTCACCGGCGAAGCCCCCGCCCAATTCGCCACGGCCTGACCGCCCAGCTTGACCGCAAGATAAGGACTGCCCCCATGAGCTATATCGAAGGCTTCATCCTTGCCGTGCCGGAGGAGAACAAGCAGGCTTTCATCGACCATGCGAGCGCCGCTTTCCCGCTCTTTGAGGAATTCGGCGTGACGCGCCATGTCGAATGCTGGGAAGATCAGGTTGAGGACGGAAAGGTCACCGACATGCGCCGCGCCGTCAAAGCCAAACCGGGCGAAAAAATCGTCTTCTCCTGGCTGGAATATCCTTCCAAAGCCGTTCGCGATAGCGCGTTCGAGAAGATGATGAGCGATCCTAGAATGGAAAATATGCCTGCCATGCCGTTCGACGGCCAGCGCATGGTATATGGCGGCTTTGAAGCCATTTCGGACATCGGCGCCGGTCAAAAGGATTGCTACGTAAGTGGCTCTGTCTTTGCCGTGCCGACTGCCAACAAGGCCGAATTCACAGCGTTCGCGAAGAAGATGGCGGCGATATTCAAAGAGTACGGCGCTGTTCGCCTGATGGATGCATGGGGCACCGATGTGCCTAGGGGCAAGGTGACCGACTTTCAGGGCGCCGTGCAGGCAAAGGATGACGAAACGGTCTCGTTCGGCTGGGTCGAGTGGCCATCGAAAGCCGCCAATGATGAGGCCTGGCCTAAAATCATGGCTGATCCGCGCATGGCCGAAATCACGATGCCGGCAGATGGAAGCCGCATGATCTTTGGCGGGTTCACACCGGTTGTGAATCTCTTCTCAAAGACAAATGCTAAAACCTAGCTCCGCCAGCGCAGCGTCACCGGCTTGATCGGGTTTTCAAATGGGCGGTCTTCGGTTCTGGCGCCCGCCCATTCCTTTTTCAGCGTGCGGTACCATTTGGCCTGAACGTCGATATCGTCGATCCAGATCATCGCCTTCTGATACTTCATGCCCTCATTCTGCAAATCGACAATATCGCCGTCCTGACGAAGGAATTTGCGCGCGGCCGGCTTGAAAATCGGGATCGCCAGATTGAGCAGCGGCGCCCCGGTAAACCAGGTCACCTGCGTGATCTTGGTCTTCTTCTTGTAGACCGGCGTCAGGCAGGTCAGCGTCAGCAGCCGCGCCTTCTCATTCTCGACAATTTCCCAGCGATAGCCGGGCAGCTGGAAGATGATCTCGGTCGTCACCTTGCCGCCGAAGACGGCCTTATAGGCGAGCGAATTGGAGGATGGCTGATGCCGATCGATGGCCCAGCCCCGGTCACGCGGGACAAATGGCTTTTCTTTCAGCTTCAGGCCCACGCTTGGTGGGCGCCACCACCATTGCGAATGCACGAAGGCGACGTGCGCCGGGTCCATCAGCCCGACCACTGCATCATCCATATGCGCGTTGAACGCTTCTTCGATCACAAATTTCGGCTTGTCCGGCAGCGCGCCAAAGTCTGGGGGCGGCACATCCGGCTCGCCATCGAATTTCGGATCATGCGCGATGAAGACGAAGATCAGCCCGTTCTTCTCGGCCACCGGATAGCGGCGAACCTTGAAGCGGCTCGCCTCATAAGGCTGCTCATCCAGAACAGACGGCATATGCCGACAGACGCCATCGGTCCCGAAGCGCCACCCATGATAAGGGCACTCCACCGTCGGCTCACCATTGGTGTCGACCTGTTTGCCCGCCGATAGCGGCACCAAACGGTGCGGACACACATCGCGCAGCGCAAACGCCTCGCCAGCCTCTGTGCGCCCCACCACAATCGGCTGATCCAGCATGATGACATGCTTCAACCCGCCGGGTTTCAGCTCTTTCGACGTGCACGCCAGATACCAGCTATCGGTCAGCCAGCCTTCCGGCGTGATGCCGGGCTGGGTTTCGACAGTCTTGTCTATGAGGGTCTGCGTGTCGGCCATGAAATGCTTCTATACCTCAAGACAGGTTACACAAAGCCTGCAAACACCCGTATTGACAGCAAGTCCTCGCGCTACTGCGGCCGCGACAGCCCCCACCTCAATCCGGCAAGCACGAACGACAGCAAGAGAGCGGGAGGCAGTACGAGCCAGATGATTATGCGCAGCGCATGTCCAACCATTTCGCGGTCAACAATACTGAAAATGTAGTAATGAAGCGTCGTCATGAGAGCGACCGCATACGCCAGCACAAGGGCGCTGACGACTGCAGTTGACCAAAAGCTTCCCGCGAATCCACCACGTCTCTTGTCAATCAACGGCACCACTGCGGCGACGACGTACAGCGACATCAACATGATACCACCGGACCAGCTCGGGACCAGCAGATGAACCCCTATCAGGCCAATGGTGTAAGCCGTAACAAACTTGGCGATTGATTTCATTTTCGCGTCCAGATCATCAGTCTTCCTGATAGATGCGTGAATAATCTTCGAACGGGGTGTCTTCCAACGCATCAGAGATAACAGATTTTGCCTGATCGACGTCGACCACGAAACAGATCGCTTCCATTGTGCCTGATCCGATACTGCCGCCGTCGCAGTAGCCAAGCCCCGTCCAGCCAAGCGTTTCGTTGAGCAAATCTTCCAGCTCATGACGCTTCTCAACATCGTCTTCAGTACCGTCGCCATCAATAGCGTACTCGACGAGCAGCACCGAATGGTCCGAGACGTCCAACTCGCCATATCCCGCCTGTCTCGGCACGGACAGCAGGCCGTCGACCTGCTTCTCCAGTGACCCGAAGAACTTCACGCGATGTGTGCGGGTCTGACCTTTCTCGCCGAGCTGGCCCCAATGCTCAACAAGGCGGCGGTTCTGCGGCTCGGCCCAAACCTCATGATAGGCAGAGACCGTGCCGTCTTGCTCGCGCTTGTAGAGTTTGAACATGGGACCGCAATCCGCTTTCTGGCCCAGGGCCGCGCCTGCCCAACAAATACGCACATAGCCGCTTTCCGCAAGCCTTCGCGACCGCTATATGGCGGCCATGACACCTCGTGACAAAATCCGCAATTTTTCCATCGTGGCGCATATCGACCACGGCAAGTCCACGCTCGCTGACCGGCTGATTCAGTTCACCGGCGGGCTGACAGACCGTGAGATGCGCGAACAAGTCCTCGATTCCATGGATATCGAGCAGGAACGCGGCATTACGATCAAGGCGCAGACCGTGCGCCTCAACTACACCGCCAAGGATGGCGAGACCTATGTCCTGAACCTGATGGACACGCCCGGCCATGTCGACTTCTCCTATGAAGTCAGCCGCTGTCTCGCTGCCTGCGAAGGCTCCCTGCTGGTCGTTGACGCCTCTCAGGGCGTTGAGGCGCAGACCCTCGCCAACGTCTATCAGGCGATCGATCAGAACCATGAGATCGTCCCCGTCCTCAACAAGATTGACCTGCCCGCCGCCGAGCCGGACCGCGTGAAAGAGCAGATCGAGGACATTATCGGCCTCGACGCCTCCGACGCGATCATGACGTCGGCGAAGAACAATATCGGCATTGAGGACGTCCTCGAAGCCATCGTCACCCGCCTTCCCGCGCCCCAGACCGGCGACGCGACCAAGCCGCTCAAGGCTTCGCTGATCGACGCCTATTACGACCCCTATCTCGGCGTCGTGGTTATCGTCCGCATCGTCGACGGCGTGCTGAAGAAGAAACAGAAAATCCGCATGATGCGCACCAAGTCGACCTATGATGTCGACAAGGTCGGCATTTTCGGCCCCAAACCAACCGACGTTGATGAACTTGGGCCGGGCGAAGTTGGCTTCCTCGTCGCCTCGATCAAGGAAGTTGGCGACACAGCGGTCGGCGACACGATCACCGATGAGCGCAACCAGACCGACGCCCCGCTTCCAGGCTATAAGGAAGTCGTGCCGATGGTCTTCTGCGGGCTTTTCCCCGTCGATGCAGGCGATTTTGACGATCTGCGCGCGGCGATGGGCAAGCTCCGCCTCAACGATGCGAGCTTTACCTGGGAGATGGAAACATCTGCCGCGCTCGGCATGGGCTTTCGCTGCGGCTTCCTTGGCCTCTTGCACCTCGAAATCATCCAGGAGCGCCTCAGCCGTGAGTTCGACCTCGACCTCATCGCAACCGCGCCCTCCGTGGTCTATGAGATGACGATGACCGACGGCTCGGAAACTGAGCTTCACAACCCGGCTGACATGCCGGACGTGGTCAAGATCTCCGAAATCCGCGAACCGTGGATCAGCTCGACCATCTATACGCCCGACGAATATCTCGGCGGCATCCTGAAACTCTGTCAGGACCGGCGCGGCATCCAGAAAGAGCTGTCCTATGTCGGCGGCCGGGCGATGGTGAAATACGAATTGCCGCTCAACGAAGTCGTGTTTGACTTCTATGACCGTCTGAAATCCATCTCGAAGGGCTATGCGAGCTTCGATTATGAGATCATCGGCCACCGCGCCGAAGACCTTGTGAAGATGTCGATCCTCGTCAATGACGAGCCGGTCGATGCCCTCGCCATGCTGGTCCACCGCGACCGCGCCGAAGGCCGGGGCCGTCAGATGTGTGAACGCCTGAAAGACCTCATCCCCCGCCAGATGTTCAAGATCCCGGTCCAGGCCGCGATCGGCGGACGCGTCATCGCCCGCGAAACCATCTCGGCCCTCCGCAAGGACGTGACCGCCAAATGCTATGGCGGCGACGCGACCCGCAAGAAGAAGCTGCTCGAAAAGCAGAAAGCCGGCAAACAGCGCATGCGCCAGTTCGGCAAGGTCGAAATCCCGCAGGAAGCCTTTGTCGCGGCGCTAAGGATGGACGGGGACTAGGCACGGGCGATGTGGCTTTTCTTAGGTGGCGTTTCCCTAATTGTTTTAAAGTGGATAACCGCATTCATTCTACGTCTAATTTTCGGTCGAATAGCAATGCAATACGTTGCCATTAAGCTGGGGCATCAGGCGCTAAGGCTTTGGAAAGACCACGATTGGAGCGGAAGCTGGGAAATTAGCTGGGTGGCTGTCACGGATGTAGGAAAATCTGAGAACGTTGGCCGAGGTGAAGTTTTCAAATTCTTTAATAGTGTCGCTATCGTTTCAACTCCGATAAGTGGGGAAACATCTGAAATATATAGATTTGTCGGGCGCTTAAGCCGAAATGGCACAATTCTTTCAGGGCATTGGACGGACCACAAGAGAAATAACAAAGGTTATCATGGCACCTTTCAGATCCGTCGATCAGAAAAGGGTCGTTCCGCAGTGGGTCAATGGCTTGGATTCTCTCAAAACGGAAACTTGATTAGAACTGGCGAACTCAAATGGCAGAAGCTTGACCCACAAGAAGAAGCTACTTGAAAAGTAAAAAAGCCGGCAAACAGCGTATGCGCCAGTTCGGCAAGGTCGAAATCCCGCAGGAAGCGTTTGTTGCGGCGCTCCGGATGGATGGGGACTAGGCTTTTAAAGGCCTATTCAAAACACCCGCCTCCGTCCGCGCTCCTGAGTTGGCCGAAGGACGCTCCCCCTGCGGGCTTTCCAGCGTCAGCATTAGACCCGCATGGTGAGCGAAGTCGAACCACAGGGTCGCTGGCACAACGCCAGCCCAATTGAGGCCCTGTTAAAGCCTGCTCGCTAGAGATGGCGGATGCGACTTCGTATTGCCGGCCTGACACTTCTCGTCCTGATGAGCGCGACCATCGCGCTTGCCTTCCTGTTTCAGCCCGACCGGCTGGAATTGTGGGAGCCGCTGGAAGGCCCGGCCCAGCCAACCGCAATGACTGAGCTGCGCATCGCAGAGGTCTCCGACTATGGCGCGGGCGACGAAAACCGGCTCGCCATTCTCATCACCAATGAAGCGTCAAACTGGCTCGGCCTTGCGCATGGGCTGAAAACAATTGGCGTGCCCTTCATCATGACGACCGATGTTGAGCGCGCGCTCAACCATGATGTCGTGCTGGCCTATCCCGTCATTTCCGGCCGGGAAGTTGACGCCGACACGCTGCGCGCGCTTGCAAGATATCCGCAAAATGGCGGCACCCTGATCGCGACGAATGTGCTCGGCGGCGGTCTTGCCCCGGTGTTTGGCTTTGAAGACGTGGTTGAATCGCGCGCCCACACCCACCTCGTCTTCGATGGCGCCTATGAAATCACAGCCGATTTCGAAGCCCTCGGGCAAAAGACGATCAAGATCGGCAGCGAGACCAAACCCGCCGCCAATCCCGGCACCAATGTCTATCTGTCGCCGCTCCAGCCTCCCGTCGCGGTCTATGAAGATGGCTCTGCCGCGATTGTCCGCCGCGACTATGCCAATGGGCACGCCTATGCCCTCGGCATCGACCTCGGTCAGCTCCTGCTCAAGGGTTACAACTTCAAGGAAGACGATATTTCCGAGGCCTATGCCAATCAGTATCAGCCAACGCTCGACACGCTGCTGAGGCTCGTCGCCGCCATCTACCGCGAAGGCGAACCGGACGCCGTGCTGCTTGGCACCGTGCCGGATGGCAAACAGCTGTCGGTGATGCTGACCCATGATATCGACTACCGCAAATCCGTCCTCAACGCCGTCAAGTACGCTGAGATGGAACAGCAGAACGGCGTCCGCGCGACCTATTTTATCCAGACAAAATACATAAATGACTTCAATGATGAGACTTTCCTGGACGAAGACGGGATAGGAGCGGTCAGACAACTTGGCGCGCTCGGCGGCGAAATCGCCAGCCACAGCGTGTCTCACTCGCTGCAGTTTAACCGCTTCGGTCTAGGCTCTGGCAAAGAGGCCCTTCCAGCCTACCGGCCCTTCGTGCGAAACGCCGAAAAGACCAGCGATGCCAGTATTCTGGGAGAGTTGCGCGTCAGCAAATACATCCTGGAATCGCTGATCGAAAAGCCGGTGACCGCCTTCCGGCCAGGCTATCTGAGGATCCCTGACCAGCTCCCCGAAGCGCTGGCCTGGTCTGGCTACAAGTACAGCTCATCGGTCACGGCGAACAAGTCTCTCACCCATTTCCCGTTCCGCCTGATGGCCGGGCGCGGCTTTGAAACCAGCACCGATATTTTCGAAATCCCGATCACCATTGAAGACGAGATGCCGCCCTTGATGGGAGAGCGTCTGGATGACGCCATCGCTATCGCAGACCGGCTCGCCGCCTATGGCGCGACAATGGTCATTCTCAGCCATCCCGACATTCTCGGCCATAAATTCGATTTCGCCGAAGGCTTCATCGCCCACGTAAAACCCTTCGCCTGGATCGGCACCGTCTCTGAGTTCGGAGACTGGTGGGCCGCCCGCGACGCCATCGGCGTTGATGTCGTGTCCTCAGACGCGGGCCACACCCTCAAGCTGTCCTGCCCCCAACCCATCATGGGCCTCACCCTCTCCGTCCCCAGCGCCTACGGCCTAACGGGCGCGATCGACGGCGGCGCCGTCCTTGATGCCAGTGAAGGCGCCTGGCTGATTGACTGCACCAGCCCGGTGATGACCGTCTCCCTCGAAGCCCGGTAAACGGCCGTCACGGCGGCGCTCAGGGTGGACGGGGACGAGGGCCTCGCAGCGATGCGCCGCCGACACCGAAACTCTCAGCTAAAGTTGAAGAGAATCGCCTATAGTTGGCTTTTCGGAAGCTGGCGGGGATTGAGTTTTATGAAAAAGAGGCGGGTATTGGCAGCATGGAATCACGCGGGAATTTTACTGCGGCGTTGGTGTTACAATGCTTAAACGCGGTTGGCGCAAAAACTTTAGATATAACTGGGTAGCTTGGGCAGCTAGCACCATCGTCATCATGCTTATAGCGGCGTCGCTCGCCTACTTACGTTACTATCAAGCCAACCATAACGCTGAGCGTTATAAGGCCGCCAACGCATATACCAATGCCACTGAATATGATTCAGAAGGACTCTGCGGGGGGCCGGACAACCTTCGGGCAATATCTTGCTTGGTTAAGCAAATACGCGACGAGCAAGAACAGCAATACGCCGCATATGATCTCAAAGCCCAGCAGGATATGGCTGAGTGGGCTTTCGGGGTACTTGCTGCAACCGTTATTAGCATATTTCTTATTGCTTTGACGCTTTACGAAACGCTCAGCGCCAGCCGGGAACTGCGCCGCCAAAATGCTTTGTCGCTAAACGCCGCGAAAGCCGAGTTCGAGCCGCATATTGCCCGGCACAATATTCGAAACTTTCGAATCGTGGAGCAGGCCGCTCGCATCCAAGACAATATCCTGATCGTGGCGCTCTTTGAGTTTGACGTGCTGAATGTCGGGAAAACTTCAGCCTATTACGTAGGGCGAAACAGCGCCGCGACTCTGTATTATCCAAGATCTGAAACCACAGAAAGGACTCATCGGTCGTGGCTTGAGGAGAAATCCACCCATAGTCGCGGGTTGATTGCCCACGAAATTCTGCCGCAGCAACACGAGACCGTACCATTCCGGTATGAGTTCAGTGTTCCTAAGGCTCAGCTCGATAAAGGTTACGGCATTGAGAAGATGAGATTCGAATTCGGAATCCGCGTAGGTTTTATTGATCGATTCACAACAGATCGACGGCTTCGAAGAGTTGTTTCGTTCGTGTTTGAGGCGCAGGGCGACAACGTCGAAATGAAGGGAAGTTTCGAGAGTGTTGGCGACGGTAGGGACGATCCAGATGCTTGGAATAAAGTGGACAGATTGATACCCCATGCCTTTTATGGGCTTGAGGTTTTGAACAAGATTCCAACCCCAAAAGAGCGGGACTAGGCCGAGGACTAACACCGTATTGCAGCTGCCCACCAGGCTCTGTAAGCGATAGTGCGCTTTCCAAGTAAGTCCGTAGTTTCAAAACACCCCTCTCCCACCAGAAGAGGGGAAAACTTGATTTCATCCCCCTCCCTACAGCCTGCATCTATGCTCGTCCGCATGCTCGACTGGAAGACGATCCTCTGGTGCCATACCCGCGTGCCGGTCTATTACTGGCCGGTGCTCTGGTATTGGCTGCGGCGCCTCGAAGACACCTACATCGCCTATGCTGAGGAAGGCCGCCGCTTCTTTCGCTGGCACCTTGAGCCGGGTGGCCGCATCTGGATCGAGTATTGCGACGAGTCTGACGCCGAGCGCGCGATGCGCGGCGCGCTCGCACCTGAATTTGACCGAGCGCCATGGGACCGGCTCGCGCCTGTAGAGACGGATGCGCCCGGCTTCATGATCATTGATGCCGCGCGGCCGGTGAGCCCTCCAGTCTGCCCGGCCCTGCCGGTCATCGGCCACCTGCCGCTTCAACCACCCTGAAGCGGGCGCCTCACCCGAATTCAGAACTGTTTGCCGCCCTCCCGATTGGAGTTTGCGGCCGCTGGTGCTGCGCCTGTCGCGAAGAGGGGTTCATGTCTGCGCTTCGCAAGGACGAGAACGAATAACACTCAAGAGCAGGGAGATTGAGATAAATTGCTGGTGTTCTGCCAGAAGCGCTCGTCCTTCGACTTCGCTCAGGATGAGCGCTTTTTTGCTGACCTGTAGGAAGGCCTCATCCTGAGCGAAGTCGAAGGGCGAGGCCGCTATCCCCAACGTCACCAATAGGCACGCCGCCCCGCGCCCGCTACGCTCCAGAAAAACAGAACAGGAGGACACGCCATGCCAGACACAGCCACGCCATTTGAAGAAATCATCTATGAGGTCGACGGTCATATCGCGACCATCACGCTGAACGCGCCGGACCGGCTGAACACGATTTCCGGGCCGATGCTGGACGCCTTGTCAGAAGCGCTTCTGAAAGCCGACAAGGACAAGAATGTGCGCTGTGTGATCCTCACCGGCGCGGGCCGGGCCTTTTGTGCGGGCCTCAACCTGCAGACCGCGACGACCGGCTCCGGCGCGGTTGAGAGCGCGCATCTGGATCTGCGCAACACCCCGCCAACCATCCTCTTCAACATGGACACGCCGACCATCTGCGCGGTCAATGGCGGCGCGGCTGGCTATGGCATGGACACAGCGCTCGGCTGCGATATCCGCATCATGTCGGACAAGGCGAAGATGGCCGCCGCCTTTACCAAGCGCGGCATCCTGCCGGAAAGCGGCGGCACATGGTTTCTCCCCCGGCTGCTTGGCTGGGAAAAGGCGTGCGAGCTGATCTTTACGGGCCGCACCCTGAAAGCAGATCAGTGCCTCGCCGAGGGCCTCTGCGTGAAAGTCGTCCCGCACGAGACGCTGATGGATGAGGCGCGCGCCCTCGCGGCAGAGATCGCCGCGAATGCGCCAATGGCCGTGCAGGCCTCCAAACGTCTGATGCGGATGGGCCTCTCAGAGCCCTTCACAGAGCATGTGCATCACGTCTTCCTGCAGCTCCTGCCCCTGATAAAATCAGACGATGCCCGCGAAGGCATGATGGCATTCCTGGAAAAGCGCGAGGCCAAGTTCACCGGCAAATAGGGACGGGGCCGATTACCAGATATCGGCCGCTTCCATCGCCAGCGACAGCGCCGCGTCATCAGCGCCAACGCGCTTCAGGAGACGCAGGACCATCACCAGCTCAATGCCAGAGAGCTCATCCGGCGCACCGGCGGTCTCGTTGAGCAGCAGGAGCAGCGCTTCACCCGTCGCGCCATTGCGCTCGGCGGCATCCATCGCAGCAAGGCGGCTAAGGGTGCCAGAGGCATCGAGCTCGGTCTCGGCAAGCGCGATGCGCGCCTCAACCGGGACCGGCACGCCAAGACCGGACCATGTCGTAAACAGACGGATCGTCTCTTCCCGCTCAGCGGTCTCGAGGCCTTCTTCCAGAAGGATTCCGGCAATGTTGCTCAAGGCGCGCGAAGTGCGGCTGCGGGCGAGAATAGTCGAATAGCCTCTCAGAAGCGTCGTCTCGAACACGGTCTCTTCTGCAGTTTCGCTCTCGATCTCTGCTTCAATCCAGTGGTTCGCGAGGCCGTCATTGCCGAGCATCAAGGCCGCCCGCGCAAAGACGAGCGCGTTGGCCGCGGTGTCCTCATTGACGGGCATGGCTTTCAGCTCCGGCTCAAACAGCCGCGCCACGAGGCGGTACTGCGCCATGTTAGATGCAGACGAGCGGAGCGCTGCGGCGAGCGCCTGGGCCTGCTCTTCCTGCAGCGAAACCTCGTCGACCGGCTCAGCGCCTTCATCCAGCAAGGCCAGGTCTTCATCGCTGAGGGATCGAAGGTCCTGCAGGCCGGTGTCGCCGCCCAGAGGAATAACTTTCGGCTCCGGCTCACGCGCCAGAACGACGAGCGCCGTTTCAACGGGCGTCGAAGGTTCAAACCCGTCCTCGGAGATCAGGATGTCATAGAGGCCGCGATACTCGCCGGAATCAAACAGGCCCGCATCAGCCGCAATCCGCGCTGCACGCAGGCGAAACGCGATCGGATAGGTCTCGTCCCGCGCGACATTGGCCGCGATATCGGGACGCGCGCCTTTCAGGCTATCATCATCCATATCGAGCGCAGCGAGATCAGAGAGCGCCACATCCAGCCCGGTCCGGAAGCGAGACTTTGGCCGCTCATCCATATCGCCGATAAGCGCGATCGCCGTCTCGACAACCCAGGGGTCTGCGCCTTCGCGCTGACCGGCAAACTCGATGGCGAGTTCGGCGGCTGCCATATTGTCATCATTGAGCGCGCAGACGGTGCGCAGCTCTGACCAGAACTTCCCATCGGCCTGCGGGTCCATCTGGGCGCACACCACATCAAGCTCACCACGCGCGAGCCGGTTGTCCGCCACGACGATATCAGGGTCGATGCCGTCTGGCAGGTCATCGACCTGACGTCCGAGCGTCGAGACCGCGCCGCGATCTCCCAACGCATAAAGCAGGCTGAGGCGTTCGGCCTGAAGCGCATCAGCGGCGTCGTCATCCGGCGCGGTCGATGGCGAGCGCAGCACAAGGCTGAGCAGATTGCGCTCGGCCTGCGTCATCGCCTCAACATCGAGCGACTGCATCAGCGACAGAAGATACGCGCTGTCGGAGGACGCCCACATACGATCAGAGAGCTTCGTCTCGCCGCGATCGAGAAGATTGGTGTTCCACGCATCGACATCGCCAAGCCCGCTGGAGCTGATCTGGGCGGTCGCGGACAGCGCCATGGCGATACCGGCCCCGGCGACCAGCAGGGACTTAAAAGACATTTTCAATCTCCACGCGCACCTCGCCATCATCCGGCCGGGCACTGTCGACTTCGGTTCCCAGCCACCAGATTGCCGCCACGACGCCCACAATCAGGACTGCGAACAAGATAAACCATTTGCGCATGAGAAGATCTCTTTCCCCGGTTTCACTTCACCGGAATCATTGCTCGTAAACTCCGAGACTGTATAGGACAGTCATAACAGACCCGAAAAGCCCATGACCGCAAAGAGCAGATACATCATAGACGCTGGCAAAATTGAGGCGGCCACATCCGGACGCACAATTGCGCTGGTTGGCCTGATGGGCGCTGGAAAGTCCACGGTCGGCCGCCGACTGGCCGATGCGCTGGGCCGGGAATTCTATGACAGCGACGGCGAGATCGAAAAAGCTGCCGGTCTGTCCATCGCAGATATTTTCACCATGCACGGCGAAGCCGAGTTCAGACGCGGCGAGCGCCGCGTGCTTGAGCGCCTGCTCGATCAGCGCCCGCACGTCCTGGCGACAGGTGGCGGGGCCTATCTCGATCCGGCGACGCGTGACCTGCTGCGCGAGAAAGCCATCACCATCTGGCTCAACGCCGATCTCGAAACGCTCTGGCGCCGTGTCTCGCGCCGCTCGCACCGACCCTTGCTCAAAACCGAAAATCCGAAGGGGGCGCTGAGCCGCCTATTGGATGAACGCACCCCCATCTATGAAAAGGCCGATCTGGTCGTCCGCAGCCAGGACGGACCGCACAAGGCAACGGTGAACGCGATCCTGCAAGCCCTCGAAGAATGGTCCGGAGGCCAGCATGTCTGATACGATGACGGCCCCTCACTCGGTACGCGTCGACCTCGGCGACCGCAGCTACGACATTCTGATCGGGGCGGGCCTGCTATCGAAGGCGGGCGACTACCTGAAACCACTCGTGCGCCAGCCCCGCGTCTTCGTGCTGACGGATGGCTCAGTTGGCGGGCTCTATGCCGGCGCACTAGAAACCAGCCTTCGCGATGCCGGGCTGACCATGCGCCTGAAAGCCGTCTCCGATGGCGAACAGTCAAAATCCTGGCAGACCCTCGGTGAGGTTCTGGACTGGCTGCTGATGGAAGGGGCCGGGCGCGACGATGTTCTGGTCGCTCTGGGCGGCGGGATTGTTGGAGACCTTACAGGCCTTGCCGCCTCGCTGATGAAGCGCGGGATGACCTTCGTTCAGATCCCGACAACGCTGCTGGCGCAGGTCGACAGCTCTGTTGGTGGCAAGACTGCTGTGAACGCGCCCCAAGGCAAGAATCTGATCGGTGCCTTCTACCAGCCAGACCTCGTTCTGGCCGATACGACCGTGCTCTCCACCCTGCCAGAGCGCGAGCGCCGCGCCGGATACGCGGAAATCGTCAAATACGCCCTGATCGATGACCCGGACTTTTTTGACTGGCTTGAAGTGAATGGCGAGCGCGTCCTTGCGCTGGAAGAAGACGCCATTGCCCACGCGGTCGCGGTATCCTGCAGCGCCAAGGCCCGCATCGTCTCTGAGGATGAGCGCGAATCCGGGGTGCGCGCGCTCCTCAATCTCGGCCATACATTCGGACATGCGTTGGAAGCGGCCAACGGGTTCAAATCCTCGCTTCTGCATGGCGAAGCTGTCGGCACGGGCATGGCGCTCGCGCTGCGCTACTCAGTCCGCAAGGGTCTGATGAACGGTCAGGACGCAGAACGCGCGTCGGCCTTGCTTGAAAAATCTGGCCTGGTCACACATTTGAACCGGCTCCCAGGGGGTCCTTATCCGGCAGATGCGCTCGCTGAAGCGATGAAGCAGGACAAGAAAGGACGCGCAGGTCGCGTCCCCCTCATTCTGGCGCGTGGGCTGGGCCGCGCCTTTATCCAGCCGGATGCGGATCTTTCCGATGTCCGGACCTTTCTTGAAGAAGAAATTCAGCAGGGCTGATCCATGATTATCGGTACATTCATTGCCATCCTGTGTTTGCTCGGGATGTCGGCGTTCTTCTCAGGCTCTGAGACGGCTCTGACGGCTGCATCGCGCACGCGGATGCACCAGCTCGAACGCGAGGGTAACAAGCGCGCTGCGGCCGTGAACACCCTGATATCGGACCGCGAAAAGCTGATCGGCGCCATCCTGCTGGGCAACAATCTGGTCAATATTCTGGCCTCGGCGCTCGCGACCACCCTCTTCGCTGCGCTGATGCCCGGCGCCGCCGGCGTTGCGGTTGCAACCGCTGTGATGACGGTTCTGGTGCTGGTCTTTGCTGAGGTTCTGCCAAAAACCTATGCCATTACCCGGGCCGATCGGATGGCCATGTCCGTCAGCAAGCCGATCTCCGTCCTGGTGAAAGCAGCCGCGTGGATCGTCCTCATCATCCAGGCCATCGTGAACGCCACGCTTCGCCTGATTGGCGCAGCCGCCCCCGATGCTGATTTTACCGCCGAAGAAGAAATTCGCGGCGCCATCGACTTCCACCATTCCGAAGGCGGCGTGGACGAGGCTGACCGTCACCGTCTGGTCGGCGCGCTCGACCTCAAGGACATGACTGTCGAAGAGGTGATGATCCACCGCAAGAACATCACCATGCTGGATTGCACCCAGCCGTCCGGCGACATCATCAAGCAAGCCCTGAACAGCCCGCACACCCGCATTCCGCTCTATAATGCTGAAGACGATGAGATTACCGGCATCCTGCACGTCAAGGATCTGCTGCGCGCCGTCGTCCAGCACAAAGGCGACATTGACGGCATCGACATGACCGAGCTGCTGCGTGAGCCGTGGTTCGTGCCGGAAACGACCCCGCTTCAGGACCAGCTCGACCTCTTTCTGAAAGAGCGCAACCACTTCGCCCTCGTTGTCGACGAGTATGGCGAGCTGCAAGGCCTTCTGACACTGGAAGACATCCTTGAAGAGATCGTTGGCGACATTCGCGATGAGCATGACGTGCCGGTTCAAGGCGTGCGCCCGCAGTCAGATGGCTCTGTTATCACCGAAGGCTGGGTGACCATTCGAGACCTCAACCGCGCGACCGGCTGGCAACTGCCCGATGAGGAAGCCGTCACAATCGCAGGCCTCGTCATTCACGAGGCTCAGACGATCCCTGAACCCGGCCAGCGCTTCTCGTTTCACGGGCACCGCTTCGACGTGATCCGCAAGACCCGCAATCAGATTACGGGCCTGCGCGTCGCCCCGATACAGGAAGAGCCAGAGGTCGAGTAGACCCCAACAAACCGCAAACGGCCCCAAGGGCGCTATTTTGCAACAGAGTTGCCCGCCTGGTCTGCCCCTTCAGACTGAAGGGGGCGCACAGGAAGACCAAGCGAGCTGCTCCCAATCCTTACTGCGCGACCCAGCCACCATCCATCTGCATCATGGCACCATTGATCTGGTCGCCGCCGGGGCTCGTCAGAAAGACAGCCATCGCGGCGACCTGCTCAACCGTCACAAATTCCTTGGTCGGCTGCGCGGCGAGGATCACATCCTTGACGACCTCATCCTCGCTCATGCCGCGCGCTTTGGCCGTGTCACCGATCTGCGCATCGACCAGCGGGGTGTGCACATAGCCCGGGCAGATCGCATTGCAGCGAACGCCATGCTGCGCGCCCTCAAGAGCAACGGTTTTCGTCATGCCCGCAATGCCATGCTTGGCCGCCACATAGGCAACCTTGTAGGGCGAGGCGACCAGCGCATGCGCACTTGCGGTGTTGATGATCCGGCCCCAGCCTTTTTCCTTCATGCCTGAAATCGCCATGCGGGTCGTGTGAAATGCAGAACTAAGGTTGAGCGCGATGATCAAATCCCATTTCGAAACGGGGAAGTCCTCGATCGGCGAAACGTGCTGAACGCCGGCATTGTTGACCAGAATATCGGCCCCGCCAAAATCGCGGGCGACATAGCCCATAAGGCCTTCAATCGCTTCAGGGTCGGTCAGATTCGCATCCGAGAAACCGATCTTGCCTTCATACTTGTCCCTGAATTCAGCCAGAAGCGCCTCGTCTTCGCCGGGCTTGACCAGCCCGTTCAAAACGACGTTTGCGCCTTCGGCGGCAAACGCTTCTGCGATCGCTTTTCCGATACCGCTGGTTGAGCCTGTGACGAGGGCGGTTTTTCCACTGTGCAGCATGTGTGATCCATTGTTCTTGAGTGAGCCTGTCGCCTTGTTTAGGACAAGGCTTCACAAGACAACAGGTCGAGGGGCAAATGGGTTCAGTGTTTCAGTCGTTTCAGGAGGGATTTCCCACCTTTCTGATGTATACAGGCACGGCAGGCCTGATGCTGATCCTGGCTGTGGTCGTCTACATTTTGCTGACGCCATGGAAGGAGCTTGCGCTCGTCAAGGGCGGCAACGGAACTGCCGGCCTCGCGCTCTCGGGCGCCATTGTCGGTCTCGCCATTCCGCTCGCGTCTTGCCTTGCTTCCAGTGTGTCGCTTCTGGATCTTGTTCTCTGGGGCGTCGTTTCGCTAATCTTGCAATTGCTGGCCTACAGGCTGACCGATCTGCTCCTCAAGGATCTGCCCGAGCGCATCAAGAATGATGAAGCCGGCGCCGCGATTGTTTTGATCGGCACCAAGCTCGCAAGCGCCATGCTACTGGCCGCCGGTCTCTGGGACCCGGTCCTGCAACGGCTTTAGGGACAGGGACACACGGATTTGCGCTGGATACCCGACTGGATCATCTATCTGCTCGCCTTGATGGCGATCGTGATTGGTGTGTTCTCCATGTCGCCAAACCAGGATGCGCCGCCAGCAACACCCGATTCCGTTGTCCGTGAAGGCGCATCCCTTCCGCCCCCGACGGCCTTTGACGAAACGGTGCTGGTGCGGGTCGACACCCCCAAGGATGGGATCGGGACAGCGTTCTCGATCAATAATGAAGGCTACTGGCTGACCGCCCGCCATGTCGTCGATGGCTGCGCCGAAATATATTTGCTCGTTGCGCCAAATCGCTATCTCCCGGTCGAGAGCGTCACAATCAACGAGTCCAATGATCTTGCCCTCTTGCGCGCCGGCCCCACCAACGCCCCGGTCGCGCTCGACACCTCCAGCGATCTTCGTGTGGGCAGCTATGGCTACCATGTCGGTTATCCGCAGGGGCGTCCTGGCGAGGCGATCAGCCGTCTCATTTCCCGCTCTCGTCTTGTGTCCAGCGGACGCCGCGTCGGGGAAGAACCGGTTCTGGCCTGGGCCGAAACCGGCCGGACAAAAGACCTGGAAGGCACGCTTGGCGGTCTCAGCGGCGGGCCTGTCTATGATTCCGATGGGCGCGTGCGCGGCGTGATCGTCGCCGAGAGCCCGCGCCGTGGCCGTATCTACAGCGCCTCTCCCGAAGCGATTGCAGACTTTCTTGCCGAGGAAAGCATCGTCCCGATTGGCGAGCGCCCAGTGCCGTTTTCCCCTGACTCCTATGGCGGATCAGCTGATCGTGCCCGAAGCAATCTGCAGGTGGTCAAGGTCGCCTGCCGGGTCGACGAAGAGGAATAGCCATGTTTGCAGACCGGCTGATCGCGGCAACAGACATTTTTGGACCGCTCTGCGTGGGGATTGACCCGCATGCCGGGCGTATCCCGGCGATCTTCGGCGGCGACACGCCCGAAGGTGTCGAGAAGTGGGGCCTCGCCCTTGTTGAGGCGCTCGCAGGACAGGTTGGGGTCATCAAACCGCAAGTCGCCTTTTTCGAACGCCATGGCTGGCAAGGCATGCGCGCGCTTCACAATGTAGCGGCGGCGGCCCGCGAGGCCGGCCTCCTCATCCTGATGGACGCCAAGCGCGGCGATATCGGCTCAACCGCACAAGGTTATGCCGAGGCCTGGCTTGGCGAGAGCGCCCCGTTCGCTGCGGATGCCCTCACCGTAAACCCCTATATGGGCGTGGATACGCTGGAGCCGCATGTGCGCCTTGCCGAGCAAAACGGGAAAGGCGTGATTGTGCTGGCCCGTACCTCCAATCCCGGATCAGCCGACTTTCAGGCACGCTCTCTTGAAGGTGCCCCGCTCTATGAACGTGTCGTAGAAGCGCTCGCGCCGATGATCGAAAGGCTAAAAGGCGCGTGCGGCTTTTCAGGCCTGATGCTGGTCGCAGGTGCCACCGGGCCGGAGGAAGCCCGCCGCCTTCGCACGCTGGCCCCCGATTCCCTGTTTCTTGTGCCCGGCTATGGCGCGCAGGGGGCAGGCGCTGAAGAGGCCGTTGCCGGGTTCGCCCGCAAGGACAATTGCCTCACAGGCGGGGTCGTCAGCGCGTCACGGTCTGTGATCTTCCCGGAAGGGTCTGGCGACGCAGAAACCGTTGATGCCTGGCAGCAAATAATTGTTCGCGCGGTCAAGCTGGCGCGCGAAGACCTCATTTCCGCGACCGGCTGCACTCACAAACTCCGGGTAACGTAGCGTCTGCCTCGACATCAGATTTAAACCGCGTAGCATATCTTTGTTCAGGTCTGACGAGAGCGGACCGAGCAAGGGAGGATACCGGGAGTGATCATGAAACCAACGCGACTATTACTGTCTGCGGCCCTGTCAGCGTTTGTGCTGGCAGCCTGCGGCAACAACTCAAGCGAGCCGGCAGAACCTGCTGCGCCGCCGCCTGAAACCAACGAAACTGATGACAATGTCGGCGCCGCCGCCGTGACCGAGGAGCGCCTGCTGAACGCGGCGTCCACGCCAGAGGACTGGCTGACCTATAATGGCGGATATGAAGAGCAGCGCCATTCCGGACTGACGCAGATCACGCCGGAAAACGTGTCGGATCTCGCGCCAGCCTGGACGTATGACCTGAAAACCGGGCGCGGCATCGAATCGACGCCTATCGTTGTGGACGGCGTCATGTATGTCACCTCCACCTGGTCTATTGTCTACGCGCTCGACCCGGTCACCGGCGAAGAGCTCTGGGTCCATGATCCTGAGGTCGACAAGGCCGTTGGCGTCAAAGCCTGCTGTGATGTCGTGAACCGCGGTGTTGCCGCCTATGACGGCAAGATTTTTGTCGGCGTCATCGATGGGCGGCTACAGGCCCTCGACGCCAAGACCGGCGATCTGATCTGGGAAAAAGTCACCGTCGATCAGTCGAAGCCCTACACGATTACGGGCGCCCCTCGCATCGCCAAAGGCAATGTCCTGATCGGCAATGGCGGCGCTGAACTTGGCGTGCGCGGATACCTGTCGGCCTATGACGCCGACACAGGCGATCTCAGCTGGCGCTTCTACACCGTCCCCAATCCGAACAAGGAACCGGACAACGCTGCCTCTGACCGTATCTTCGAAGAACTTGCGAACGACACCTGGGGCGATACTGGCGCATGGGTCAGCGATGGCGGCGGCGGCACGGTCTGGGATGCGATCGTCTATGACGAACCGAACAACCAGATCATCTTCGGCGTCGGCAATGGCTCGCCCTGGAATGCGGATATTCGCGACCCTGAGGGCGACGGAGACAATCTGTTTGTCTCATCAATGGTCGCCGTAGACGCTGATACGGGCGACTATAAGTGGCATTTCCAGACAACGCCGCGCGATAACTGGGACTACACCGCAACTCAGCACATCATTCTGGCAGAGCTCCCGCTCGGCGAAAATGGCGAAACCCGCCGGGTTGCCATGCAGGCGCCAAAGAACGGCTTCTTCTACGTCGTCGATGCCGCAACGGGCGAGTTCATTTCAGGCGAGGCCTTCTCCAATATTAACTGGGCCGAAGGCCTCGACGAGACGGGGCGGCCGATTGAGAACCCTGAATCGCGCAACAATGACCCGGCCACTTATGCCGGCTTTGTTCAGGCACCGGCCCCCTACGGCGCGCACAACTGGCATCCGATGGCGATGAACCCGGATCTGGGACTGGTCTATATCCCCGTCCAGGAACTGAGCCAGGCTTACATCACCGATGCGCGCTTCAAATCGAAGCCAGCCAAGTGGAATACCGGCATGGATTTCTCCGCCGGCATGCCGCTTCGCTATCCGGAAGGTACCGTGCAGTCTCTACGGGCCGCGACCCGCGGCGCACTTGTCGCCTGGGACCCGACAACCCAGTCTGCAAAATGGAAAGTTGACCATCCAGCCGCCTGGAATGGCGGCATCCTGTCGACGGCGTCCGGCCTCGTCTTCCAGGGGCGTCTCGATGGGACATTCGTCGCCTATGACGCCGCAACCGGCGAGCAGCTCTGGAGCGACCAGCTCAATTCCGGCGCTCTTTCGGGGCCTGGCACCTATGAGATCGATGGCGAGCAATACGTCACGATCACAACGGGCTGGGGGCATGCTTTCGGTCTGGCAGCCGGCTTCCTCTTCAAGGACGCCGTCCCACCTGCCGTCGGCAAGGTCATTACGTTCAAACTGGGCGGAGAAGGCGAAATTCCACCGCTCGACACCTCTCTCCTCGTCAAGCCGACGCCGAAGGCAGACC